>NZ_JNZR01000031.1:0-67640 GCF_000717585.1 Micromonospora globosa
CACCCCCACACCCGCCCCCGAAGCGGTCGATCATGAAGTTGGCGGCACTTTCGGAGATCGACTCCGCCGCCAACTTCATGATCAACGAGAACGGTGAGGCGGTCCTCGGGGTTAGAAGGCGACTGCCTGGGCTCGGCGTTTCACCTCTCGGGCCAGGTCGCCGCCGAGGGCTACGGCGGGGGTGCCGGGAAGAGTGGGGTCCTCCCGGTAGAGCCAGCGCAGCGCCTCCTCGTCGTCGTAACCGGCGTCGGCGAGCAGGTTGAGCACTCCGGGCAGGTGCTTGAGCACGGTGCGGTTGGCCACCAGGTCGGCCGGGATCCGGCGGACGCCGTCGCGGCGCACCGCGATCAGCTCACGGTCGCGGATCATCTGGTGCACCTTGCTGATCGACAGGTCCAGGCGCTCGGCCACGTCGGGCAGCGTCAGCCATCCGGCCGGGTCGGCCGGTCCGGCCAGCTCGGGGCCGGTCTCGGCGGGTACGGAATCGGTCACCCGACCACCCTGCCACGTGCCCGCCGGACCCGGTGCACGGCACCCCGCACCGCCGCCGGGAGCGCGGCGGTCCCCCCTTGTCGCAACCCGGCGGTAGCATCCTGTTCTACCTTCATCCCTCCGACACATAGACTGCCTGCCGATGGACACACAGGTCGCCGACACGTTGCTGGGCTCGCTGATCGAGGGGCGCTACCGCATTCGCGGGCGCGTCGCCCGTGGCGGCATGGCGACCGTGTACACCGCCACCGACGAGCGCCTGGAGCGCACCGTGGCGGTCAAGATCATTCACCCGACCCAGGCGCCGCAGGCCAAGGCCCGGATGGCCGGCTTCGTCGAACGCTTCACCGACGAGGCGAAGACGATCGCCCGGCTCACCCACCCGAACGTGGTGGCGGTCTACGACCAGGGCATCCACGCCGGCCTGCCGTACCTGGTGATGGAGTACGTCCGCGGCCGCACGCTGCGCGACGTGCTCGCCGAGCGCCGCCGGCTGAACCCGGACGAGGCGCTCGCGATCACCGAGCAGATGCTCGCCGCGCTCGCCGCCGCGCACCGGGCCGGCCTGGTGCACCGCGACGTCAAGCCGGAGAACGTGCTCGTCGCCGAGGTGCCCACCGGCGGGAGCCGCAACCTCGTCGACAGCGTGGTCAAGGTGGCCGACTTCGGGCTGGCCCGGGCCGTCGAGGCCAGCGCCGAGGACGAGAACGGCAACCAGCTCATGGCGACGGTGGCGTACGTGGCGCCGGAGCTGGTCACCCAGGGCCACGCGGACCCGCGCACCGACGTCTACTCGGCCGGCATCGTGCTGTTCGAGATGCTCACCGGCCGGGTGCCCTACGACGGCGACCGTCCGGTGGAGGTCGCGTGGCAGCACGTCGACCGGGACGTACCGGCGCCGTCGACGCTGGTGCCGACGCTGCCGCCGGCTCTCGACGCGCTCGTCGCCCGGGCCACCCGGCGCGATCCGGCCGGACGGCCGGCCGACGCCGCGGCGCTGCTGAGCGAGGTGCAGGCGGCCCGCGAGGAGCTGGGCAACCCGCACGCGCACACCACTGTGCTGCGGCAGCTCAGCGACGACACGGCGGTCCTGAGCCAGCCGACCCAGGTGGTGGCCGCGCTCCAGCCGGTCGAGCGCCCGGCGTGGGCACGGCTGCCCGAGAGCGGCGCCGCGCAGCGCCCGCACCGGCGCCGCGCCGTCGAGGAGGACGGCCCGGGGACCGGGTTCGCCGCCCTGCGTACCCGGATCATGGGCTCGCCGCGCGGACGGCTGGCCGTCGCCGCGGCGGTCGTGGTGCTCGGCCTGGTCGCCGCGGTGGGTGGCTGGTGGTTCGGCGTGGGCCGCTACACGGTGGCGCCGCAGATGGTCAGCCTGACCAAGGCCGACGCGGAGGCGCAGGCCCAGCGCGGCGGCTTCACGCTGAAGTACGCCACTCCGCGCCACGACGAGAACGTCCCCAAGGACACGGTGCTCGGGCAGTCTCCCGGCTCGGCCGCGCGGATCGTCAAGGGCGGCACGATCACGCTGACCCTGTCGCTCGGTCCGGAGCGGCTGCCGGTGCCGGACGTGGTGGGCAAGGACTACGCGCTGGCCCAGGCCGAGCTGGAGGGCGCCAACCTGGTTGTGGCCAAGGGCTCCTCCCGGTACGACGACACGCTGCCCGCGGGTGTGGTGCTGGCCACCGACCCGAAGGTGGGCACAGTGGTCAAGCCCGGGGCGAAGGTGACGGTGATCCTCAGCAAGGGTCGCGCGCCGGTGACGGTGCCCAACCTGGTCGGCAAGAGCCTCACCGAGGCGCGCACCATCCTCGCGCAGCTCGGGCTGAAGCCGGTGGAGAACGTCAAGGACTCCGACAAGCCGAAGGACGAGATCCTCGGCCAGAGTCCGGCCGACGGCACCGGCGTGGAGAAGGGCGCCCAGGTCAAGCTGGAGATCAGCAAGGGCCCGCCGCAAGTGGCCGTCCCCCGGGTGGTCGACATGCCCTGCCAGCAGGCCAAGCAGACGCTGGAGAGCCAGGGCTTCCCGGTCAACGTCCAGCTCAACCCGAACGGCATCGTCCGGATCCAGAACCCGGTCGAGAACACGCCGGTGCCGCCGGGTACGACGATCACTGTGACGTGCCTGTGAGCGGATGTGACGGACGCCGGCGGGTGGGGTCGCACACCCCCACCTCCGGCGGTCTGGCCCGGGCGGCCCTGCCGTACGCGGACGCGGCCGAGTCCGAGGTGGTGCAGGTCTACGTCTCGAACTCGCGCGGCTGGGCGCTGCCGTCCGGCGACCCGGCGCAGGACGCGTTGTTCCGCGACGGGTGCGGCGAGCGCGGGCTGCCCGTGTTCATCCACGCCTCGCTGCTGGTCAACCTCGGCTCCCCCACCCCGGCGACTGTGACCCGGTCGGCGGAGACGCTGGCGCACGCGCTGCGGCGGGGCCGGGCGATCGGTGCCGAGGGCGTGGTGTTCCACGCCGGCAGCGCTGTCGACGCCGGTCACGCCGAGGTGGCCCTGCGGCAGGTCCGCTCGGCGCTGCTCCCGCTGCTCGACGAGATCGCCGCCACCGGCGGGCCGATGCTGCTGGTCGAGCCGAGCGCCGGGGGCGGCCGGTCACTGGCGTCCCGGGTCGAGCACCTCGGCCCCTACCTGGACGCGGTCGACCGGCACCCGATGCTCGGGGTCTGCTTCGACACCTGTCACGCCTGGGCGGCCGGTCACGACCTGGCCGCCGAGGGTGGCATGACCGCCACGCTCGACACGTTGGTCGCCACGGTGGGCGCGGACCGGCTGCGACTGGTGCACGCGAACGACTCGAAGGACCTGTGCGGCTCCACCCGGGACCGGCACGAGAACATCGGCAAGGGCACCATCGGCGAGCCGGCGTTCGCCGAGCTGATGCGCCACCCGGCGACCGCCGGGGTGCCCGTGCTGGTGGAGACCCCCACGGAGAAGCACATCGGCCACGCCGCCGACATCGCCACCCTGAAGCGCCTCCACCCCTGACGGGTCCGCCCGCCCCCCTCGCGGGGAGCGCGGGGCGCAGTGGGGCCCGCGGGTCAGGCGCGCAGGGCGGTGTTCAGGATGGTGGCGGTGCGGTCGATCTGCGCGTCGGTGACGTCCAGGTGGGTGACCAGCCGGGCGGTACGCGGGCCGAGCACCGAGATCAGCAACCCCTCCGCCCGCGCGGCAGTCGCCAGCGCGTGCGCGTCCAACGGGTGCTTGGTCAGGTCCAGCGGCACGATGTTGGTCCGCACCACCGACGCGAGCACGCCGTGCGGGGCGACCGCCTCGGCCAGCCGGGCCGCCTTCACGTGGTCGTCGGCGAGCCGCTCGACGTGGTGCGCCAGCGCGTACCGGCCGGCGGCGGCGAGGATGCCGACCTGCCGCATGCCGCCGCCCATCCGCTTGCGCAGGAACCGCGCCCGGGCGATCTTCTCGGCACTGCCCACCACAAGCGAGCCGACCGGCGCGCCGAGGCCCTTGGAGAGGCACACCGAGAGCGTGTCGAACAGCACGCCGTACTCGGCCAGCGGCACCCCGTCGGCCACGTGCGCGTGCCAGATCCGCGCGCCGTCGCAGTGCAGGGCCACCCCGTGCTCGTCGGCGACCTCACGCATCCGGCGCAGCGTCGGCAGCGGGATCACCCCACCGCCGCCCCGGTTGTGGGTCTGCTCCACGGCGATCGCGCGCGTGGGCACCGCGAAGTAGCCGTCCGGCCGGATCATCCCGGCGACCACGTCGGGGTCCAGCTCCGCGCCCACCGCGGGCCAGGTCCGCGAGGAGATCCCGCCGTACGCGGCGGCGGCGCCGACCTCGTACGTGACGACGTGCGCGTCGGCGTCGCAGAGCAGCTCGTCGCCGGGTGGTACGTGCAGCTGGAGCGCGATCTGGTTGGCCATCGAGCCGCTCGGGGCGAACAGCGCCGCCTCGTGGCCGAACAGCGCGGCCACCTCGGCCTCCAGCGCGGTGACCGTCGGGTCCTCGCCGTAGACGTCGTCGCCCACCTCGGCGGCGGCCATCGCCTCCCGCATCCCCGGCGTCGGCCGGGTCACGGTGTCCGTCCGCAGATCGATCAGTTCGGGGCTCGCAAGCTCACTCCTCGCGTCAGCCACTGTGCCTCCTCCGGCTGCCGACTGCGGGGCTCGCAAGCTCACTCCTCGCGTCAGCCACGGAGCATCTCCGCCACCAGGAACGCCAACTCCAGCGACTGCTGGGTGTTCAGCCGGGGGTCGCAGGCGGTCTCGTACCGGTCGGGCAGGTCGAGATCCTCGATGCCCTGGGCACCGCCGAGGCACTCGGTGACGTCCTCGCCGGTCAGCTCGACGTGCAGGCCGCCCGGGTGGGTGTCCAGGCCCCGGTGCACCTCGAAGTAGCCGAGCACCTCGTCGACGATCCGGTCGAAGTGCCGGGTCTTGTAGCCGTTCGAGGACTCGTGCGTGTTGCCGTGCATCGGGTCGCACTGCCAGACGACCTTCGCCCCGGCGGCGGTGACCTTGGCGACGATCGGCGGCAGCGCGTCCCGGACCCGGTGGTTGCCCATCCGGCTGATCAGCGTGAGCCGGCCGGGGATGTTGTCCGGGTTGAGCTTCTCGCAGAGCTCGATCGCCTCGTCCGGGGTGGTCGTCGGGCCGAGCTTGACGCCGATCGGGTTGGCGATGCGGGAGATGAAGTCGATGTGCGCCCCGTCGATCTGCCGGGTCCGCTCACCGATCCAGAGGAAGTGCCCGGACAGCCCGTACGCCTTGCCGTTGGAGATCCGGGTCAGCGCCCTGTCGTACTCCAGCGCCAGCGCCTCGTGCGAGCAGTGCAGCGTGACGGTGCGCAGCGCCTCGTCGTCGGTCATGCCGCAGGCGCGGATGAAGGCCAGCGCCCGGTCGATCTCGCGGGCGATCGCGTCGTAGCGCTCGCCGGCCGGGGACCGCCGGACGAAGTCCTTGTTCCAGTCGTGCACGGCGTGCAGGTCGGCCAGCCCACCGGCCAGGTACGCCCGGAGCATGTTCATCGCGGCGGCCGAGTTCGCGTACGCCCGGATCATGCGCTGCGGGTCGGCGACCCGCGCCTCCGGCGTGGCCTCCAGGGAATTGATCATGTCGCCGCGGTAGGCCGGCAGGCCCCGGGCGTCGGTCGGCAGCGACCGGGGCTTGGTGTACTGGCCGGCGACCCGGGCGACCTTGACCACCGGCAGCGACGCGCCGTAGGTGAGCACGATGGCCATCTGGAGCAGCGTGCGGGCGTTGGCGAGCAGGTGACTCTCGGTGTTGTCGGCGAAGGTCTCCGCGCAGTCACCGCCCTGGAGCAGGAACGCCTTGCCCTCGCAGACCAGCGCGAGCCGCTGCCGCAACTGGTCGACCTCGTAGGGCGCGACCACCGAGGGCACCGTGTCCAGCACCCGGCAGACCTCGGCGACCTGGGCCGGGTCGTCCCAGGGTGGGGTCTGCGCGCGCGGCAGCTCCCGCCATCGGTCGAGGCCGAGGGCCGCGTCCTCGGCGGAGTCGGCGGTCGGGCGGCTGGTCTGCAGACCAGGGCTGCCCACGGCGGGGTGACTCAGCTGATGCCACTCATGGCGCATGAAGGAAAGCGTACGGCGACCGTCGCGATCACTCACCGCCGAGGGGGATGGTTCCGGTCACTGGGAGGACACCGGCGAGGGCGCCATCGCCGGCGGCGGCGGCCCCGCCGGGTCGGCGGTCGGCTCGACCGCGCGCTCGCCGGGCGCCTCGCCGGAGATGCACCAGTCCGCGCCGTTGCGGGTGACGGTGAACAGCAGCGACCGGGCGGCCTTGCGCGAGCCGGCGGCAACAGTGATCGAGGCGCTGACCTCCTGGCCGTTCGGGCCGGAGCGGACCTCGGTGATCGTCGCCTCGGGCACCGTGAAGTGGTCGGCGAAGTCGCCGTTCGGGCCGGTGGCGGCGGAGTCGAAGGCGGCGTGCATGGGCGCGCAGAGCTGGCTGCGGCCGGCGGCGGCGTCGCGGGCGGTCAGCGCGTCCAGGTACGCCTGCACGCGTTCCCGGCTCTTGGCCGCCGCCTCCTCGGCCGGCGCCTTCCCGCTGGGCGGGGTGTCGCCGCTCTGGCCGCCCGAGCCGCAGGCGGCCAGGGCCGCCGGCAGGAGCGCGAGGAGCGCGAGCCCGGTGAACCGGCCCCGGTGGCTGCGACCCATCTGTCCTCCCGTCGCGTGGACTCGTCGAGCGGCGAGTGTGCCACATCCGGCCAGATCGGTCGGATGACTCCCCATCCTGATCCGGATCGGCGCGCTCGGCCAGGACGGCACGCGGGCGGGGAGGGGCCGGTGCGGCCCCTCCCCGCCGGGTGGGTGGTGCGTCGGCCCTCGGCTCAGCCGAGACCGCCCTTGATGGCGCCGATCAGCTCACCGTTGCTGGTGTCACCGGAGAGCTCCCAGAAGAACGCGCCACCGAGGCCCTGGCTGTTGGCGTAGCTCATCTTCCCGCCGATGGTC
Organism: Micromonospora globosa; assembly: GCF_000717585.1. Taxonomy (NCBI): domain Bacteria; kingdom Bacillati; phylum Actinomycetota; class Actinomycetes; order Micromonosporales; family Micromonosporaceae; genus Micromonospora; species Micromonospora globosa. The sequence continues at coordinate 6,938 of NZ_JNZR01000031.1, forward strand.
GACGGGGTGTCGTAGCTCCACCAGTTGCTGCCGCACTTGGCGTACGCCGTGCCGCCGACGGTGCCGGTGGCCGGGCAGCTGTTCTTGAGCACCTTGTAGTCCTCGATGCCGGCCTCGTAGGTGCCCGGGGCCGCGCCGGTGGCGCTGCCGCCGGGTGCGGCCTGGGTCACACCGGTCCAGCCGCGTCCGTAGAACCCGACGCCGAGCAGCAGCTTGCTGGACGGTACGCCCTTGGACTTGAGCTTCTGGATCGCCGCGTCCGACCAGAAGCCCTGCTGCGGGATGCCCGCGTAGGAGTAGAGCGGCGAGTGCGGCGCGGTCGGCCCCTGGGCGTTGAAGGCGCCGAAGTAGTCGTACGTCATCGGCATCAGCCAGTTGAGGTTGTTCGCGGCGCCGGCGTAGTCGGTGGCGTCGATCTTGCCGCCGTTGCTGCCGTCGGCGGTGATCGCCGCGGTGACCAGGAAGCTGGAGCCGAACTTGCTCCGCAGCGCCGAGATCACGTTCTTGAACGCGTTCGGGCCGCTGCTGTCGCACTGGAGGCCGCAGGCGTTCGGGTACTCCCAGTCGATGTCGATGCCGTCGAAGACGTCCGCCCAGCGCGGGTCCTTGACCAGGGAGTAGCAGGAGTCGGCGAACGCGGCCGGGTTCTGCGCGGCCTGGGTGAAGCCGCCGGACCAGGTCCAGCCGCCGAAGGACCAGAGCACCTTCAGGTTCGGGTACATCTTCTTCAGCTTGCGCAGCTGGTTGAAGCTGCCGCGCAGCGGCTGGTCCCAGGTGTCGGCGACGCCGTCGACGCTGTCCGCCGCGGTGTACGCCTTCTCGTAGTCGGCGTAGCTGTCCCCGATGCTGCACCGGCCGCCGGTGGTGTTGCCGAAGGCGTACAGGATGTGGGTCAGCTTCGCCGCCGAGCCGCTCGTGTGGATGTTCTTGACGTGGTAGTTGCGGGCGTAGACGCCCCACTCGGCGAAGTAGCCGACGATCTTCTTGCCGCCGGGCGGCGGCGTGGTCGGCGGCTGCGTGGTCGGCGGGGTGGTCGTCGGCGGCGTGGTGGTGGGTGGCGTGGTGGTCGGCGGCGCCGTGGTCGGCGCGGTGGTCGTCGGCGTGCCGCCGCCGGTGCAGGAGCCGCCGTTGATCGTGCAGCTCACCGGTGCCTTGTACGCGCCGGTGCCGTTGTAGCCCCAGCTGAAGCTGGCGCCGGGGGCGAGCGTCGACGCCCAGCTCTTGTTGACCGCCACGTAGCGGTCACCGCTGCGGGTGATGTCGGCGTCCCAGGAGCTGCTGATCGAGGTGCCGGAGGGCAGCGTGAACTCGATGCGCCAGCCGTTGAGGGTGGAGCTGGTGCCGTTGGTGACTGTCACCCGTCCCTCGTGGCCGGTCCCCCAGTCCTGCACCTTGGCGAACGTGGCGGTGACGCTGCCGGCGGCCGACGCGGTGGTCATGGGCACCGCGGCGACCGCGAGCGCGACCACGGCGCCGGTGGCCCACAGGGCCCGGCGGAGCGATCTCTTCATACGGCGTCCCTCCAATAGTTAGGAAACTTTCCAAATTGATTGCTGAGACGCTACTCACGCCGTCACCACTTCGTCAAGATGTAGATGCATCGATTTCACGGGTGACGCGGGACGGTGGGCGCGAGGGGTCGTAGCCTCGTCCCATGACCGTTTTCGACGTCCAGATCGACGCCCTCACCGGCGGCCCGGCCGACCTCGGCCGCTACCGCGGCCGCGCCCTGCTCGTGGTCAATGTGGCCTCCCGCTGCGGCCTCACCCCGCAGTACGCGGGCCTTCAGGAACTCGCCGACACGTACGCCGGACGCGGGCTGACGGTGCTCGGGGTGCCGTGCAACCAGTTCGCCGGCCAGGAGCCGGGCAGCGCCGCCGAGATCGAGGAGTTCTGCCAGGTCAACTACGGCGTGACGTTCCCGCTGACGGAAAAGGTCGACGTCAACGGGCCGGACCGGCACCCGCTCTACGCGGAGCTGGTGTCCACGCCGGACGCCGAGGGGCACACCGGCGACGTGCGCTGGAACTTCGAGAAGTTCCTCGTCGCGCCGGACGGCACGGTGGCCGCCCGGTTCGGCCCGCAGGTCACACCCGAGGATCCCGAGCTGCGCGCGGCGATCGAGAAGGTCCTGCCGGCCTGACCGGCGCACCCGCCGCCGGGCACGGCGAAGCGGCACGCCCCCCCGGGGGAGGCGTGCCGCTGCCGCGGATCGGGTCAGCCGGCGGCGGCCCGGAACACCGGGTAGTAGCCGCCGGACTGCCCGGCGGCCGTCGGGTGGTACGACTTGCTCAGGCTCAGCACGTTGAGCGCGTGCAGCCACTTCGTCCCGTAGCTGCACAGCTGGTGGCCGACGAAGATGGAGCGGACGTCGGCGAAGGTGAAGCCGGCCGAGACGGCGGCCGTGCGGGTGATGTCGTCGAGCAGGTTGATGCCCTCGTTGATCTTCGCCCGGGACGTCGCGCTGAGCCCGACGCAGGGAGTGCCGAGCTGGTAGAAGACCGGGTAGCCGACCACCACGACGCGGGCCGAGGGCGAGCGGCTCTTGATGCCGTTGTAGACGTTGGCGAGCCGGCCCGGCATCGAGGTACGGGCCACGTTCATGGCGGACTGCACGGCCGCCACGCACTGGGTCTCCCCCTGGAGCACGCAGGTGCTCATGATGTTGGCGAAGCCGACGTCGTTGCCGCCCACAGTGACGCTGACCAGCGTGGTGGTCGAGGAGAGCGCGGAGAGCTGGCTGTTGATGACGTCCGCCGTGGTGGCGCCGGAGCAGGCGACCGAACGGTACGACGCGGGCTTGATGTTGGTGTTGTAGAGCGCCGGGTAGGCGTTCGTGCTGCGTAGACAGTTACCGCTCTCGGAGGTGTAGCTGTCGGCGCCGACGCCGGAGGCGTACGAGTCGCCGAGCGCGACGTAGCGGTCGGACGGGGCCGCCTGGGCGGGGGCGGCCAGAGACAGAGTGACCCCGACCGAGGCGGCCAGAGTCAGGGCGAGGGTGGCAAGACGGGATCTCCGCACGTCGCACTCCTGGAGGCGTGAAGTGGTGGTGAGAGATAGATATCAATAAGATCACACCGCATGGAAGATCACCGATTTGCGGCCGGGCGCGCATAGCGACTTACGCCTACAAATCGTTGCCGGTTTCGCGGAGCGGGCTGAAGGATTCCGCCAGTGGGGGCAGATCGACGCAGATCAGGCGCGGACGGGTCGACTCAGACCGGACGACGGCCGGCGAAACCGCACTCGACCCGGTGATACCACCGGATGTCGGTGTCGCCCTCCAGCCAGCACCAGAGCACCGCCCGGCCGTCGCGCTCACCGGGGAAGTCGAGCAGCACCGGGGCGATCCCCTTGACCGCGATCTCATGCTGGTGGAACTCGTCCACCACCGCGTGCAGCCGCGCCTCCAGCGCCTTCACCTCGGCGAGCCCGCCGAGCGCGCTGACGCCGTGGTCGGCCAGGTCGACCCGCAACTCGGCCAGGTCGGCCCGCAGCCGGATCAGCTCGTCAACGCGCGGCCGCAACGTGGCCACCAGGTGACGCGCCTGGGCGAGAGTGAACACCGGGCCAGTATGCGGCACGACCGTCCAGAGGGAAGCTTCCACACGGCACACGCCGCACCTCGATGCACGTCGTCAAACGCCGGGGCCTGGGCGTCACCGCCGCAAGCCGGCGCCGGGTATCGGGCATGGTCGCGCTCGGGTATACAGATGGTTCCTCCCGGATCGGCCATCGGCTTGCCCGGACGCCCCTCGCCCGTCGTCGGAGGCTCACTGGCATGAGCGATCGTTCGCCCAGCTCCAGCACCCCGGACCCGCGGTACCTGTTCCGGTACCGGGACCTGGTCGCCGACACCCTGCCCGAGCATCGCGCCGTCCTGCAGGAGCGTGGTTGGTGCTGGTGGGGCTGGTGGAAACGACCCAACGAACCCGGCCGGCTGGAGGTGTGGAAGGCGCTCGAACGCGAGACGCTGGAGGGACGTCGGGTGCCGATCGGGCTGTTCCACTCCGGGACGGGCCTCGTTCATCCCGCCATCGTCGAACGCGTGATCCTGCCGCAGCCGGACGAACTCGGGGCCTTCACCTCGCTCAGTCCGCCCGACGCCGAACGGGACGGCGTTCCACCCTATTATCGGGCGAGTCGGCACAGCCGGGGCTGGCTACGGCTGGTGGCCCTGGCCGAGGAGCCGATGGAATTCTTCGGGAGGTTCTCCTTCGCCTCCGCACCGCCGTTGCCCCATCATCCACGGAGCCAACTGGAGCGGCTGGTGGGTAAGCGGATCCTGGACGCTGACGAGCTGCGCGCGATGGACACCACCATCTGGGAGATCCGGCCGGCCCAGCCGGCTGACTCCAGCGAGCGGTTCCTGACAGCGTCGCCACGCCAGGACGGCGCGCTGTCTCCCGAGCCGATCGCCTGCCCGGGGCCGTGGCTGCTGCACCTCACCGATCCGCACTATGCGGCGGGGCGGTTTCGGTCGGAGCATCAGTGGCGGCTGGAGACCGAGGACGGCGCTACCCGCCCGACCATGGTCGACGCGATCTCCGATGCCCTGGCTCGTGACCAGCGGTCGGTCGGAGCGGTCCTCGTCACAGGCGATCTCACCTATGTCGCCCACCGCGACGAGTTCGCGGCGGCGCGGGCTGGCCTCTTCAAGCTCACCAATGGGCTGCTCGGGCTGGGCATGGAGCACCTCGTCGTCATACCCGGCAATCACGACATCGCCTGGACCCGCGGTGACTCGTACGAATATGGAGCACCGGTCGAGGTGGCTCCGGCGGCGGCAACGGCCAACTACCGGGAGTTCTTTCGAGCGCTCTACGGATACCCGGCCTCGCCCCACCTCTCGATGGCTCGCCGTTTCATCTTCCCTGGCGGCAACCTTGTCGACATCGCCGCGGTCAACTCCAGCTCACTGGAACAGGGGCAGTCGTTCCTGGCGGGCATGGGCCGGGTGCAGGAGTCCGCGTACCGCGAGGTGACCAGCGCGCTCGCCTGGTCGAACCCTGGATCAGCCCTGCGCGTGCTCGCGCTGCATCATCATCTCGCGCTGACCGAGGACCTCGAATCGCCCGACGAGTACGCGACCGGTTTCGGGATCGCCATCGACGCACCCAGGATCCAGCGCCTGGCCGCCCGTGACGGGGTGCACCTCGCGGTGCACGGGCACAAACACCGCGCGTTCGTCTGGCGTACCGAGGCGTACCATCTCCCCGAATACAGCAACGAACGCTGGGACCTGGGACGCTTCAACATCGTCGGTGGTGGGAGCAGCGGCTCGAGATCGTCAGACGGGCGGCGTAACTTCTTCAACCTGATCCGGATGGCGGGTCCCGTCGTGGAGTTGGAAATGTACCGGAGTCAACAGCAGGGCTCATTCGAGCGCTTCATGACCTGGCGGGCCCCGCTGGTAACCGGGGCAGACGGCCGACTCGAGATTGCTCCCTGGAAGGTCGTTTCCCCATGACCACCAGGCGCCAGGTCGTGCACGCCCTCATCCTCGACATGGACAACACGCTGTACGACTGGGTGGCGTACTTTGTGCCCGCAGTGCGGGCGATGGTGGCCGTGGCCGCCGAGATCCTCGACGTGTCCGAGGACGAGTTGCGGAGCGACCTCCAGGCCGTGCACCGCAACCACGGCAATACCGAGCACCCCTTCGCGCTGCTCGAGACCTCGGCCGTCGAGCGACGCCTGCCCGGGATGAGCCAACGAGCACGACACGAGCACCTGCTTCCGGCCTTCGCCGCCTTCAACGAGGTCCGGCGACGCCACCTCCACCTCTACCCGGACGTGGAAAGCACGCTCCAGACTATCAAGGCCACAGGTTGTCACGTTGTGGGGCACACCGAGGCCAAGGACGTGAACATCAGCAGTCGAGCGAGGTCGCTCGGGTTGGACGCGATGTTGGAGGCGATCTACGCGCCCCGGTTCGTCGGGCCGCCTCACCCTTTGGGCGCCGATCGACGGTCTGTTCCGGCCGCAATCGAGGTTCGGGTACTGCCACCGACGGCACGCAAGCCCAATCCGGAGATCGCCCGTCAGATCGCCGAGCAGCTGGGCGTTCCAGCCGCCCACTGTCTGTACGTGGGCGACAGCTTGAGCAAGGACGTGGCAATGGCCAAGCGAGCGGGGATGCTCGCCGCCTGGGCCCGCTACGGCACCCACCACGATTCCGACCTCTGGCGCGGCTTGGTCGCGCTGTCCCATTGGGATCCCGCGGCCGTCACCGCAGCAGAAGCCAAGAGCGATGATCCGCCGCAATACGAGCCGGACGTAACGCTTGACGCATTTCACGAGTTACGCGAGCACTACACATTCCGTGCAGCATCGCAACCGAGGCGGCCTCAAGTGATATCGGCCTGCTTGCCGTCAGGGCCGGCCGATTGACCCGCTCCGACAGAGGGGTGACCCGTTGCGGGCGACCATCCGTTCCGCCGGTTCAGGTCGCCGATGTTGCTCCGGAACTCACTCAGCCACTCGCCGGTCTCCGCCTCGACCAACTCGGCCGTCCGCAGCACGAGCACGCGGATCAGTTCCTCGCGCCGCCGTAGCACCGCTTCCTCAGTGGCTGAGGTGCGCAGTTCCGTGGTCACCCAGTCCAGCCGGAACTCGGTGAGCGCCCGCTGAAGCGCCTGCGCGGTAGCGATGTCGCGCATCCAGGCCGAGGACAGGCCGAAGAAGTGATCGAAGGCCAGACAGCCACCGGCCATGGCGAGCAGGACATATCCCCAGCTGGCGCCGCTCCCAGCGCTCGCCGCGCTAACCAGGGGTACGACTCCGCCGGCGATCCCCAGCAGGATGGCGCAGCCGCGCAGCAGGCGGGAAATCGTGCGGCGCACCGCCTTGTCGCGCAGGTACCAGGCAACCGCGTCCTCGGCCTGCCCCTCCGCCCACCCACGCAAGCGATCCAGGACGGCCTCAGGCGGTTGGTCCGCCGCCAAGACGGGGAATGGGCGGATGATCATGTCCCGCCGCGGGACTCGACGGCTTGACCTGTCGAGTCGGCCATTGCTCGTTAGCACGAGCCGTCCGATCCCAGCGCACGGCGAGGGCCGTATCCGGGTGGCGGGTCGAGGTTCGGCAGATGCTGTCGCCCCATACGCACAGCCTGCGTCATCGCGTTCCAACACTCAAGGATCAGACGTCTCGATGTGCTTGCCGAGTGAGGGGACGGGTTACCAGACTCGAATCGATGGCAGGCACCCGCCTGTCAGGGTTGGACGCGTTCCGCCTCCTGCACGAAGGTATCGCTCCGCCGGGCCCCCATCCGGTCCAGTTCGTCCAGCACCGCACCCACCCCGTCCGCACCCACCAGCACTGTGACGCGCAGCCGGGCCGACAACGGCTGGTCCTGCCAGTAGCCGCGCGGCAGCAGGCTCGCCTGTGGCGTCGTCGTCGCCACGGCGGCGTCGCTGACGATGACCGAGATCGCGCCCGCGCGCAGCAGCGCGTCGCGCAGGTCGGCGCTGTTCGCGGCCGGGTCCGGTTCCAGCAGCGCGGTGACCACCCGTACCCGCTGACCGGGTGGCACGGACGCTTCGCCGGCCGGCGCCGCCGCGCTACGGCGCCGGGGCGCGCCCGGCGCGGTCAGGCTGGTCACGCCACCAAGGTGGTACGCGTCGGCGCCCTGCTGCGCCTGGTCCAGGCGTTCCTGATCGGCCGGCGGCACACGCAGGCCGATGAGCGCCTGCACCCCGGCGGCGATCAGCCAGGTCAGGACGAACGAGAACGCGACCACGCTCACCACGCCGACGAGCTGGCGCCACAGCAGGCCGCCTCCGCCGCCGAGGAACAGCCCGTCGGCGCCGAGCGGGTTGACCCCGCGGTTGCCGAACAGGCCGAGCAGGAGCGTGCCGAGCATGCCGCCGACGAAGTGCACGGCGAGCACGTCGAGCGCGTCGTCGAGGCGTAGCAGGTACTTCAGCTTCAGCGCGAAGTGGCAGACCAGGCCGGCCAGCGCGCCGATCGCGACGGCCGAGGCCGCGTTGACGTACCCGGCGGTCGGGGTGACCGTCGCCAGGCCCGCCACCGCGCCGGAGACCGCGCCCACGACGGTGCTGTGTCCGTCGGTGACGCGTTCCAGCGCCAGCCAGACGAGCATCGCCGCGGCGGCGGCGAGGTGCGTGTTGAGGACGGCCTGGGCGGCGAGGCCGTTGGCCTGGAGGCCGTCGCCGCCGTTGAAGCCGAACCAGCCGAACCAGAGGACGCCGGCGCCGACGATGGTCAGCGGGATCGAGTTCGGCGGCGCGGCGGTGTGCGGCCAGTCCCGGCGTCGGCCGACGACGAGCAGGACGGCGAGGACGGCGGCGCCGGCGCTGGCGTGCACGACCAGCCCGCCGGCCCAGTCCTGGGTGCCGAACTTCGCCAGCCACCCGCCGGGGTGCCAGATCCAGTGCGCGATCGGCGCGTAGACCACTATCGACCAGACCGCGAGGAACAGCACCCAGCCGCCGAAGCGCAGCCGGCCCGCGGTGGCGCCGGTGACGAGCGCGGGTGTGATCACCGCGAACATCATCTGGAACAGCACGAACGCCAGCGTCGGGATGGTGATCCGGCCGTCGACCACGTGCAGGTTGGGTGCGGGCGGCACCTTCAGGTCGGTGAGCCCGAACAGTTCCAGGTTGCCGAACAGCCCGCTGCCGGCGTCGTCGCCGAAGGCGATCGTGTAGCCGACGAGCACCCAGGTCAGGCTGACCACGCCGAGCGCGATCATGTTCTGTTGCAGCATCGCCAGCACGTTGCGGGTTCGGACCATGCCGCCGTAGAACGCGGCGAGCCCCGGCGTCATGAACAGGACGAGGCCGGCGCAGACGAGCACCCAGGCGGTGTCACCCGCGTTCGGAGCGGACACGGTTTCCCTCCTTCTATCGCAGGTTGACGGAGTCGCGGACGGTGTGCAGCACGGTGTCCTTCACCCGCTCGTGGTTCGGTACCGGCGCGAAGTGCCGGTCCGGCAGCAGCAACAGCCAGGTGGCGATGTTGAACGGCCCGGTCAGCACCGGGATGCCGAGCGGCGTGAGCATGGTGGTCAGCGCCATCTGCACGAACAGCGTCAGCGCGATGCCGAACAGCGTGTAGACGGTCACCAGCGCGCCGGGGCGGTTCGCGACAGCGCCCACCACGATCGCGGTCAGCACCGCGTTGAAGGCGAACAGCCCCTTGTCCAGGGACGCGCCGTCGGCGCCGAACCAGAGCGCCAGCAGTGTCGCGCCGACGGCGCCGATCACCGCGAACAGCGCCGACCACCGGGAGTTGATCAGCAGGGCGACGAGGATGAGCAGGCCGGTGACCCAGCTCTCGATCAGGTAGACCTGGGACACGCCCTTGAAGAAGACCGGGATGAGGCCCCAGTCGAACGTGCCGCCGGTCAGCGATCCCTCACCGGGGAACTTCGGCGTCAGCTTGGTGAGCACTGTGAACCTGTCGAACTGGTACGCCGCCATCAGCAGGAACCAGGTCGTGAGCACGAACGGGAACGTGTAGGCGGTCAGGTTCCAGCGTTTGAAGACGGCGTTGAGGGCGAGCGTGACCACCACCGTGCCGATCGCGCCGAGCACGAGGTAGAGCCACATCAGCGGGCGCTGGTCGAGGAACGTGGGCACCGCGAGCCCGGTCAGCAGCGGGCTGAAGCCGAACAGGCCCTTGCGCCAGCTCGACATGTCGACCCGCAGCGCCAGCGCGGTCGCGGTGCCCACGACCAGGCCGAGCACGCCGCCGCCGAACACGCGGGGCGTCCCGTTCTCGAACGCGCCCCAGGCGAGCGCGATCAGGATGAGCAGGCCGCTGAGCGGGTTGTTCTGGAGCACCACCTGCGCGGCGCCGCGCAGGCCGGCGTCGACGAACCGGACCAGCGGGTTCCGGTCGGCCAGGTGGCGCCAGCCTCGTCCGATGTCGGCCATGTCGCTGCCCTCCTCGCCTCAACGCCAGCTGAAGACCGGCGGGAAGGTGCAGCCGGTCACCTCTTCGCGGGCGGCAGTGCAGAACGCGCGTACCGCGGCGCGGACCGGTTCGGTCTCCTGACCGAGCACCTTGAACACCAGGCCGGCGTCGTTCGGCAGCCGGCTGACCGCGGTGGCCAGCGGTGTCTGCTCGTCCCACACCGGCGTCGCGGTCCGTTCGAAGACCCGGGCCGCCCGGTCCGGGTCGGTGAGCAGCACGACGTTGCCGAAGACGTGGAAGCGGTCCATCATCCCGATCCGCGACACCGGGAACCGGCCGGGCGTGATGACGAACTTCTCGACGAACAGCGGCCGCCCGTCGGGCCGCTGCGCCCGCAGGGTGGTGGAGAACAGGTCGTACGCGAAGATCTCGCCGTCGCGGTAGTACTTGCGGCCGGGCTGGAGCACCTCGGCGTACAGCATGGTGGCGGTCTCCGGCAGCCGGACCACGGTGTCGGAGACGAACCGGCTGCGCCGGAACGGGATCACCGGCTCGGGCAGGAACTCCAGGTAGGCGTCGTCGGCCAGGGTGAAGCTCTGGGCCTGGGTGCCGTAGTTGGCGTCCATCTCCTGGATCTTGGTGGCGGCCTGGGTGACCAGGTGCGCCTGCGCGCCCGGCCCCAGGTCGACGTCCATCCGCAGCCGGTCGCCCTGGAGCACGCCGCCGGAGGTGGTGAGGATCATGACGCAGGGCAGGCCCGGCATCTCCTCGTCCCAGTACAGCGCGCGCTGCACCAGCAGCGGGGACTGCCGGAAGACGTCGCGCATGATGGTCCGGTCCTCGCGCCGTTCGAACCCCAGCCGGAGGATGCCCACCTTGCCGTTCGCGGCGGCCGGCAGCTGCGCCGGCTGATCCTGGTACGGCGCGAGTTCCCGGACGGAGTCCAGAGTGGTCATGCGAGGACTTCGGCGTCGAAGAGCGCGTTGCGGCGGACCAGGTCCACCAGGTCGTCGATGCCTTCGCCGGTCTTGCAGTTGGTGAAGACGAACGGCTTGCCGCCGCGCATCAGCTCGGCGTCGCGGGCCATCACGTCCAGGTCGGCGTCGACGTACGGGGCCAGGTCGGTCTTGTTGATCACGAGGATGTCGGACTTGGAGATACCGGGGCCGTTCTTGCGCGGGATCTTGTCGCCGGCCGCCACGTCGATCACGTAGATGAAGTAGTCGACCAGCGCGGGGCTGAAGGTGAGCGTGAGGTTGTCGCCGCCGCTCTCGATGAGCACGACGTCGCTGTCCGGGAACCGCGCCTCCATGTCCTCGACCGCGGCGAGGTTCATGCTGGGGTCCTCGCGAACAGCGGTGTGCGGGCAGGCGCCGGTCTCCACGCCGACGATGCGTTCCTCCACCAGCACGCCGGTCAGGGCGCGGCGGACGTGCTTGGCGTCCTCGGTGGTGACCACGTCGTTGGTGATGACCAGGATGCGCAGGCCCTGCTCGACCAGGCGGGGCACGACGGCCTCGATGATGGCCGTCTTGCCGCTGCCCACCGGGCCGCCGACGCCGATCCGACTCGCTGATTTCATTTCCGAAAGCCCTTCAGGTGGGTGAGCGCTCAGCTCATGAACATCCGTACGTGTGCGTGCTGGTGCGCGCCGGCCAGCACGTCGAGGTGCGGTGCGAAGCTCTGCATGTCGTCGAGCCCGGCGGTGCGCACCTCCTCGTAGTCCTCGCCGACCCGCTCGTTGACCGCGAAGAGGATCGACTGGGTGTCGAGGTGGTCCACCCGCATGAGCCGGACCGCCGCGCCGAGCACCATGGAGGCCGCGCCGTACTGGTGGGCGGCGAACGCGTCCGCCTCGCCCACGCCGAGTTCGGCGAAGAGCACGCCGAGCGCGACCGGGTAGGTGACCGGGACGCCGCCGCCGCTCTCCGCGACGCGCTTGCGCAGCAGGGACTCCCCCACCACCCGTTCGGCGGCCTCGGCCAGCTTGCGCCCCATGCGGACGGTCATCGTCCGCGTCTCCTCGTTGATCTTGCGCAGGTGTACGGCCTCGTCGGCCGCCCGGATCCGGTCGAGGTCGCCGGCGCGGGCGGCGCGGTGCGCCACGAGCAGCGCCACCCCGTCACCGGTGGCGGCGGCGCGCGTGACGGTACGCACGAACTCCTGCAACGTGGTCCGGTCGTGCACCGCGCCCTGCTCGACCGCCGTCTCCAGCCCGTTGGAGAAGGAGAAGGCGCCGACCGGGAAGACCGAGTCGCCGAACTGGAGCAGTTTCAGTGCCTCGGTCACCGTGGACACCCCGGCCCCTCAGTTCAGGTCGGCGGGCAGGTGTGTGTGCGGGGTCGAGTCGGCCCCGCCGAACAGGCGCCGCGACTCGTGCGGGGCCAGGTACGCGATGATCTCGGTGCCGGGGATGAACTCGTGGGTGAGACCGGTGAACGCGTGGGTCCGCATCACCGAGTCCATGACCTTGCGGTCCACAGTCAGCGGGACGTACATCTTGGTGCCCTTCACCACCGCCGGCCAGTGCTGGTTGCCGATCGCGTGGCCCAGTTCGACGGCCGAGCGGATCACCATGTCCAGGGACTCCCCGTGCAGCGTGTCGAGGTGCACGACCATCACCTCGCCGAGCGCGATCCGGGCCACCACCGCGGTCGCGGTGGCGTCGTCCCAGGCCAGCACGTCGCCGTCGCGCAGCCGTACGCCGCGGGCCAGGGACAGCGCCAGTTCGGTGCCGAGGCTTGTGGTGCGGCGCAGCCGGCTCTTCTGGGCGTCCCACTGGTCGAGGACCAGGTCGTCGACCTTGGCCTCCCGGAGCCGCTCGGTCCAGGCCGGCTCGTTCACGTTGCCGAGTACCGTTTCGACGAGCATGTGTTCTCCTTTCACGCGACCCCGCCACCGGCCCGGCCGGGGGCGGGCACCGCGCCGGGTCAGCTGAAGAAGTAGAGCTGGCTGAGGGGGAGGTTCTTGGCCGCCGGCACTGTCGCGTGCACGCCGTCCATCTTCACGGCGAAGGTCTCCGGGTCGACTTCGAGCTTCGGCGTACGGTCGTTGCGCACCATGTCGCGCTTGGTCAGGTTGCGGCAGCCGTAGACCGGCATGACCTGCCGTTGCAGACCGAGCTGTTCGGCCACCCCCGACTCGTGCGCGGCCCGGGACACGAACGTCACGCAGTTCTTGGCGACCTGGGAGCCGGTGGCGCCGAACATGGGCCGGTAGTAGACCGGCTGCGGGGTGGGCAGCGACGCGTTCGGGTCGCCCATGATCGACCAGGCGATCATGCCGCCCTTGAGCACCATCTTCGGCTTCGTGCCGAAGAACGCGGGCTCCCAGAGCACCAGGTCGGCGAGCTTGCCCGGGCTGACCGAGCCGATGACGTGCGAGACGCCCTGGGTGATCGCCGGGTTGATGGTCATCTTGGCGACGTAGCGCAGGACGCGGAAGTTGTCGTTGGCGTCGGAGTCCTCGGCCAGCTTGCCGCGGACGTTCTTCATCTGCCCGGCGAGCTGGACGGTGCGCAGCCAGGTCTCCCCCACCCGGCCCATGGCCTGCGAGTCGCTCTGCATCATCGAGATGACGCCCTCGTCGAGGAGCACGTCCTCGGCGGCGATGGTCTCGGTGCGGATCCGGCTCTCCACGAAGGCGACGTCCGAGGGCACCTTCGGGTTGAAGTTGTGGCAGACCATGATCATGTCGTACAGCTCGGACTGGCTGTTGATGCCGTACGGCACCGTCGGCGTGGTCGAGGCGGGCAGCACGTTCATCTGGCCGGCGACCTTGATGATGTCCGGCGCGTGCCCGCCGCCGGCACCCTCGGTGTGGAAGGTGTGGATGGTCCGGCCCTCGAAGGCGGCGATGCTGTCCTCGATGTAGCCGCTCTCGTTGAGCGTGTCGGTGTGGATGCTGATCTGGACGTCGTACTCGTCGGCGACGGCCAGGCAGGACCGGATCACCGCGGGCGGCGCACCCCAGTCCTCGTGGATCTTGAAGCTGGGCACCCCGGCCATGATCTGCTCGACGAGCGGCGCCCGGCCACTGCTGTTGCCCTTGCCCAGCAGGCCGATGTTGATCGGCAGGTTCTCGAACGACCGCATCATGTTGTGGATGTTCCAGGGACCGGGCGTGATGGTGACGCCGTTGGTACTGTCGGTGGGCCCGGTGCCGCCGCCCCAGAGGGTGGTGACGCCGTTGCTGAGCGCGGCGTACACCTGCTGCGGGGTGACCAGGTGGACGTGCGCGTCGATGCCGCCGGCGGTCAGGATCAGGTGCTCACCGGAGATCGCGTCGGTGCCCGGACCGGTCACCAGGCCCGGGGTCACCCCGTCCATGATGTTGGGGTTGCCGGCCTTGCCGATCCCGGCGATCCTGCCGTCCTTGATCCCCACGTCCGCCTTGACCACGCCGAGCAGCGCGTCCACGACGGTCACGTTGGTGATCACCAGGTCCACCACGCCCTCGGCGCTCGTGGCCTGGCTGGCACTGCCCATGCCGTCGCGCAGGGTCTTGCCACCGCCGTACATGACCTCGTCACCGAGGACCCGCAGGTCCTTCTCGATCTCGATGTAGAGGTCGGTGTCACCCAGACGGATCTGGTCGCCCGTGGTCGGGCCGTACATTCCGGCATATTCCTGCCGTGAGATCTGACTCATGCGTTGTCGCTCCAGCTCTGGCGCGTCGAAGGATTGCCGGCTACTTGTCGCCCTTGCCGCTCTTGTCCTGGCCCTTGCCCTGACCCTTGCTCTGGCCCTTGCCCTGGTCCTGCTGCTGCGACGTGGTCTTGAAGCCGCGCGTCTGGGCCTGGTGGAGCGCCTCGGCCCGGTCCGGCCGGTAGCCGGGGATCGGCCCGTCGCCGGTCCAGCCCTGGACCAGGCCGTTGAAGCCGTACACCCGCTGGGAGCCGCCGTACGGGACGAGCTGGACGGTCTTGCGGTCGCCGGGCTCGAACCGGATCGAGGTCGTGGCCGGGATGTTCAACCGCTTGCCGAACGCCGACGGACGGTCAAACTCCAGGAAGCGGTTGGCCTCGAAGAAGTGGAAGTGGGAGCCGACCTGGATGGGCCGGTCACCGGTGTTGTGCACGACCACCTCGGTCACCGGCCGCCCGGCGTTGAGCTCCAGAGGTTGGTCGCTGAGCTTGTAGCCGCCGATGGGCCGAAGGTGCTTGGAGTTCGGTCCCGGGTGTTGCTTCGCCATGTCGCCCCCGCTCTGCCGGAGACCGTGGCCTCCGGTCGCTGCTCTACTGGATGGGTGAGTGGACGGTGATCAACCGTGACCCGTCGGTGAAGACCGCCTCGACCTGGAGCATCGGGATCATGTCCGCCACGCCGGGGATCACGTCGTCGGCCGTGAGCACGTGGCTCGCGTCGTTCATGACCTCCTCGACGGTCTTGCCCTCGCGCGCGCCTTCGAGCGCCGCGGCGCAGATGACCGCCACCGCCTCGGGGTGGTTGAGCTTGACCCCGCGCGCCTTGCGGGCGTTTGCCACCATCGCCAACGAGTGGATCGTCAGCTTGTCGAATTCCTTCGGCGTGAGATGCACTTCGCGATCCCTTCGTCCGCACCTTCTGTACGGTTTCAGCTATTGCGTCACGGTAAGAGCGGTTTGGTCCGCCCGCAGCCCGTTCAGGGAGATTTCAGGAACCGGTGTGGGCCCGCTCGCGCCGGTGGTAGTCGGCGACCCACATCTGCTGGATCTGCTCCAGCGTCCGGCCCTTGGTCTCCGGCAGGTAGCGCCGGACGAACAGGAAGCCGAGCACGCACAGCCCGGCGAAGAGCGCGAACACGCCCGACCGGCCCAGCGCGTCGAGCAGGCTCAGGAAGAACTGCGTGATCAGGTACTCGGTGCCCCAGTGGGTCGCGGACGCGATCGCCACGCACCGGCCGCGGATCGGACCGGGATAGATCTCGTTGATCACGGTCCACGCGCCCGGCCCGATCGACACCGCGTAGAACGCGACGAAGAAGACCACTCCGACCAGCAGGAAAAGGCCCGAGGTGGTGATCCGGCCGTCGCCGCGCCCGGTGCCCGCGCCCAGGAAGCTGACGCTCACCACGGCGAGCGAGACCGCCATCCCGGCCAGGCCGACCAGCAGCAGCGGCCGGCGGCCGACGCGGTCGAGCAGGCCCACCGCGACGAGCGCGAACGCCGCGTCCACCGCGCCGATCGCCCAGGTGGTCGCGGAGAGCTGTGCCTCCGGGGTACGGAATCCGGCCGCCGAGAAGATCGAGTCGGCGTAGTAGATGATGCCGTTGATGCCTGTCGTCTGCTGGAACAGCGCCAGCCCGACGCCGAGCGCGAGCGGACGCCGCCACTGCGGTGACAGCAGCTCCCGCCAGCTCGCCGTGCGGCCGTGCAGACTCTTCTCGATCTCGCCGAGGCGCTGCTCCACCCGCTGCTCGGGAACGGTCCGGCGCAGCGACTCCCGGGCGCGGCGCCGGTCGCCCCGCTTGAGGTACCAGACCGCCGAGTCCGGCACCACCACTGTCACCAGGATCAGCGCCACGCCCAGCACGACCGCCGCGCCGAGCAGGTAGCGCCACGACTCGCCGCCGGTGAACAGCTCGTCCGCCAGGTAGCCGATGAAGATCGCGAAGGTGGTCGAGAACTGGTAGACCGCGAGCAGGCCGCCGCGGATCCGTTCCGGCGCCGCCTCGGCCGCGAACATCGGCCCGGCGACCGAGGCCACGCCGATGCCCACGCCGAGCAGCAGCCGCGCGCCGAGCAGGGCGCCGATGGCCGGCGCCGCGGCCTGCACGATCGTGCCGACGACGTACGCCCCGGCGGCGACCCACAGCGCGCCGCGCCGGCCGATCCGGTCGGCGAGGTGACCACCGGCGAGCGCGCCCGCCAGCGCGCCGAGCGTCACCCAGCTCGCCGCCACCTCCACCTCGAAGGTGTCCACGTCGAACGTGTGCCGGATGTCGTGCAGCGCACCGCTGATGACGCCCTGGTTGTAGCCGAAGAACGCGCCGGACAGGACGACGATCGACACGATCGCCACGAGGTTGTGGCGGGCCGGCCGGCCGGCCGCGCGTCCGCTCGCCGCCATGTCACCCCGTCCGCCGGCGACCGCCCACCGAAACGGCCGAAAACCTATATATGCGACATATAGTAGGTTCGCCGCAGCGGTCCGACAGCGAAACGATGACGCTGCCGGGGTCGCTCCTGCACACGGACGGGGGAAGGGTGAACCGGTCGGCGCCGTACGGCCCCGCGGACTCCTACCGCGAGTTCCGGCACCCGCTCGCAGCGCTCGTACTCGCCGTCGTCACCGCCGGCGCGCTGGACGCCTTCGCGTTCCTGCGGTACGGCGCGTTCGTCGCCAACCAGTCCGGCAACGCCATCTTCCTCGGCATGGGACCGGCCGGCGGGCATCCCACGTGGCCGGTCTCGGCGGCCTCGATCGTCGCGTTCGCCACCGCCGCCGGACTGGTGAATCTGCTCCGCCGCCGAACCCGGCCGACGGTGGCGCCGCTCGTCGACATCGCGGTCACCGAGGCCGCCATGATCGTCTGGACGGTGCTCAACCTGGTGCTCGCGTACGGCCGGCACGGCACGGCGTCCCGGGTGCTGCTCGCCGCCGCGGGCGCGGTAGCCATGGGCAGCCTCACCACCCTGGCGAGCCGGACCGCGGGCATCGCGACGCCGATCACGTACCAGTCGGACACCACGACGAAGACCGGTGAGCGGGCCGCCCGCTGGCTGCTCGGCCCCACCGCGGGCCGGGGCCGGGCCCGGCGGGGCACCCTGCTCGGACTGCTCGCCCTGGTCAGCTACAGCGTCGGCGGCGCGGTCGGCACACTCGCCCAGCACCGGCCCCGCTGGGTGCCGCTGTGGGGGACGCTCGCGCTGGCCGTGCTGATCCTGCTGCTGCGCCGGCACCGGCGACCAGGACCGGCGTCGCGGCCCGGCTGAGCGTCAGTCCGCCTGGGCGTCAGTCGGCCTGGGCGTCAGTCGGCCTGGGCGGCGAGTTCCCGCGCCCGGTCCCGGGCCGCCTCCAGCGCCGCCAGCATGGCCGCGCGTACGCCGTGGTTCTCCAGCTCACGGATCGCCGAGATGGTGGTGCCCGCGGGCGAGGTGACCGCCTCGCGCAGCTTCACCGGGTGCTCGCCGGAATCGCGCAGCATCACCGCCGAGCCGATCGCGGTTTGCACGATCAGCTCGTGCGCCACCTGGCGCGGCAGGCCGAGCAGGATGCCCGCGTCGATCATCGCCTCGACCAGGAGGTAGAAGTAGGCCGGGCCGGAGCCGGACAGCGCGGTGACCGCGTCCTGCTGCGACTCGGGCACCCGGACGGTGGCGCCGAGCGGGGAGAACATCTCCTCGGCCAGCGCCAGGTGCTCGCCGGTGGCGTACGCGCCCGCCGAGATCGCGCTCATCGCCTCGTCGACGAGCGCCGGGGTGTTCGTCATGACCCGGACCACAGGGGTGCCCTCGGGCAGCCGGCGGTTGAAGAAGGCGGTCGGCAGACCGGCGCAGAGCGAGATGACCAGCTTGTCGGCCGGCACCTTCGGGCCGATCTCGTCCAGCAGCGCGGCGGCGTCCTGCGGCTTGACCGACACGGCCAGCACCTCGGCCTCGGTCACGGCGGTGAGGTTGTCCACCACCCGTACGCCGTAACGGTCGGCCAGTTCCCGCGCCCGCGCCGGCCGCCGCGCGGTGGCGAGCAGCCGCTCCACCGGCCAGCCGGAACGCAGCAGCCCGGAGAGCATCAGCTCACCGATCTTGCCGGCGCCGATCACCGCGACCGTGTGCACCTCGCGTGCCATCAGCCGTACCCCTTCCCGGGTCACGTGGGCACGGCGTGGCGGGCCGGGTCACCGGCCCGCCACGCCCGTGCGCCGTCGATCAGCTGCCGAAGAAGACCTCGGCCTCGGCGTACCGCTCCAGCGGCACGGTCTTCAGCTCGCGGGTGGCGTCGGCGAGCGGGACGCGGACGATGTCCGTGCTCTGCATCGCGACCATCTTGCCCCAGTCGCCCTCGTGCGCGGCGTCGATCGCGTGCAGGCCGAGCCGGGTGGCCAGCACCCGGTCGAACGCGGTCGGCGTGCCACCGCGCTGGATGTGGCCGAGCACCACGGTGCGGGCCTCCTTGCCGGTCTTCGCCTCCAGCTGCTCGGCCAGCCACTGGCCGATGCCGCCGAGACGGACGTGACCGAACGCGTCCAGCTCCTGGTTGTGCAGCACCATCTGGCCGTCGAGCGGCTGGGCGCCCTCGGCGACCACGACGATCGGGGCGTACTGGTGCTGGAAGCGCTTCTCGACGTAGCCGGCGACCTGCTCGACGTCGAACTGCCGCTCCGGCAGCAGGATCACGTTGGCGCCACCGGCGAGACCGGCGTGCAGGGCGATCCAGCCGGCGTGCCGGCCCATGACCTCGACCACGAGCGTGCGGTGGTGGCTCTCCGCCGTGGTGTGCAGCCGGTCGATCGCCTCCATGGCGATGTTGACGGCGGTGTCGAAGCCGAACGTGTAGTCGGTCGCACCGAGGTCGTTGTCGATCGTCTTCGGCACGCCGATGACGTTGACGCCCAGCTCGTGCAGCTTGGTCGCGACGCCGAGCGTGTCCTCGCCGCCGATCGCGATCAGCGCGTCCACGCCCTGGGCGGCGAGGTTGTCCTTGATCCGCTCCACGCCGTTCTCGATCTTGAACGGGTTGGTGCGGGACGAGCCGAGGATGGTGCCGCCACGGGGCAGGATGCCGCGCACCTCGGCGATGCCGAGCGGCTTGGTCAGGCCCTCGAGCGGGCCCTTCCAGCCGTCGCGGAAGCCCACGAACTCGTGACCGTAGGTGGCGACGCCCTTGCGGACCACCGCCCGAATCACCGCGTTGAGACCTGGGCAGTCGCCGCCGCCGGTGAGCACGCCGATACGCATGATCTGCTCATCCTCCTGGAGCATCAGGTGAAGCCCGGATAAGCCCCAGGATATGTGTCAGATCAGACCATCGGCGCCGTTGCCGGCCCGGGGCGGGCCGTCACTGCGCACTGTAGTCGGCGCAGGTGTACGCCGGCACCGCACCCCGGGCCGTTCCGGACGGCGGACGGGCTACCCGTCAGTAGCCGACCTCGTGGTTCTCCCCCGCCTTCGGCGGCTTGCCGGTCACCGCCGCCTTGGCGAAGCCGAGCAGGTTGACCACGGTGCTGCCGGGCGAGTCCCAGTACTCCGCCGACCCGGCGTGCACCTTGATCAAGGTGATCCCGGGCGTGTCCAGCCCGTCCGGGAACCACGCCTTCAGCAGCGGGCTCCACAGCTCCTTCGCCCGGTCGGCGTCCCACTCCTCGGTGGCGGTGCCGGCCACCGACACCCAGGCGTGGTGACGCTGGTCGGAGAAACCGACGTTCACCTGCGGGTTCACCCGGATCTGCCGGACCTTCGCCGAGTCGGCGTACGCGAAGAACCACAGGTCGCCCTCGAAGTCCGCCTCCTGCAACCCCATCGGGCGGCTGACCAGACGCCCGTCCACGCCGGTGGTGGTGAGCAGGCAGATCCGGGCGTCCCGGATCAGCTCGGTGACCCGGCGGCGGGCGTCCGCGGCGTTGGTCGGCTCATTGCTCATGGGGCACTCCTGTCTCGGATCGGCGCAGATGCCGCTCCGGTGCCCTGGGCGGAACCGGTCAAACCTCCCGCGCCGTCATCGCCCGCCACCGCGCCAGGTTGTGCCGGGCGTCGACCAGCGCGTCGTGCCGGTCGGCCTCGGCGTCCGGCAGCCGGGGGCGCCCCAGGTCGTCCCAGAGCTGACGCAGCTCCTTGGTGAAGCGGGGGATCTCCCGCGGCAGCGCCGGCATCGCGCCCCAGAGCTGGGCCAGCACGACGTGGTCGTAGGCGGCGTACCAGGCCCACAGCTCCAGCTGCTCGCCCGGCCGGTCCCGCACCGGCTCCAGCAGGAACTCGTGCAGGTCGTCGCGGATGCGCGCGCGGGAGCGCCAGGCCCGGTCGGCCGGCGACGGGAGCTTGTCCAGCACGTTGCGCCGCACCCAGGGCACCGCCCGGGAGTCGTCGAACTCGGTGGAGACCGCGTAGAACTCGCGGCCGTACTCGTCGACGACGCCGATCGACACCAGGTCGACGATGCGGCCGTCCTCGATGAATTCGCAGTCGTAGAAATAGCGGTAGACCATCGCCCCCATCCTCACCCATCACCGGCACGCGCCGGTCGCCGGGGCGTCCGCCGAGGTCGGCGGGCGTGCCGTCGGCGGCCGGGCATGGTCACGGAAGTGTTTCCGGGGGTGTACAGCACGCGACGAGAGCGTCATGATCTGATGTGTACCGCCGTCGGGCGCCGAACCGGTTGAGCTGCCTCGTACCGGGACTGACAGCTTCACCCGGTGTGCGAGTCGTGACTTCTGACCGGGGAGGGGTTGAGCCGTGGAGTCTCGCCTGCCGGAGCCGGGTGACGCGCTCACGGGTGTGGAGATGTTCGCCGGGCTTGAGCCGGAGGTGCGGCAGCGTGTCATCGCCGCGGCCGTACCGCGCACCTACCGCAAGGGCCAGCTGCTCTTCGTCGAGAACGACCCCGGCGAGTCGCTGATCGTGCTGCGCCGCGGCGCGGTGGCGGTGTTCCGCACCGCCCCGACCGGCGAGCGCGCGGTGCTGTCGGTGATCCGACCCCCGGACGTGCTCGGCGAGGTGTCCCTGTTGGACGCCTCCACCCGCTCGGCGTCGGCCGAGGCGATCGAGGACTGCGCCGCGCTCGCGCTGTCGCGGCCCGCGTTCATGGAGCTGGTGCACTCCAACCCGCGCATCCTGGACGCGGTGATGCGCTCGCTGGGCCAGCTGATCCGCCGGCTCACCGAGCAGAACGCCGACCACGTCTTCCTCGACCTGCCCGGCCGGGTCGCAAAGACGCTGGTCCGGCTGGCCGGCGAGAGCCAGGCTCCGATGATCACGATCGAGCTGAACCAGAGCCAGCTCGCCGAGATGGCCGGCGGCTCCCGGCAGAGCGTCAACCAGGCCATCGGCTCGTTCGCCAGCCGGGGCTGGCTGCGGACCGAGGGACGCCGCATCGTGGTCACCGACGTGGCCGCGCTGCGCCGCCGGGCCGGCATGAACGACCGCTGACACGACGACGGCGGGGGCCGGCGGTCGTCCCGCCGGCCCCCGCCGCGTTCGTCGTACGCCCGTTCGTCGTACGCCCGGTCAGTCGTTCGTGGTGTCGGCCGGGGGCGAGCTCGGCCCCGGGCCGATCTTCGACGGGTCGGTCTTCTTCGGCGGGGTCGTCGTGGTGGTCGTGGTCTCGGTCGATCCGCTACCCGCGGGCTGCTCCACCATGCCTTTTTCCTCCAGTTCGGCGAGGGTGACAGCGTCCACGTCGACCGTGTCACCGACGGCCCACACCGTCCCCCGTGGATCGGTCCATGAGGCGGACAGCCGGACGTGCACGGCAATCTCCCTGTCGACGGGACTTCCTGCTAGGGGAGACTAGACCCGGCCGAACAGCCGTGACGTCCCGCCGACCCGTCGGGTACCCGACTGCGCGGCCGCGCGGGACACTGGGGACCTCACGCGTACGGAGCCGGACATCGACCTCACCTGTGGACACTGCGCCCGGACCGCCGGGCCGGACGACCGTTTCTGCGGTGGGTGCGGCCGTCCGCTGGCCGCGGCCTGCCCAGGCTGCGGCCACGCCAACGACACCGGCGCCAACTTCTGCACCAACTGCGGTCAGCCGCTGCGCGACCACGCGGTCACGGTGCAGGAGGACCGCCGCCAGGTCAGCGTGCTCTTCATCGACATCGTCGACTTCACGACATACGCCGAGCGGGCCGACCCGGAACAGGCCCGCAGCCTGCAACAGGTCTACTTCGCCACGGTGCGCCGGCTGGTGCACCAGTACGGCGGCGTGGTGGAGAAGTACATCGGCGACGCGGTCATGGCGTTGTTCGGCGCGCCGGTGGCCACCGACAACGACGCGCTGCGCTGCGTACGCGCCGGGCTGGAGCTGCAACGCAGCCTGGCCCGGCAGCCGGCCGGACCGCACCCGCCGCTCGGGTTCCGGGTCGGCATCGCCACCGGCGAGGCCCTGGTCGACCTGGCCGCGGCGCGCGACGGCGGCCAGGCGTTCGTCACCGGCGACGTGGTGAACACCGCCAGCCGGTTGCAGGGGCTCGCCCCGGTCGGCGGCGTGGTGGTCGACGAGAGCACCTGGGCGGCCACCCGGCGCGAGATGGAGTACGACGACCAGCCACCGGTGACGTTGCGCGGCCGGTCGTCGGTGAGCCGGATCTGGCTGGCCGTACGGGCGCGGCCCCGGCGCGACGGGCAGACCGCCGAGCTGACCCCGATGGTCGACCGGGACCACGAGCGGGGCCTGCTGGTCAGCGCATTGCACCGCACGCTGACCGAGCGCACCTCGCAGCTGCTCACCGTCTTCGGCCCGGCCGGGGTGGGCAAGAGCCGGCTGCTGCGCGAGCTGGCCCGGCACGCCGCCAGCCTGCCCGGCACCCGGGTCACCTGGCTGACCGGCCAGTGCCCGCCGTTCGGCGAGAACGTCACCTACGCGGCGCTGGCCGACATCGTCCGGAGCTGGGCCGGGCTGACCGGCGCCGACGACCCGGCCACCATCCGGGACCGGCTGCGCGAGCGACTGGGCCACCTCGCCGACCCGCACGCGATACGGCTGGCCGAGGCGCTGGGCCCGCTCGTCGGCGTCTCCGGCGAACGGCTCACCTCGGCGGAGACCGAGGCGGCGTGGCGGCGCTTCCTGCTCACCCTGGCCGCGACCGGCCCCACGGTGCTCGTCTTCGAGGACATGCACTGGGCCGACGAGGCGATGCTGTCCTTCGTCGAGCAGCTCGGCGCGGCGGCCCGCAACGTGCCGCTGCTGGTCGTCGCGACCGCCCGGCCGGAACTGCGCGAGCGGCACCCGGCCTGGACCGGCACGATCAGCGGGGCGATGTCCATCTCGGTGCCGCCGATGCACGACGGGGACATCGACACGCTCTACTCGCTGCTGCTCGGCCAGGCCACGCTGCCGCAGGACGCACGGGCGCCGCTGATCGAGTTCGCCGACGGCAACCCGCTCTACGCCCAGGAGTACGCGCGGATGCTGCTCGACGGCGGGCTGGCCGAGCGGACCGCCGGGCTGGCGCTCGTCGATCCGGCCGGGGGCGCCGGGATGCCGCGTACCGTGCAGGCGGTCATCGCCAACCGGCTGGACCTGCTCGACCCGGCCGACCGCGCGGTGCTCCAGGCCGCCTCCGTCGTCGGCGTGCAGTTCTGGGCCGCGCCGGTGGCGCTGGCGCTCGGCCGCCCGGTGGAGTGGGTCGAACGCGCGCTGCACCACCTCCAGCGCCGTGACCTCGTCTACGAGCTGCCCGTGTCGACAATGCCCGGACAGGCGGAGTACCGGTTCCGGCACGTGCTGGTCCGGGACGTCTGCTATCAGCGGCTGCCCCGGGCCGAGCGGGTCGCCCGGCACCAGCGCACCGCCGACTGGCTGGAGCAGCTCGCCGACGGCCGGCAGCACGACCTGGCCGAGGTGCTGGCCAACCACAGGTGGGCGGCGCACGAGATCGCCCGTACGGTCGGGCTGGACCAGACCCCGCACGCCGCCGCGACCCGGTCCGCGCTGCACCGGGCCGCACGCCGGGCGTACGACCTGCACGCGCTGGAGACCGCGGCCACGCTGGTGGACCGCGCGTTGAGCGTGGAGTGCGGTCCGGACCCGGCGCTCGAGCTGTTCCAGGCCGAGCTGGCGTTCTACCGGGACCGGGACGGCTTCCTCGACGGCGGCGGGACGGCGCTGCTCACCACCCTGGCCGGCCGGCTGGCCGGCGCGGGTGACCGGCCCGGTGCGGCGAAGGCGTGGCGGCTGCTGGCCACTGCGGCCTTCGCGCGGGCCGACCGCTCGGAGTTGATGCGCTGCCTGGACCGGGCGATCGGGCTGCACGCCACGCTGCCGGACAGCGAGGACAAGGTGGGCGTGCTGCTGGAGCTGGCGCGGGCGCACATGCTCGACGCGGAGACCGAGCCGGCGTGCGTGGCCGCGCGCACCGCCGCCGAGCTGGCCGAGCGGCTGGAGCTGCGCGAGGCGCGGGCGAACGCGCGCATCACGCTGGCGGTGGTCCGTTACCAGGCCGGCGCCGAGGAGGCGTATGCCGAGCTGGCCGACGTGACCGAGGAGTGCCGGGTGGAGCGGCTGACCAGCCGCCGCCGCGCGGTGCACAACCTGGCCTGGGTGCTCCAGGAGGAGGGCGACCTGACCGGCTCGGCCCGGCTGGTCGACGAGCAGCGCTCGCTGGACCTGGCCGGCGAGCACGCCCTCACGGTGAGCTTCAGCGACCAGTGGGCCCGGTCGTACTACAGCGGGGACTGGACGTCGGCGCTGCGGATGGCCGAGGGGTCGACGCGGCGCCCGACCGACGAGTGGGACCTGCACATCGTGGCCGTGTCCGGCTGGATCCGGGCGCTCGGCGACGACCCGGCCGGGCCGGGCACCGGCGAGGACCTGGTGGACCAGGCGCTCGTCGCGGCCCGGCGCAGCGGCTTCCAGCGCGTGCTGCGCTCCACGCTGGCGCACGCCGCGCTCTGCCGCGCGGTGCAGGGCCGCCGGGACGAGACGATGGCGCTGCTGACCGAGCTGGACGAGGACTGGCGGCAGACCAAGATGATCCCGTTCGCCGAGTGGGTGCCGGCGGTCGGTCACGTCGCCGCGCTGCTCGGCGGCGACGCCGCGGTGCTGGTGCGCGACCTGCTGGCCCACGCGCCACGGGTGACCCGCTGGGCACGGGAGGCCGGGCGGTCGGCCGAGGCGGCGCTGGCCCGGGGCGACGGGGACGCCGCGCGGGCGGGCCGGCTGCTCACCTCCGCCGCCGAGGGGTACGCGGAGATGACCGACGTCACCGACCAGATGATCGCGTCCGCGCTGGCGGTCGGGCCGCTGACCGAGGCGGACCCGCCGGCCGCGGCGGCGACGCTGGCCCGGGTACGCGCGTTCGCCGGCCGGCACGCCGCCACCGGGCTGCTCCGGATCGCCGGGGCGGGCTGAGGTCAGGCCGGGACCGGCTGCCCCACCGCGGCGCTCTTGGCCTTCTGGGCGTACGTGTCGACGTACTCGCGGCCGGACAGCTCCATCAGCTCGTACATGATCTCGTCGGTGACCGCCCGCTCGACGAACCGGTCGCCGGCCATCCCGGCGTAGCGGGAGAAGTCCAGTGGCGGGCCGAAGCGGATCCGCACCCGGCCCAGGTTCGGGACGATCTGGCCGGTGGGCTGGATCGCGTCGGAGTTGAGCATGGCCATCGGGACGACCGGGGCGCCGCTCTCCAGCGCCAGCCGGGCCACGCCGGTCTTGCCCCGGTAGAGCCGGCCGTCCGGCGACCGGGTGCCCTCCGGGTAGATCCCGGCGATGCCACCGGCGCGCAGCACGGAGAGCTGGGTGTCGAGGGCGGCCCGGGCGGCCCGTCCACCGGAGCGGTCGACCGGAATGGTGCCGGAGCCGACGAAGAACATCTTGGTGAGCCGGCCCTTGAGGCCCTTACCGGTGAAGTATTCGGCTTTCGCGATGAATGTGACTTTTCGCTTGACGATCAGCGGTGTGAAGATCGAATCCGAGAAGGAGAGGTGGTTGCTGGCCAGGATCACCGGCCCGGTCTCCGGAACGTGCTCCAGCCCTTCGACCTGCGGGCGGAAGATCAACCTCAGCAGTGGGCCGAGAACGACGTACTTCAGCAGCCAGTACAGCACCGGCGTCCTTCCCGTGTCGGTGGCGGCGGACGGGTCGCCGCGTGGCCCCGGAGGCGCCGGCTGCGCCCACGGGAGTCCGGGAAGAGGGTACGAACGACGAGCGGCACGCCACAACGCACTCCCGGAACCGGGTGCCGACGTGTCACGATTCAGGGCACGGGCAGGGATCGGCGAAGGGGGTGTCCGGTGTCAGGGGGCGGGCCCCGTCGGGGACGACGGGACAACGGGCTCGACGCGGCCGAGTACGCGATCGCGGGCGACGTCGATCCACGCGTCGGCGAGCACCTGCTCGACGTGCTCGCCGCCGGTGGCATCGCGGCCTACCTCCAGCCCTCGGCCGACCTGAACCCGGTGACCCGCACCACCACCGTCCCGGCCCGCCCGGTCGACCGGCTCTACGTCGACAGGTCGCACCTGACCACCGCCCGCGACTACCTGACCCAGCTCGCCGACGAGGGCGGGGGCGACCCGCCGCGCGCCGACGAGCCGGACATCGAGGCCGAGTGGGCGAAGATCGTCGCCGGTTTCCACACCGCGCCGAGCGCCGGCAGCCACCCCTGGCCCGCCGCCGAGGACGTGGACGACCCGCCCGCGCCGGGCACCGCCGCCGGCGGCCGGGCCGAGGAGCCCGCCGGCCCGACCGCCACCGACGTGCGCCGGCTGCCGTACGCCGCCGACGTCTCCGGTGTCTCGCTCAGCCGGGACCGGCACGACGAGCCCTCGCTGCTCGACGGCCTGGACACGTTCGGCGCGAACCTGCCCGACGAGGCGTCGGACGAGGAGCACTACACCCCGCCCCCGCCGCCCCCGCTGCCCCGCTTCTCCAAGTACGCGGTGCTCGGCGTGGCCTGCATCGTGCTCGGCTTCCTGCTGTTCCTGTCCCCCACCGTGGTGTCGCTGGTCGACCCGTCGGTGGTCACGCTGCTCGGCTTCACCGGCATCCTGGCCGGCTTCGTCATGCTGATCTGGCGGCTGCGCCCGGGCGACCGGGACGACCACGACCCGGACGACGGCGCGGTCGTCTGACGGCGCACCGGACGCTGCCCGGATGGCGGGACGCCGCCCGCCCTGGGCGGGGGCGTAACAAGCGTGTAACTTACAGTCAGTAGGAATAGGCCGAACGTCACGTCCCGCACCGGCTGTCCGGCTTGCGACTCCTCCGGGTTGCCGGTCCCCTGCTGAGCGGAATGCCCGAGATGCGACAGAGCCCCCTCGTGGTGGTGGCCAACCGCCTCCCCATCGACGACAGCGTGGCGCCCGACGGCGCCTTCGAGTGGCGCCGCAGCCCCGGCGGCCTGGTGAGCGCCCTGCACCCGCTGCTGCGGCACACACCCGCCACCTGGGTGGGCTGGGCCGGCGGCACCGGTCCCGCGCCCGACCTGCCGGACGTGGACGGCGTCCGGATGCACACCGTGCCGCTGAGCGCCGAGGACTTCCGCGACCACTACGAGGGCTTCGCCAACGCCACCCTCTGGCCGCTCTACCACGACGCCGTCGAGCAGCCGGAGTACCACCGCCGCTGGTGGGAGGCGTACCAGCGGGTCAACCAGCGGTTCGCCGAGGCCGCGGCCCGGGTGGCCGAGCCGGGCGGTCTGGTCTGGGTGCAGGACTACCACCTCCAGCTGGTGCCGGGTCTGCTCCGCGAGCTGCGCCCCGACCTGCGGATCGGGTTCTTCCTGCACGTGCCGTTCCCGCCGCCGGAACTGTTCATGCAGCTGCCCCGCCGGGCCGAACTGCTGCGCGGCATGCTCGGCGCCGACCTGGTCGGCTTCCAGCGGGCCCAGGCCGCGCACAACTTCGCCCAGCTCGCCGCCAAGGTGCTCGGCCTGCCCGCCACCGACCGGCGGATCGGTGTGGACGGCCGGGTGGTGCGCATCGGCGCCTTCCCGGTCGCCATCGACACCGCCGAGATGTCCGCGCTCGCCGCCCGCCCCGAGGTCGCCGAGCGGGCCCGCCGGCTGCGGCAGGACCTCGGCCGGCCCGAGCAGGTGATCCTCAGCGTCGACCGGATGGACTACACGAAGGGCATCGAGCAACGCCTCAAGGCGTACCGGGAGCTGCTCGCCAACGGCGACATCAAGGTCCGCGACACGGTGCTGGTCCAGGTGGCGGTGCCCAGCCGCGACCGGGTGGCGCAGTACCAGATCCTCCGCGACCGGGTGGAGCACCAGGTCGGCCGGATCAACGGTGAGTTCGGCCGGGTCGGCGAGCCGGCGATCCACTACCTCACCCAGCCGTTCGACCGCGCCGAGCTGGTGGCGCTCTACCGGGTCGCGGACGTGATGGCGGTGACGCCGCTGCGCGACGGCATGAACCTGGTCGCGAAGGAGTACGTGGCGGCCCGGGTCGACGGCACCGGCGCGCTGCTGCTGAGCGAGTTCGCCGGCGCCGCCTCCGAACTGGAGCAGGCGTACCTGGTCAACCCGCACGACCTCGACGGCCTGAAGCAGGGGCTGCTGGCCGCGCTGCGCGCCGGCCCGGAGGACGTCGCGACCCGGATGCGCGCGATGCGCGAACACCTGGCCCACAACGACATCCACGCCTGGGCGGCGTCCTACCTCAGCGCGCTGGAGGAGAGCGGAACGCTCGTCGGCCGCCGCCCCGCCACCCGGTGACCCGAGCCCCGGCGCTCACCCCTGGGCGGGCGCCGGGTCCTTGTCCAGCCAGTCCAGGATCGCGTCGATCGGCTCGCGCCAGCGGGCGTCGAGCATCAGGTCGTGCCCCATGCCGGGGAACAGCAGCGGCGCCGAGGCGTACCGCCGGGCGGCCCTGGTCAGCGCCGCGGCCGGCAGCACCCGGTCGTCCGGGCTGCCGAGCACCAGCACCGGCGGGCGGCCCACCGCAGGCTCCGGCGACCGGCCGGTCAGCAGCTGCCACTGCGCCCGCCGCCCGGCCCGGCCCAGCCGGGCCAGGTGCCGCCGCGCGTCGGCGTCCGGCAGCTCCCGGCTGAACAACTGCCGCCGGTTGAGCCGCAGTCCGGCGCCGAAGACCGCAGGCACCGTGCCGACCGGGTTGCGCCGCAACGCCGTCCCGAACGTCCCCCAGCCGCCGAGCACCGGCGCCACCAGCACCGCGGCCCGCGCCGGGTAGCGGGCCATCGCGTGCGCCACGACCCGGGCGCCGGCGCCGTGCCCCACCAGCACCGCCTGCCGCGGCAGGCTCGCCGCCACCTGCGTCACGTCATGGGTGTACGACCGCAGCGTCGCCTCCGGCGCCGGCTCGCTGCCGCCGTGCCCGCGCAGACTCAGCGCGTACGCCGGGAAGCCGCGACCGGCGGCGTGCCCCAGCCAGTGCTCGGCGAACGCCCACGCCCCGTGCCCGAACCCGGGCACGAACAGCAGCGGCGGCTTCGCCTCCTCCCGCTCCGGCAGGGCGGCGAGCA
The DNA here is from genome assembly GCF_000717585.1 of Micromonospora globosa. NCBI lineage: Bacteria > Bacillati > Actinomycetota > Actinomycetes > Micromonosporales > Micromonosporaceae > Micromonospora > Micromonospora globosa. The sequence continues at coordinate 36,892 of NZ_JNZR01000031.1, forward strand.
CCTCGCGGCGGGCGGGCCGCTCCGGGCGGGCCCACTCCCAAGACCGGACCACCCGCACCCGCTCAACCGTCACCGTGCCCGCCTTTCGTTCGCGACTGCGGGACTCCGCTGCGCTGCGTTCCTCGCGCTCACCTGGTTCCCTCCAGCTCGTGCAGCGCGCGCTGCAACGCGCGCAGGTAGTCGGCGTGCCCGACCTCGAACCAGTGCCGGGTGCTGTCCTTGACCTTGGCCGAGTACCGCTCGCCCAGGCCGGCCCGGACCTTGCGGTCGAACGCGGCGGCCCGCTCCGGCCGGGTGGCGCGCAGCGTGAGCAGCCGGGCGAACAGCACGCTCTGCCAGTGCGAGATCGGGAAGATGCCGGAGTCCGGCTGCACCAGGCCGACCACCGCGAGCGTGGGGTGACCGGCGGTGAACGCGTTGAGCCACAGCCGGGGCCGCCCGGAGCCGTCCTCGTCGCCGAGCACCCGGCCCTTGAGGAACTCGAAGCGCGGCAGGTAGCCGGTGGCGAAGACGACCAGCTCCGGGTCGATCCGGCGGCCGTCGGTCAGCTCCACCGCGCGGTCGTCGAACCGGGCCACGTCCGGCACCGGCGTGACCTCGCCGTGGCCGACGTAGTAGACGAGCTGGCTGTTGGCGATCGGGTGCGTCTCGTAGACCCGGTGGTCGGGCTTGGGCATGCCGAACCGGGTCAGGTCGCCGACCGTCAGCCGCAGCGTCCAGTGGTAGAGCCACTGCCGTACGCGCAACGGCACCCGCAGCGCCAGCAGCGTGTCGTTCACCTGGTCGGCGGGGCGGCCGAGGACGTACTTGGGGGCGTACCAGTAGCCGCGGCGGGTGGAGTGCCAGCAGTGTGACGCCTGCTGGGCCGCCTCCACCGCGATGTCGCAGCCGGTGTTGCCGGCGCCGACCACGAGCACCCGCTTGCCGCGCAACTGCGCCGGGTCCTTGTAGGACGAGGCGTGCATGACCTCGCCGCGGAACTCCTCCAGCCCCTCGTAGCGGGGCAGCTTGGGCGACCAGTTGTGGCCGTTGGCGAGCACCACGGCGGCGTACCGGGAGGTGCGCTCGGGGCCGTAGCCGCCGGTGCTGCGCGTGGTCACGTCCCAGCGGTCCCCCTCGACCGGCTCGACGCGGACCACCTCGGTGCCGAACCAGACGTGCTGGCGCAGGTCGAAGTGGTCGGCGTACCGCTCGAAGTAGGACAGCAGCTGGCTGTGGTGCGGGTAGTCCGGCCAGTCGTCGGGCATCGGGAAGTCGGGGAACTGGGTGAACGGCCGGGACGAGATCAGGTGGGTGCTGGCGTACACCGGGCTGCGGTCGTGCCGCCAGTTCCAGGCGCCGCCGACGCCGGTCTCCCGCTCGTAGCAGTCCACGCCGAAGCCGGCCTCGCGCAGGTTCTTCACGGCGGTCAGGCCGCTGGCGCCGGCGCCGATCACGCAGACCGTGTCGCCCCGGTCGGAGACCGGGCGGTCGTCGCGGACCGGGACGTCCGTCCGGTCCGGATCGGGGCGGCCGGGGTCGGTGGAGGAGGACACCGCGAATTCTCCTTTGTGCGGCACGCGTGCCGGGTCGGAGCGAAATCCTGCCGAGAATGCCCGCCGTTGTCCAGCCATCGGATCCGGCACCCGGCGCCCGCCCGGCTCCCCTGACTCAGCGTCACCGCAGAGCTGGTCACCGAGCGTGAGTGGACCGGCGGCGCGGGAGGCGTACCCTCTTCCGCCCTTTGCTCTGCAGCCACGGACGCAGCACCGCCGGGAGCTGCGCCGATGTCTCGCGGCCGTCCGGCCGGGACGCGGTCCGCCGGTCACGGCGGGTAGCTGGTGCGCATATGGCGGCAGAGCAAAGGCGGCGAAGCGGTGGTCCTGCCGGCCGCCAGGCACCTGGCCGTGCGTCACGGCCCGACGGTCCGGCCGCTGCGCAAGCGCGGGCGGACGCGCGGCGCAGGCGGGCGCGCGGCGTGGGCGCGGACAGGCGTTCGACGCGGGTGGACCGCCGGACGAGGTGCGGCCCGGCGGTCCGTGCCGGTCAGGCGGTGGGCAGCAGCAGGTCGACCAGGACCGGGAAGTGGTCGCTGGCCCGGCGGGCCGCCGGCGTGTCCACCACGTCGTAGTCGACCACCGTGATCCGGGGGGCGACGAACAGCGCGTCGATGCGGCGGCGCGGGTCGGCGCAGGAGAACGTGTGCCGGTCGGCCCGGTCGGCGGCGAGCGCCGTGTCGGTGAGCCCCTCGGCGAGCGTCTGCCAGGCCGGCCCGTCCGGGCCCTCGTTGATGTCCGCGCCGGCCACCACGGGCAGCGTGGACGCGGCCAGCTCACGCTTGAACGCCGCCGCCTGGGCGGGCCGCTCGGCCGGGTCGGTGGACAGGTGCGAGCCGGCCAGCAGCACGTCGACGCCGCCGACCCGGCAGTACGCATACGCGGCGCCGCGCATGTGCCGTCCCGGCGTCAGCGGGTACCGCTGGCAGCTGGTGTCGACGACCCGCAGCCGCAGGCTGGTCAGCAGCACGTTGCCCAGCGACGGCAGGCCACCGGCCGCCACGACCATGCCGAACGACTCGGCCAGCGCGGCGGTCTTCTGCCGCCACCGGAACCGGCGCGGTCCCTCCTGGACGATCACCACGTCCGGGGCTGCCGTCCGGACCACCTCGGCCAGCGCGGCCGTGTCGTCGCGCTGGCTGTGGATGTTGTACGACACGACCCGCAGCGGCACACCCGCATCAGTCATGTCAGATCCGCCGGGCCAGGTCGGCGGCGCCGATCACACCGGCGGTGTTGCCCAGCTCGGCCGGGCGCACCTCGGCGACGGGCAGGCGGCTGCGCTGGGCCAGCGCGTCGGCGAACGACCGCCGGGTCGGGCCGAGCAGCAGGTCACCGGCGTCGATCACGCCGCCGCCCACCACCAGCACCTGCGGGTCGAGGATCTGCGCCATGTCGGCGAGGCTGGTGCCGAGCCAGCGGCCGACCTGGGCGAACGCCTCGGTGGAGACCGGGTCGCCGCCCTTCGCGGCGGCGGTCACCATCGGACCGGTGATCGTCTCGGCCTCGCCCCCGGCCAGCTCCAGCAACGCGGCCGCCCGGTGCGGCTCCTGCCGGGCGGCGGCGCGGGCGAAGCGGACCAGCGCGCTGCCGCTCGCGTACTGCTCGATGCAGCCCAGCCGGCCGCAGCCGCACTGGTGGCCGTCCGGCACGGTGAGCATGTGGCCCAGCTCGGCGGCGATGCCGTTGGCGCCGCGGACCAGGCCACCGCCGAGCACGATGCCGCCGCCGACACCGGTGCCGATGGTGAACATGACCATCGAGTCGTCGGCGTCGCGGGCCGCGCCGTAGCGGAACTCCGCCCAGGCGGCCACGTTCCCGTCGTTCTCCACGATCACCGGCAGGCCGGTGGCGTCGCCGACGTACGCGCGCAGCGGCTCGTCCCGCCAGGCCAGGTTCGGGGCGAACAGCACGGTGGAGCGGGAGGCGTCGATCCAGCCCGCGGCGCCGATGCCGACCGCCTCCACGGCGTGACCGGCGGCCAGTTCGGTGACCACCTCGATGATGACGTCGCGGGTCTTGGCCACGTCGTCGGCGGGGGTGTCCCGTCGCGTCTGCACGAGTACCGTGCCGGCGTCGTCCACGACACCGCCGGCCACCTTCGTGCCACCGACGTCGACTCCGATGGTCAGCGTCACCGCTGCCACTCCCCTCTGCTGTGCTGCCCGGGGACCGGCCGAACCGGCCGTACGGTCCCGGGATGTCCGGTGGTCAGGCCCCGTCGCCTGGTGCGTCCGCGCCCACCTCTCCGGACGCCCGCGAGGCGGGCACCACGGGACGGCCGGCCGGTGTCCGGCTCGTGTCCGGCTCCGGCGGCCCGGCGGCGTCGGCGGTGGCACCCGAATCGGCCGCGCCCTCCCCCCGGGTGGCGGCGGACCACACGTCCTGCTCGGGTGCCGGCTGAGAATCATGCCCGGTACGGGTCGCCTCGCGCCACACGTGGTCCCCGGATCCGGCCGGTGCGGCGGTGCCGGCGTCGGCGGTTCGCTCCGGCTCAGCCGGGGTGAACGCGCGCAGCAGGCTGGCCACCCCGGCCGCCAGGTCCCCGGCACCGGTGGCAAGCCGCTCGGCGAACTCGGGACTTGGATCCCGCAACGCGGCGATACCGCGACAGACGGGGCAGACACAGCATTCCGGCGAGCCGGTGGCGAAACCGGCGGGCGCGGGCGTCTCCGGAGCGGGGCCGGCGCCGGGCGGGGTGTGACCGAGGACACCGGAGAGGATCCCACCGAGCGGACCCCAGGCGCCGGAGCCGGGTGCGGCGGCCATCTTCGCGCCGGCGAGCAGTGTGGCGACGAGGCGCTCGGCCTCTTCCCGGGCCGAACCCGGATCAGTGGTGCCCATGGTTCGGCTCCTCCAGCGTGACTACCGGGACGACGGTCGGGTCATTGCGCCGCACCGGGTGCTTCTACCCGGCGCTTGAGCTGCTTCAACGCCGCGTCCATGATCATTTTCTCGGCCTTGCGGCGGAACATGCCGAGCATCGCCACGGACAGCTCCACCTCAAGGGTGTACGTCACCGTGGTCGTCCCGTCCGGGTTGCCCACCAGGTCGTACGACCCGCGCTGGGAGCGCTGCATCTTCGACGGGGCGACCAGGTGCCACTCGATCCGGGAGATGTCCTCGGCGTACTCGTAGGCCAGCACGTACTCGTCGGCCATCACGCCCGCGTCGAGGGTGAACCGGACCTGGCTGGCGTAGCCGTCCTCGTACTCCTCGATCACCTCGGCCCGGCGTACCGCCTCGGCCCACTCGGGATAACTCGGGAAGTCGCAGATGACGGCCGCCACCCGGTCCGGTGACGCGCCGACGATGATCGACTGGGTGGAGGAGTCCGCCATGTGGGGAGGCTACCCGGCCGCCTCCCGCCCGGTCCCGCTCCACCCGCCGGACGGCGTCCCACCAGCCGGGCGGGCAACCTCCCTGGCAGACCCCCCGGGGTGTGCGGGTAGGTTTCGACAGAGCCGACCAGGCCGGCCCCCGCCGGTAGAGCACGAGGGAGTGCAGGTGCGCGAGTTCTCCGTCCCGCCGATCGTCACCGTCGGCGACGCGGCCAACCTGACCGACCCGGTCTGGGAAAACGCCGAGGTCGCCCCGGACACCGTGCAGTTCGTCCGCCCCGGCGCGGGAACGGACGCGCGCGAGGATGTCACCTGCCGCCAGTTCCGCGACGAGGTGGTGGCGGTGGCGCAGGGCCTGATCGCCGCAGGCGTCTCGCCCGGCGACCGGGTCGGCCTGATGAGCCGCACCCGCTACGAGTGGACCCTGTTCGACTACGCGATCTGGGCGGCCGGCGCGGTGACCGTGCCGATCTACGAGACCTCCAGCGCCGAGCAGGCCGCCTGGATCCTCGGCGACTCCGGCGCCGTGGCGGTGGTGGTGGAGAGCACCGCACACGCCACCATGGTCGCCGGCGTCCGGGACCGGCTGCCCGAGCTGCGCGAGGTGTGGCAGATCGACCTGGGCGCCGTCGACGACCTGGTCGCCGCCGGTGCGTCGGTGGACCGGGCCGAGGTGGAGACCCGCCGCTCGCTGCTCAAGGCCGACGACGTCGCCACGATCATCTACACCAGCGGCACCACCGGCCGGCCCAAGGGCTGCGTGCTGACCCACCGCAACATCTACTCCGACATCGCCAACGCGGTGCCGGTGCTGCCGAACCTGTTCCGCCAGGGCGCCTCCACCCTGCTGTTCCTGCCGCTCGCGCACGCCTTCGCCCGGCTCATCCAGGTCGGCGTCGTGCACGCCCGGGCCACCATGGCGCACTGCGCGGACACCAAGAACCTGGTCGCCGAGCTGCAGGACTTCAAGCCGACGTTCGTGCTCTCCGTACCCCGGGTCTTCGAGAAGGTCTACAACGGCGCGCGGCAGAAGGCCGAGTCCGAGGGGAAGGGCAAGATCTTCGACCGCGCGGAGAAGGTCGCCATCGCGTGGAGCGAGGCCCAGGAGCTGCCGGGCGGTCCCGGCCTGGGCCTGCGCGCGCAGCACGCCCTCTTCGACAAGCTGGTCTACCGCAAGCTGCGGGCGGCGATGGGCGGCCGGTGCCGCGACGCCATCTCCGGCGGCGCGCCGCTGGGCGCGCGGCTCGGGCACTTCTTCCGCGGCGTCGGGGTGACCATCTGCGAGGGGTACGGCCTCACCGAGACCTCGCCGGCCGCCGCCGCCAACCTGCCCACCGGCACCCGGATCGGCACCGTCGGCCGCCCGCTGCCCGGCGTGACCATCCGGATCGACGACGACGGCGAGGTCCTGATCGCCGGCGACATCGTCTTCCAGGGCTACTGGCACAACGACGCGGCCACCGCCGAGGCGATCAGCACCGACGGCTGGTTCCGCACCGGCGACCTCGGGCACCTGGACGACGACGGCTACCTGAGCATCACCGGCCGGAAGAAGGAGATCATCGTGACCGCCGGCGGCAAGAACGTCGCCCCGGCGGTGCTGGAGGACCAGGTGCGGGCGCACCCGCTGATCAGCCAGTGCGTGGTGGTCGGCGACCGGCAGCCGTTCATCGCCGCGCTGGTCACCATCGACGAGGAGGCGCTGCCGAAGTGGCTGGCCGGGCAGGGGCGCCCGGAGACCACGAGCATGGCCGAGCTGCGCGACGACGCGGCGCTGCGTGCCGAGGTGCAGTCCGCGATCGACCAGGCCAACCAGGCGGTCTCCAAGGCCGAGGCGATCAAGGTGTTCCGGATCCTGCCGCATGACTTCACCGAGACCACCGGCGAGCTGACCCCGTCGCTGAAGGTCAAGCGTCAGGTCGTGCACAAGACGTACGCCTCGGAGATCGCCGAGATCTACCGGGGCTGACTACCATCCGTCACGTGCCCGCCTCCACATCCCGCCAGCCGTCGACGCAGCCCCTCGCGGCGGCGGCTCGCGCGGTCCTCCTCGCGCTGGTCGCCGCCCTGACCCTGTTCGCCACCCGCGACGCCACCCAGCTCTGGTGGATCGCGCTGCTGGGCGTCGCCGGCCTGCCCGCCGTGCTCGCCCCCCAACACCGGCTGCTCGCCCCGATCAGCCGCTTCGCCGAGGTGGTGGTGCTCGGGCTGGCCGCCAGCCAGGTCGCCGCCGACACCCATCTGTCCGGCGTGACCGGCGGGGTGGGCGCCTCGGCGGTGCTGCCGTACCTCGCCGTGCCGGTCACCGTGACCGCGCTGAGCCGCCGGTTCCGCGAGGGCGCCGCGCTGCTCGCCGTGGCGGCGGCGACGCTGCTGGCCAGCGCCGCGTTCACGCAGGTCGACGGCGGGCCGCAGCTCGGCCAGGTCGGCTACCTCGCGGTCTGCGCCCAGTGGCTGATCCTCGCCGGGCTCGGCCTCTACACCGCCGGCACGCTCCAGCGCGTCATGCGGGTGCGCGGCGAGGGCAAACCCCAGCCGTACGCCGAGGCGACCCGCCTGCTCACCCAGCTCCGTACGGTCGCCCGCCAGCTGCCCGGCGCCACCCTCGACCCGGGCGGCATCTCCGAGCACCTGCTGGAGGAGCTGCGGGTGGTGGCCAAGACCGACCGGGGCGCGGTGCTGTCCGCCAGCGGCGGCGGCCGGCTCGTGGTGCTCGCGCAGATCGGCGCGGACCGGGTCGACTGGGAGACCACGCTCGACGCCGACTCCGCCATCGCCGACGCCTGGGCCAGCCAGCAGCCGACCGTCTCGGCCCGCTCGCAGGCCCGGTCCCGGCGCTCCGGCGAGGTCTCCGCGCTGATCGTCCCGCTGGTGGCGGGCGTACGCACTGTCGGCCTGGTGGTGATCGAGGCGGACACCGCCGCCGCGTACCCGCCGCCCGTGGTGTCCCGGGTGACGGCGCTGACCGGCCCGGCGGCGCTGCGGCTCGAAGCCGCTCTGCTCTTCGACGAGGTGCGCTCGCTGGCGACCAACGAGGAGCGGCAGCGGCTGGCCCGGGAGATCCACGACGGGGTCGCCCAGGAGCTGGTCATGGTCGGGTACGGCATCGACAACGCGCTCGCCACCGTGCACGAGGACGCGGAGGAGACCGCCGACTCGCTGCGCACGCTGCGCCAGGAGGTCACCCGGGTGATCACCGAGCTGCGGCTGAGCCTGTTCGAGCTGCGCAGCGAGGTGGACCGGCACGGTGGCCTGGCCGCCGCCATCGCCGAGTACGCCCGCACCGTCGGCGCGTCCGGCGGCCTGCGGGTGCACCTGTCGCTGGACGAGTCCACCGCCCGGCTGCCGGCCGCCACCGAGGCCGAGTTGCTGCGCATCGCGCAGGAGGCGGTGACGAACGCGCGCAAGCACGCCGGCGCGTCGAACCTGTGGGTCACGTGCGAGGTGGATCCCCCGTACACCCGAATCGAAGTGTCGGATGACGGTCACGGCATCGGTGACCAGCGCCCGGACGGGCACTATGGCCTTGCGATCATGGCCGAGAGGGCGGAACGTATCCGAGGCCGGTTGGAGATCAGGCCGCGGCAGCCGAGTGGGACGACTGTGGCGGTGGTGCTCGGTTCGTCGCCCCGGCGCGATAAGGTGCGCGGCAGCGCCGCAGCAGCAGAAGGGGAGTAACCCGAGGATGACCAGCAGTCCGACACCGGCCACCCGTACCAAGGTTCTCCTGGTCGACGACCACGACCTCATCCGCAAGGGGCTGCGTCACGCGTTCGAGCGCGACCGTCAGTTCGAGGTCGTGGGCGAGGCGGCCACCGCTGCGGAGGGCGTGCGCCAGGCCGGCGCGCTCCAGCCCGACGTGGTGATCATGGACCTCCGCCTGCCCGACGGCAGCGGCCTGGAGGCCACCCGCGCCCTGCGCAAGTCCAGTGCGTCCATGGGCATCGTCGTGCTCACCATGTACGCCGGTGACGACCAGCTCTTCGGCGCCCTGGAGGCGGGTGCGAGCGCCTTCGTGCCCAAGACCGCCCCGGCCGACGAGGTGGTGGCCGCCGCCCGGCACGCCGCCTCCTCTCCCAGCGCGTTCACCGCCGCCGACCTGGCCGAGGCGATGAAGCGCCGGCTGGCGCCGTCCGGCCCGCAGCTGTCCCCCCGTGAGGGCCAGGTGCTGCGGCTGCTCGCCGACGGCATGAGCGTGGCCGGCATCGCCAAGCAGTTGTTCGTCAGCGAGTCGACCGCCAAGACCCACATCTCCAAGCTCTACGAGAAGCTGGGCGCCGCCAACCGGGCGCAGGCGCTGATGACCGCGCTGCGGCTGGGGCTGCTGGAGGCCCCGGACGCGCCGAAGTTCTGACGCGTACCGCCGGAAGAGGCCCCGTCCACCACGGACGCGGGCCTCTCGGCGTTCCCGGCCACGTGTGGTCGCGTACGGTGAGCAGCCGGACGCGTAGCGACGGCGGTCTTTGCACCGCGACGGCGGAGGGGCAGAATACCCGGGTGATCCGCGCGGCGGTGACGACCGCGTGTCGCCGACACCCGAGGGGCAGGACATGCAGCGGCCGGACTGGGCACCCGAGACGATCGACATCGAGCGCCCCAGCGTCGCCCGCATGTACGACTACTACCTCGGCGGCTCGCACAACTTCGCCGCCGACCGGGCGGCCGCCCGCGCGATGGTGGAGGCGGTGCCGGAGGCGCCGCTGATGGCGCAGGCCAACCGCGCGTTCCTGCGCCGGGCGGTGCAGTACCTCGCCCAGGCCGGCATCCGCCAGTTCCTCGACATCGGCTCCGGCATCCCGACCGTCGGCAACGTGCACGAGATCGCGCAGCGGATCGACCCGGAGTCGCGCGTGGTCTACGTCGACGTGGACCCGGTGGCGGTGGCGCACAGCCAGGAGATCCTGGCCGGCAACGAGCACGCCGCGGTGCTCCAGGAGGACCTGCGCAACCCGGAGGCGATCCTCGCTCACCCGGAGGTCACCCGGCTGCTGGACTTCACCCGGCCGGTAGCCGTGATGGTCGTGGCGGTGCTGCACTTCATCCCGGACGCCGACCGCCCGGAGGAGATCCTGCGGACGCTGCGCGGGGCGCTGGCGCCCGGCAGCCACCTGGTGCTCTCCCAGGCCAGCGAGGACGGCCGCGCCGGCACCGGCGAACGGGCCGAGGCGGAGCGGGTCTACCGGCGTACCGACAGCCAGCTCTGGATCCGCAGCCGGGCCGAGATGACCGCGCTGTTCGACGGCTTCGAGCTGGTCGACCCGGGCGTGGTGTGGGTGCCGCAGTGGCGGCCGGACTCCCCCGACCAGGCGGAGAACGCCGAGCGGGCCGTCTTCATGGGCGGGGTCGGGCGGCTCGGTGGGTGACGACGCGGCCCGCAGCAGGCCCGGCGTCTTCGCCCGGGCCTGGGCCAAGGCGGTGTCCGGCACCAGCTACCTGCCGATGACCCAGTCGCAGCTGGAGGAGATGCTGCAACGGCTCACTGACCGGCTGGCCCAGGCGCTGCGCGCCGAACCGTTCGACCTGCGGATCGGCCAGCAGGTCGGCGCGGAGCTGGTGCAGGCGCACATCGCCTCCGCGGAAGGGCTGGGCCGCACCGTCGAGGTGATCCAGCTGCGCCTGGTCCGCGACCTCGACCTGGTCGTCGACGACGTCGAGGACCGGATGGCCCGGCTGCTCGCCACGGTCGCCACCGGGTACGCCCGCGCCCTGCGCGACCGCACGCTGGACGAGCAGGAGTCCATCCGCCGCGCCGCCATGATGGCCCGTGCGCAGGCGGAACGGGCGCTGCGCGACAGCGAGGCCCGGTTCCGGCACCAGGCCACCCACGACCCGCTCACCGGCCTGCCGAACCGCACGCTGTTCACCGAACGGCTGACCGCCGCGATCACCGCGCCGGGGCGGGGCGCCGACCGGGTCGGTGTCTGCTTCCTCGACCTGGACCGGTTCAAGGTCGTCAACGACTCCCTCGGCCACCAGATCGGCGACTCGCTGCTGGTGACGGTGGCGCAGCGCCTGCACCGGGCGCTCGGCGAGCACCTGGTGGCCCGGCTCGGCGGCGACGAGTTCGTGATCCTGGTCGAACGCACCGCCGGCACCGACGACGCGGTGAAGGTCGCCGAGGCGGCCCTCGCCGCGGTACGCGAACCGGCGCTCGTCGACGGCCACGAGCTGACCGTCTCCGCGAGCATCGGCATCGTGGAACGCCCGGTCGCGGGCACCTCGCCGATGGACCTGATGCGCGCGGCCGACAGCACGCTGCACTGGGCCAAGGCCGCCGGCGGGGCCCGCTGGTCGCTGTTCGACGCCGACCGCAACCGCCGCGACCTGGCCCGGTACGCGCTGTCCGCGGCGATCCCCGCCGCGCTGGACCGGGGCGAGTTCTACCTCGACTACCAGCCGCTGACGTCGTTGCGCGACGGGCGGGTGCTCGGCATGGAGGCGCTGGTGCGCTGGCGTCACCCGGAGCTGGGTGTGCTGCGGCCGGACAGCTTCATCCCGCTGGCCGAGGAGACCGGGTTGATCGTCCGGCTCGGCAGCTGGGTGCTGGCCGAGGCGTGCCGCGAGGCGGGCACCTGGCCGGACGCGGAGGGCGACGCGCCGTTCGTCAGCGTCAACCTCGCCGTCCGGCAGTTGCACCGCACCGACCTGGTGACCGAGGTACGCGGCGTGCTCGGGCGCACCGGCCTGCCGCCGCACCGGCTGCAGCTGGAGATCACCGAGAGCACCATGATGAGCACAGTGGTCGAGCCGGTGCGGGCCCTGCGGGTGCTCGGTGACCTCGGGGTCCGGGTCGCCATCGACGACTTCGGCACCGGCTACTGCAACCTCGCGTACCTGCGGGACCTGCCGGTCGACGAGCTGAAGGTGGCGGGCGAGTTCGTGACCGGCCTGCGCGCGCCGGGCAGCGGCACCGACGAGCGGATCCTCGCCTCGCTCGTGTCGCTGGCGCACGCGCTGGACCTCACAGTCACCGCCGAGGGCGTGGAGACGGCCGACCAGGCCGACCGGCTGCGCGCGATCGGCTGCGACGCCGGGCAGGGCTGGCACTTCGGCCGTCCCGGCCCGGCCGCGCCGCACCTGGGCCGGGTGCCCGCCCACGTCGACGCGGCCTCCTGACCCGACCGTCGCCCTGACCCAGCCGCCGCCTGACCCGGCCGGCCCGCAGTTGCCCTGATCCGGCCCGCACGCGGCCTCCCGGCCCGGCCCGCGCGGGGTTCCGTGGCCCGATCGTGGTGGTCCGCTTCGCCTGACCTACCCTCAGCCGGCCAGCAGGGCGGCCATCCGCTGCGCCTGCGTCTCCCAGCGCCACTCCCGCTCCACCCAGGCGCGCCCGGCGGCGCCGAACTGCCGGGCCAGATCCCGGTCGGCGAGCAGCGTGGCCACCCGGTCGGCGAGCTGGGCCACGTCCCGGCCCCCGACCACGTACCCGGTCTCCCCCTCGCGGACCGCGTCCGGCGCGCCGCCGGAGTCACCGGCCACCACCGGCAGCCCGGTCGCGCTCGCCTCCAGGTAGACGATCCCGAGGCCCTCCACGTCCAGCCCGCGGTTGCGGGTGCGGCACGGCATCGCGTAGACGTCGCCGGCCGCGTAGTGGGCGGGCAGCTCGGCCGAGGGCACCGAGCCGGTGAAGACCACGTCGCGTTCCAGCCCGGCCTGCCGGGCCAGCTTCTCCAGCGTCGAGCGGTACGGGCCGCCGCCGACCACGAGCAGCGCGGCGTCGGGCACCCGGCGGCGGATCTCCGGCAGCGCGCGGATCAGAATGTCCTGGCCCTTGCGGGGCACCAGCCGCGACACGCACACCACCACCGGCCGGTCGGCCAGCCCGAGCCGTGACCGGACCCGCCCGCCGTCGACGTCCGGGTGGTAGGTGTCCACGTCCACGCCGGGCGCGAGCCGCCGCAGCTCGGTGAGCCCGTCCAGCACGCGGGCCAGCCGCGCCCGGGTGTACTCGCCGAGGTAGGTGGTCACGTCCACGCCCCGCCCGATCCGGCGCAACGCCGACCGGGCGCCTGGGAGCGCCGCCCAGCCGACCTCGTGGCCGTGGGTCAACGCCACCGCCCGGCGGATCCCGGCCCGCCGCCGCAGGCCCGCGGCGAGCAGCCCCAGCGGGGCCGCAGCGCCGAACCACACGGTGTCGCAGTCGTACGCGCGCGCCAGCCGCGCCGCCCGCCGGGCGATCAGCGGGGTGGGCAGCAGCACCCGGGTCCGCTCCCGGACCACCTCGAACGGCTGGTCGGCGTCGAACTTCTCCGCCCCGCGCCAGCTCGACGCGTACACCACCACCGAGCCGGGCTGCTGGCGTACGGCGAGGTTGTGCACGAACGACTGGATGCCGCCGGGGCGCGGCGGGAAGTCGTTGGTGATCAGCAAGGTGCGGCTCATCGGCCGGACTCCCTGGCGTAGGCGCGGGCGGCGGCCATCCGCTCCACGGTGGACGGGTGGGTCGCCGACCAGAGGCGCTCCCAGCGCGGCGGGTCGGGGTCGGCCAGGTTGACCCCGGCCAGTCGCCGCTGCATCGCCTCGAACGTCGCCGGGTCGCCGGTGAGCGCCAGCGCGTGGGCGTCGGCGCGGGCCTCGATCCGGCGGGAGACGAGCGCCTGCACCGGGGTGGAGAGCAGGCCGGCGACCGTGACCAGCACGATCAGCAGTGGGAACGCCCGCGGCTGGGCGATCGAGTCGACGCCGGCGAGCCGCAGCAGCGGCGTCCACGAACCGATCAGGTAGAGCGCCACCACCGCGGCGGCGGCACCGAGCGCGCCGAGCACCGTGCCGGTCCACACGTCCCGGTCCTTCGCGTGCCCCAGCTCGTGGGCGACCACGCTTGTCACCTCGGCCGGTTCCGCCTCGCGCAGCAGCGTGTCGTAGACGACCACCCGTCGGGTCGGGCCGAGCCCGGAGACGTACGCGTTCACCGCACTGGTGCGCCGGGACGCGTCGGCGACGAGCACGTCGCGCACCGGTACGCCGTCCCGGGCGGCCATCGCGGTCAGCTCGCTGCGCAGCGGGCCCGGCTCCATCGGGGTGAACCGGTTGAACACCGGCTCGACCAGCACCGGCAGCACGAACGACAGCACCACCACCAGGACCGCCGCGCCGGCCGCGCCGAACGCCCACCACCAGCGCGGGGCGAGCCGTACCACTGTGTAGAAGCCGAGCAGGACCAGCGCGCCGATCACCGCGCTGACCGCGTACGACTTGAGCAGGTCGACCGCCCAGCCGCCCCAGGTCTGGGTGCTCAGCCCGTAGCGGACCAGCACGGTCCGGCGCCAGGCCGCGAACGGCAGCGTGAGCAGGTCGGCGAGGAACATGACGGCGAGCCCGCCGAGCACGGCCTGCGCGATCCAGTGCCCGCCGAAGGGCCGGCCGACCAGTTCGACAAGGCGCCCGCCCAGCGGGGTCAGCCCGAGCAGCAGCGCCACCACCAGCCCTACTGCGAGCGCCGACCAGGCCGCCGGGCGCAGCGCGCCGTGGAACGCCCGGCCCCGGGTCACCTGCTCGGCCGGGAGGTCTCGCAGTGCCGCGAGCTGGTCGGCGCGGGGCGCCGGCGGGCGGCTCCACGGCACCAGCAGCGCCACCGCCACGAGCAGCGCGACCACCAGGCCGCCCAGGGTCAGCAGCGCCCAGGCGCGCGGGGTCACCGACCCACCCCGCCGTCGTGCCCCGTCCGCGTCATGCCGCTCCCCTCCCGCCGTGACCGCCCATCCTATTGCCCGGCCCTCGATCGGGACCGCCGTGCCCGACGCGCGACCCGGCGGCGTGGCCCGGCATCAGTCGGGCAGGGCTCAGGCACGGCACCGGGGCCGGAGCCCGGGCCGAGGGCCGAGGGCCGAGGGCCGAGGGCCGAGGGCCGAGGGCCGAGGGCCGAGGGCCGGGGGTCGGGGGTCGGGGGCCGGGGCCGAGAGCCGAGAGCCGAGGGCCGAGGGCCGAGGGTCGGGGGCCGAGGGCCGGGGCCGAGGGCTGGGCAGCGAACGGCCGACAGAGCCCGGGCAGGCAGGCGGTGTCAGGCGATTCGGCGACGGCCACCACGGCGGGGCGCCGGTGCCCGTGTCTCAGCCGGTGGGGACGGCAGCACCTCCACGTCGAATCCGGCCCGCGCGAACACCTCGATCGCCCGGTGCTCGGCCGGGCCGAGATCGGCCGGGCCGGAGTCGAACAGGGCGGTCACCAGGCAGCCGGAGCAGTCGGCACCACGGTTGCCGCAGGTGTCGCAGTCGATCAGCATCAACGCCTCCTGACGGGTCGCCGGTGGCGGCCGGGGAAGGAGCCACCACCGTCGGTCACCACGACGCTAACGCTCGGGTACGACAGAACCGGACATCGAGGCAGCAGCCGCCGCGAACCCGAACCAGTACGCCGAAGTGGCGCGATCAGCACGCGCGCGACCCCGCCACGTCCCCGAACTGGAGTCGATCAAGCGGCAGAAAGGACGGGCTCAGGAACGCGCCAGGCGCCGCAGCAGCGAGTCGGCGCCCAGTGGGTACGCGCCGTGCCGGCGTACCCCGTCGGCGACCTCGCGGTCCGAGGAGACCACGACCACCGGCCGCCCGGCCGGCTCGGCGCGGACCAGCCGGCGGATCAACTCGTCGGCGGTCTCCCCCTTGCGGGAGAACAGCACCCGCACGCCGCGCGGCGCCGGTGGCAGGCCGTGGATCCGCTCGGCGCCGTCGAAGACGACTGTGACCTCGTCCCCGGTCTGCGCGGCGATCCCGCCCAGCCCGGTGATGAGCCGCTTGCGCTGCTGCTCCAGGGACATCTCGCCGAAGCCGCGCTTGGTCACGTTGTAGCCGTCCACCACGAGGTGCGCCCGGGGCAGCGCGAGCAACTGGTCGAGGCGGGCCGGGTCGTCGGTGTCGCGGGCCCGCGTCGACGGGCCGGCCGGTGCGGCGCCCGGCTGCTCGGCGAACGCGTCGGCGACGAAGTCGGCCGGGAGCTTGTCCACCGGGTCGAGCGCCAGCTCGCGGCGCAGCCCCACGGCGGCCTGGCCGATCGTCTCCAGCAGCAGCCACAGCCGCGCGTCGTCGACCGAGCGGGCCTCCTTGGCGCTGGCCCGGGCCACTCCGGCGGCGGCCTCCGCCTCGGCCAGCCGGGCCCGGGCGCGGCGCAGTTCGGCGTCCGCGTCGGCGGCGGCGCGGGCTGCCCGCCCCCGCTCGGTGGCGAGCATCTCGGTGGCCTTGCGCTCCCGGGCCTGGGTCTCCCGCAGGGTACGGGTCAGCTGGCGGGCCTCCTCGCGGAGCTGCCCCAGCTCCTCCCGGACCCGGGCCAGCTCGTCGCGCAGCTTCTCCGCCTCGACCCGGGCCACCGCACGGTCGTGCTCGGCGCGGGCGGCCCGCTGTTCGGCCTCGCGTACCAGTTCGGCCACTACCGCGCTGTCTGCCTCGGCGCGTACCGCCTCGCCGCTGGCGTCGATGAGTTCCCGCCAGCCGCGGGGCCGGGCCAGGTAGGCCAGGGCGGCCACCTCGACCGGGTCGGCGGCGGCCGGCGCGGTGCCCTCGACCACAGCCGCACCCAGGTCACCGGCGTCGGCGAGGACCCGGGCGGTGATCCGCTGCCGGAACAGCGGGTCGGCGGTGAGCTGCGCGGCGATCGCGGGCGCGCCGAGGCGGGCGCGGCGGTTGGGGGCGAACTTGGCGACCCGCCGCAGCGGCACCGGCACCTCGTCGGCGGGCAGGCCGGGCAGCACGGCGGCGGTCAGCGTGACGATCCGCTGCCGGACCGGCTCGGGCAGCACGGGCTCGGGCTCGATCGCGGGTGGCGCGTCCTCATCGGCGGGCACGCCGACCACCGGCTCCTCCACGGAGGAGTGGTCGTCGTACGGCTCGGTGAGGGGCATGAGGCAAGTCTCCCACCCCGAACGGGCCCACCGCCCGGTGAGTGAGCCGATCTCTCATCGTACCCCCGTGGTATCTCCTGGGGCGGCAGTGACAGGAGTGTCGGACCGTGCCGCTAGCGTCCCGCGGGTGACACGAGCGGAGTACGTCCAGGAGTCGCTGGCCGGCCTGGACCCGGCGGGCAGCGGTGTCGACCCGGCGCTGCCGCTCTACGCGACCACCTTCGTGGTGGTCGACCTGGAGACCACCGGCGGCGCTCCCGACGGCGGCGGGATCACCGAGATCGGCGCGGTGAAGGTCCGCGGTGGCGAGGAGCTGGGCGTGCTCGCCACGCTCGTCAACCCGGGCGTGCCGATCCCGCCGTTCATCACCGTGCTCACCGGCATCACCCAGGCCATGCTGCTGCCCGCCCCGCCGATCGAGCAGGTGCTGCCGAGTTTCCTGGAGTTCGTCAGCGACGCCGTGCTCGTCGCCCACAACGCGCCGTACGACGTGGGTTTCCTCAAGGCGGCCTGCGCGAAGCACGGCTACCGCTGGCCCAACCCCCGGGTGCTGGACACGGCCGCGCTGGCCCGGCGGGTGCTCACCCGCGACGAGGTGCCCAACCGCAAGCTGGGCACGCTCGCCGCCTACTTCCGCACCGCGACCCAGCCCACCCACCGCGCGCTCGACGACGCGAAGGCCACAGTCGACGTGCTGCACGGGCTGATCGGCCGCCTCGGCGGGCACCGGGTCGGCACGGTCGGCGAGGCGATCGAGTTCGCCCGCGCGGTCACCCCCACCCAGCGCCGCAAGCGGCACCTCGCCGACGGGCTGCCGAAGGTGCCGGGCGTCTACATCTTCCGGGCCGCCGACGACCGGCCGCTCTACGTGGGCACGTCCGGCGACATCGCCACCCGGGTCCGCAGCTACTTCACCGCCGCGGAGAAGCGGGCCCGGATCTCCGAGATGCTCGCCGCCGCCGAGCGGGTGGAGGCGGTCGAGTGCGCCCACTCGCTGGAGGCGGAGGTCCGTGAGCTGCGGCTGATCGCGGCGCACGCGCCGCCGTACAACCGCAGGTCGAAGTATCCGGAGCGCCAGGTGTGGCTGAAGCTCACCGACGAGGCGTACCCCCGGTTGTCGATCGTGCGCGACATCGCGCCCACCGACACGGCCTACCTGGGGCCGTTCCGGTCCCGGCAGGCGGCGGAGCTGGCCGCCGCCGGCTTCCACGACGCGGTGCCGCTGCGGCAGTGCACGCACCGGCTCTCCCGGCGCACCACCATGCCGGCCTGCGCGCTGGCCGAGCTGGGTCGCTGCCCGGCGCCCTGCGAGCACCGGATCACCCCCGAGGAGTACGACGAGGCAGCGGCGACGCCGTTCCGCACCGCCACCAGCGACGACCCCGGAGTGGTGGTGGACGCGCTGCTCGCCCGCATCGAGGTGCTGTCGGCCGCCCGGCGGTACGAGGAGGCGGCTGTGGTCCGCGGCCGGCTCGTCGCGGTGCTGCGCGCGGCGGTCCGCATGCAGCGGCTGGCCGCGTTGACCGGCATCGCCGAGCTGGCCGCCGCCCGTCCGGCCGCCCGGGGCGGCTGGGAGCTGGCGCTGGTCCGGCACGGCCGGCTCGCCGGGGCCGGGGTGTCCCCGCCGGGTGTCCACCCGCGACCCACCATCGCGGCGATCCGCGCCACCGCCGAGACGGTGCTGCCCGGGCACGGTCCGGTGCCGGCCGCCACCGCCGAGGAGACCGAGCGGATCCTGTCCTGGTTGGAACGACCGGAGACCCGGCTGGTCGAGACGACAGACGGGTGGGCCTCGCCGGTGGCCGGTGCGGGGCGTTTCCGTGACCTGCTGACGAAGGCGGAGAACGGCGGATCCGCCAAACTCTCGACCGAACGCTCATGACCAACTGACCGATCGGACTACCTCGACTCCCTTAGTCTGTTAAAGGAGTGCAGACCTGCCCGATTCGCGGGCTCTGCTCCCGGTCGCCGGTTCCCGGTGGCCGAGGGCCGGGGTGAGGAGGTGTCCCAGGTGGACGTCGACGCCGGACACGGCGCCGCCCTGGGTGGCGCGCTCCCGACCCAGGGCGAACTACCGCTCACCCGCCGCCTGCGTTCCCTGCTCACCTGGCCGACGGCCGACGGCGACCCGGTCACCACACTGGTCCGCGCCCACCGTGGCATCCACGCGAGCGCCGACGCCTCGGTACTGCGCCGGGCCTACACGATCGCCGAGAACATGCACCGCGGCCAGTTCCGCAAGAGCGGCGAGCCGTACATCACCCACCCGCTGGCGGTGGCGCAGATCTGCGCCGACCTCGGCATGGACACCATCACCCTGGTCGCCGCGCTGCTGCACGATACGGTGGAGGACACCCGCTACACGCTCCAGGCGCTCCAGGAGGACTTCGGCCGCGAGGTCGCCCACCTGGTCGACGGCGTGACCAAGTTCGACAAGGCGTTCTACGGCAAGGCCGCCGAGGCGGAGACCGTCCGCAAGATGATCGTGGCGGCCGGCAAGGACGTCCGGGTGCTGGTGATCAAGCTGGCGGACCGGCTGCACAACATGCGTACGCTCGGCGTCCGCTCGGCCGCCTCCCGGGAGCGGATCGCCCGCAAGACCCAGGAGGTGCTGGTCCCGCTCTGCGACCGGCTGGGCATCCAGACGCTCAAACGCGAGCTGGACGACGTGGTGCTGCTGCACCTGCGGCCGGAGGAGCACGCGCGGATCGCCCGGTTCGTGCACGACCGGCCCGGCTGGGACGCCTACCTGGCCGACGTGGTGGCCCGCACCCGGGCGGCGCTGCGCCGCAACCGGGTCGACGCCGACGTCTCCCCCCGCCCCCGGCACCTCTACTCGATCTGGAAGGACACGGTCGCCGGCGACCACGCCGCCCCGTTCGACCTGCCCCGCATCGCGATCGTGGTGGACGGTCCGGCGACCGACTGTTACGCCGCGCTGGGCGCCGTGCACGGGCTCTGGCGGCCGGTGCCGGGCCGGTTCAAGGACTTCATCGCCTCCCCGAAGAACAACCTCTACCGGTCGTTGCACACGAGCGTCTGCGGCCCGCAGGACCGCACCGTCGAGGTGCTGATCCGCACCACCGAGATGCACCGCTCCGCGGAGTACGGCGTGGCCGCCCACTACCGCTTCCCCCGGGCCGCGGGCCGGGGCGCCGACCGGGCGGACGAGCTGGCCTGGCTGCGCCGGGTGCTCGACTGGGAGCAGGAGACGGTCGACCCGACCCAGTTCATGGAGTCGCTGCGCTGTGACCTGTCCGAGGCGCAGATCCAGGTGGTGGCCGACGGGCGGCAGGTCGTGCTGCCGGCCGGGGCGACACCTGTCGACCTCGCGTACGAGCTGGGCACCGAGCGCGGCGACCACTGCCTGGCCGCCCGGATCAACGGCCGGCTCGCGCCGCTGTCCTCCGAACTGGAAGAGGGCGACGTGGTGGAGATCTTCACCGAGAACGACGCGGAGAGCGGCTTCGAGGCGGACGTGGCCCCGCGCGGCCCGCGCCGGGAGTGGCTGGGCTTCGTGAAGTCCCCGCACGCCCAGATGCAGATCAACCGCTGGTTCGCCGAGCACACCGAGCCGGGCATCTCGATCGCCGACAAGGTCCGGCTCGGCCGGGCCTCGATCGGCCTGGCGTTGCGCAAGCACAGCCGGGGCCTGGCCAGCGACCTGCCGCTGCTGCGGCTGTCCGAGGAACTGGGCTACCCCGACCTGGAGACGCTGCTGGTGGCGGTCTTCGACCGCACCGTCGAGCCGGACACCGTGGTCCAGCAGTTGATCGATCTGGTCGACCACAGGCAGTAGACGGAGCCGGTCCGCGCCGGGACCACTAGCCTGGACGGCATGATCCCCCGCGCGCGTGCCACCGGACGGGCCCTCGGCTACCAGATCTTCTACCGGCTTCCGGTCCCGCTGCGACGGCGGCTGGTCCGGCTGGCCGTACCGAAGTACATCGTCGGCGCGGTCACGCTGGTCAAGGACACGGAGGCCACCGGCGCGGGCCGGATCCTGCTGCTGCGCCAGCCGCCCGGCTACAGCTGGACGCTGCCGGCCGGGCTGCTGCAACGCGGCGAGGCCCCGGTGATCGGCGCCGCCCGCGAGCTGTACGAGGAATCAGGCGTCCGTCTGTCCCCCGACGCGCTGCGCCCGGCGGTGCCGAACGCGGTGGTGCACGCCAAGGGCTGGGTCGACGTGGTCTTCGAGGCGGAGGTGCCGGCGTCGACCACCGAGCTGAAGGTGGACGGCGCCGAGGTGTTCGAGGCCGCCTTCCATCCGCTCGACGACCTGCCCCGGCTCAGCCGCGCCACCGCCAACCTGCTCGGCTACTACGGCATCGGCCCGCGCGCCGGCGAGCACCCACCGGCCGCGTGAGCACCCCGTACGCGGGCACTCCGGCTGCCGAGGTGTGCGCGGTGGTGCTGGCTGCGGGCGAGGGCACCCGGCTGCGCCCGCTCACCGAGCGGGTGCCGAAGGCGCTCTGCCCGGTGGGAAACGTCCCGCTGCTGGACCGGGCGCTGGCGCGGCTGGCCGCGCTCGGCCTGACCGGCCCGGAGCGGGTCGCGGTGAACGCCTGCTACCTGGGCGACCAGGTGGTCGCGCGGGTGGGCGGACGGGCTCACCTGTCGGTCGAGCCGGACGCTCCGCTCGGCACCGCCGGGGGTGTGGGCCGGCTGCGGGACTGGATCGACGGCCGGGGCGTGCTGGTCGGCAACGCCGACGCGTACCTGGCCGACCCGCAGGCCCCGCCCGGGCCGGACATCGCCGCGCTGCTGGACGGGTGGGACGGGCACGGCGTACGCCTGCTCGGCCGTCCCGCCGACGACCCGCACGCCCCCGGGACCTTCGACGGCCACGAGTTCGTGGGTTTCTCGCTGCTGCCCTGGCGGCTGGTCCGCGACCTGCCACCCACGTTCGGCGACCTGGTCCGGGCGGTGTGGCGGCCCGCGGAGGCCGCCGGGGCGCTCACAGTCGTGCCCTACCGGGGGACGTTCTACGACACCGGCACCCCGGCCGACTACCTGGCCGCCAACCTGCACGCGGCGGGACCGGACGGACTGGTGGACCCGGCCGCGACGGTGGACGGCCGGGTCACCGGCTCGGTGATCGGCGCGGGCGCGCGGGTGCACGGCGACGTGGACCGGTCGGTGGTGTGGCCTGGTGCGACAGTCGCGGCCGGGGAACGCCTGCGCGAGGTGATCCGGGCCGGGGACGACCTGACCGTCCCGGCGGCGCGATGAGGGGCGCGGGCTCTAGCATGGGCCTCGTCGCCGACGAACGGAGAACCGTCCCGTGATCACCGCGATCGTGCTGATCGACTGCGCCACCGACTCCATCCCCGAGGTGGCCGAGACCCTGGCCAACCTGCCCGGCGTCAGCGAGGTCTACTCGGTGGCCGGGCACGTCGACCTGATCGCCATGGTCCGGGTCCGGGAGTTCGAGCAGATCGCCCAGGTCATCGCCGGCAGCATCTCGAAGGTGCCGGGCGTGCTCAACACCGAGTCGCACATCGCGTTCCGCGCCTACTCGCAGCACGACCTGGAGGAGGCGTTCGCGATCGGGCTGGCGAACGCCGACTGACACGAGCCGGTGACCGGCCTGCCCTCGCGGGCGGACCGGCCACCGTCGACCGTGCGGTACGTCAGCTCTGGCTGGGCACCGGGGTCTCCGTGGTGCCCGGAGCGGGCTCCTCGGTCTCGGTGCCGCCCGGAGCCGGCGACTCGGTGCCACCCGGGGACGTGGTGCCGCCCGGGCTGGGCGTGCCGCTGGCGCTGGTCTGCGGAACCGGGACGCCCAGGGTCTGGGCCAGGGCCACGAGCGCGTCGTAGTGCGCCTGGAGGACCGGCAGCGCGTCCTGCGCGATCTGCACCACCGACTGCTCCGAGCCCTGCGAGATCTCGGTCTGGGTGGCCTGGATCGCCTGGACGTGGCCGGCGAGCTGCGCGGTCACCCACGCCTTGTCGAACTCGGCCCCGCTGAGGTTGTTCAGCTTGTCCAGGACCTTCTGCTGGTCGGCGGTCGGGTCGGCCGGCAACTGCACGTTGAGCTGCTGCGCGGTCGACTGCACCGTCTGGTCCAGCTGGGTGTGGTCCGTCACGAACATCTTGCCCAGGTCCTTGACCTGCTGGTTCTGACCCTTCTGCTGGGCCAGGTTACCGGCGGTGATCTCGAACAGGTTGACCTGGTGAACCGCCTGCAGGTACTGCGTATCCTGCGTCGACGGCTGTGCCGCCGCCTGCGCCGCGGCGGCGGGCGCCAGCCCCACGACCACCAGCGCGGCCAGCAGGCCCAGGCGTTTGATTCCCAACATTCGTTCCTCCCCCATGAGACGTCGGACCGCACGGATACCCGGCTGACCGGGGTTATTCCTGCGATTCCACCCGTCCGTGTCGGGGGCGACGGCCGTCGGCGCACCGGCCTCCCGCCGTGCGCGGGAGGGAACGGGACGACCGGCGCGGAAACGGCAGTGGCGCCCGCCGGAAGATCCGGCGGGCGCCACTGTCAGTCGTACCGGGGAGGGTCAGCGACGGCTCTCGCCGCTGCCGATCTCCTCCCGCTCCGGCCGGGCCTCGACCGGCGGGTGCCCCGGCGAGACCGGCGCCTCGGCCGGCTTCTCGATCGGGTAGAAGAAGCCCCGGATCGCCGGGCCGAGGGCACCGAGCCGGTTCATCTTCTTCGGCACCACCCAGCCGACGTAGTCCAGCGCCGGCGGGTGACCGTCGTGGCCGTCGGCCGAGGTGAGCGGCTGGTGGACCTCGACGAACCGGCCGTCGGGCAGCCGCTTGATGATGCCGGTCTCCACGCCGTGGGCCAGCACCTCCCGGTCGTGCTGCTGCAGACCCAGGCAGATCCGGTACGTGATGTAGTACGCGATCGGCGGCAGGATCAGCAGGCCGATCCGGCCACCCCAGGTCATCGCGTTCAGGCTGATGTGGAACTTGTCCGCGATGACGTCGTTGGCGCCGGAGAGGGTCAGCACGACGTAGAAGGCGAGCGCCATGGCGCCCACGGCGGTCCGGGCCGGAACGTCCCGGGGCCGCTGGAGCAGGTTGTGGTGCTTGTAGTCCTTGAGGCGGCGCGCCTCCAGGAACGGATACATCGTCGACAGGCCGACCAGGATTCCGGGTAGCACCACAGTCGGCCAGAACAACGGTGGGATGACGTACCCGTTGCCGATCGGGATGTGGATCTCCCAGCCCGGCATGAGGCGGGTCGAGCCGTCGAGGAACATGACGTACCAGTCGGGCTGGCTGGCCGCCGAGACCACCCACGCCTCGTACGGGCCGAACAGCCAGATCGGGTTGATCTGGAACATGCCGCCCATCAGCGCGATCACGCCGAAGACGACCATGAAGAAGCCGCCCTGCTTGAGCGCGTAGCGCGGGAACATCCGCTCGCCGACCACGTTGGAGTTGGTCCGGCCGGGGCCGGGCCACTGGGTGTGCTTCTGCTTGAACACCAGGCCGAGGTGCACGCTGATCAGCGCCACCAGCAGACCCGGGACGAGCAGCACGTGGGCGATGAAGAAGCGGCTGATGATGATGGTGCCGGGGAACTCCCCGCCGAAGATCGACGAGCTGACCCAGGAGCCGATCACCGGGATCGACAGGATGATCGCGGAGGCGATCCGCAGACCGGTGCCGGACAGGCCGTCGTCCGGCAGCGAGTAGCCGGTGAAGCCGGCCAGGAAGCCGACCCAGAACAGCAGCGAGCCGATGATCCAGTTGGTCTCACGGGGCTTGCGGAACGCGCCGGTGAAGAAGACCCGCAGCATGTGGACCACGATGGCGGCCATGAACAGCAGGGCCGACCAGTGGTGCATCTGCCGCATGATCAGACCACCGCGGACATCGAACGAGATGTCCAGGCTGGAGGCGTAGGCGGCCGACATCGGGGTGCCCCGCAGCGGCGCGTAGCTGCCGTTGTAGATGACCTCGGTCATCGCCGGCTCGAAGAAGAACGTCAGGAAGACGCCGGTGAGCAGCAGGACGATGAACGAGAACAGCGCGATCTCGCCGAGCAGGAACGACCAGTGGTCGGGGAAGACCTTGTTCAGCAGCTTGCGCAGGGGCGTGGCCACCTGGAAGCGGTCGTCCACCGCCCGCGCGCTCTTGGCCGGCAGCGCTGCTGCATCAAACTTTCGGCGCTTCATGGCCGCTCCCAGAAGTCGGGACCGATGGTCTCGGTGTAGTCGGACTTCGCCACGAAGAAGCCCTCCTCGTCCACCTCGATCGGCAGCTGCGGCAGCGGCCGGTTCGCCGGGCCGAAGATCGGCTTGGCGTTGTCGGTGATGAGGAACTGCGACTGGTGGCAGGGGCAGAGCAGGCGGTTGGTCTGCTGCTCGTAGAGGCTGGCCGGGCAGCCGGCGTGCGTGCAGATCTTGGAGAACGCGACGTAGTTGCCCCACATGTAGTCGCCGTGGCCCTTGCGCTCGTTCGCGGCGCGCGACTTCTGCGCGTCGTCCTCCCGCAGGTGGATGAGCAGGGTCGGCGAGTCGGCGTGCAGGTTGCTCACGCCGCCGTCGATGCCCGGGAACACGGTGAGCTGGCCGCCGACGCTGACGTCGGCCGGGCGGATCGGGCGGCCGTCCTCACGGATCAGCCGGATCTTCTTGCCGCCCTCGCCCGGCTGGAAGCCGGTGGTGAACATCTGGTTGTTCTTGTGCGGCTGCTCGATCAGGCCACCGATCAGCGGGGCCGCGGCCACCGCGCCCACCGGCGCCAGGCCGGCGAGCAGCGAGATGCCGAGCAGCGGCCGGCGACGGACGCCCATCTCGTCGGCCAGGTAGAGCATGGTCTCGCCGGTGATCTTGCGACCCTCCGGGTCGTCGGCCTGGTCGTGCCGGTCCTGGATCGAGACCTCCTTGGGCAGCAGCTTCTTGCCCCAGGTCAGGATGCCGAAACCGATGCCCAGCAGCGCCAGGCCCAGCGTCACGCCGAGCAGCGGCGTGTAGAGCTTGTCGCCGCCGGTACCCGGCTCCCACTGCCACGGCCACCAGATGTAGACCACCAGGAAGGCGGTCGCGAAGACGCCGGTCAGCAGGAACATCAGGGCGACCGTGCGGGTCAGCCGGCGCTCGGCCTTGCTGCCCGGGACCACCTGCGGCTCGTAGTGGACGATCTCGATGTCGTCCCGCCGCGCGCCCTCCTGGACGATGTCGAACCGGGAGAGCCGGGGGTCGTTCACGTCGAGCGGCTCCGGGCCCTGCTGGGCCTGGTGCTCGGTGTGGGTGCTCATGCCGTCACCTCGCTACGGGTGACGCCGGGGGTCGGCGCCACAGCACTGGAAGCATTGATCCGTCCGGTCACGACTTGCCCGCGATCCACAGGCTCGCGAAGACCAGCGCGACGATGCCGACCAGGAAGATCGCGAGACCCTCGGTCGACGGGCCGTAGCGGCCCAGGTTGAAGCCGCCCGGATCGCCGTCGTGCTTCAGCGTCTCCTGGATGTAGGCGATGATGTCCGCCTTCTCCTCGGGCGTGATCTGGTTGTCGCCGAACACCGGCATGTTCTGCGGGCCGCTCAGCATCGCGGCGTAGATCTGCCGGTCGCTGGCCGGTGCCAGGCTCGGCGCGTACTTGCCGGAGGACAGCGCGCCGCCGCCGCCGCTGAAGGCGTGGCACTGCGAGCAGTTGATCCGGAACAGCTCACCACCGGTGGACAGGTTGGCGCCCTCACGCAGGTCGCCGTTGGGGACCTCCGGGCCGCCGCCGAGCTCCTGGATGTACTGCCCGAGCTGGCGCACCTGCTCGTCGGTGAACTGCGGCGGCTTGCGCATGGCCTGGGCCTCCTGCCGGGCCATCGGCATGCGACCGCTGCTGACCTGGAACTCGACCGAGGCCGCTCCGACGCCGATCAGGCTCGGACCGCGGCCCTCGACGCCCTGGGCGTTGCGACCGTGACAGGTCACACAGCTCACGTCGAACAGCGCCTTGCCCTCGTTGCCTGCGGCGGTCAACGGAGGGTTGTCCTGCGCCTGCACGCCGGGGGCGAAGACGGTGTAGGCACCGCCTGCCAGCATCAGCGCGGCGAACAGCCGGACCGCGGCACCCAGCCGGCGGCGGCCCCTGCTGCGCGCTACGGGCCGCCCGCGCAGCCGCGCGAGCAGACCGCGTCGGCGGTCGTTGTCAGAAGTCATGACCTGTGTCCTTAACCGGTTGGACCTTGTCTCAGGGGACGGAGCAGCGGCGCGGTTCGTGACGCGCCAAGATCACTGGAGCCAGTAGATCATGGCGTAGAGCCCGATCCACACGACGTCCACGAAGTGCCAGTAGTAGGACACGACGATCGCCGAGGTCGCCTGGGCGGGGGTGAACCGGCCCATCGTGGTACGGATCATGAAGATCACGAAGGCGATGAGGCCGCCGGTCACGTGCAGACCGTGGAAGCCGGTGGTGAGGTAGAACATCGACCCGTAACCGTCTTCGTTGATCTTCACACCCTCGTGCACCAGGGTCCGGTACTCGTTCAGCTGACCGAGCACGAAGATCAGACCCATCACGAAGGTGATCGTGAACCACCGGCGCAGAGCGTGGACGTCACCGCGCTCGGCCGCGAACACGCCGATCTGGCAGGTGATCGAGGAGAGCACCAGGATCACCGTGAACGTGGTCGCGTACGGGATGTTCAGCACCTCGGTGTGCTTCTCCCACTGCTCCGGCGCCGCCGCGCGGATGGAGAAGTACATCGCGAACAGCGCCGCGAAGAACATGAGTTCGCTGGAGAGCCACACGATCGTCCCGACGCTGACCATGTTGGGTCGGGTCAGGGAGTGGATCCGGCTCTTGTCAATGGCTGGGGCCGCAGTCACGCGGTCATTATTGCCCCTGACCGGGACCGACGATCAGCGGGGTGCCAAACCGGTCCCTTCCGTGGCCCGATCGTGGTGGTCCGCTTCGCCTGACCTACCCTGAAAAGCGTGCTGCACGTCGATCAGATCCGCGCCGTCACCTCGGCTGTTCCGGCGACACTGGCGGCGGGAGGCGAGGGCGCCCCGCCACCGTTCACCGTGACCCGGGTCCTCACCGAGACCCGCCTGGACAGCTGGCTCACGCTGGGCATCGTCCTGGCCGCCGGCCTCTACCTCTACGGGGTGCACAGGCTGCGGCTGCGCGGCGACCGCTGGCCGGTCATCCGTACCGTGTCGTTCCTCGGCCCCGGCCTCGGCGGCATCGCCCTGGTCACGCTCACCGGCCTCGGCGCGTACGACACCGCCCTGCTCTCGGTGCACATGGTGCAGCACATGGTGCTGTCCATGATCGCGCCGATCTTCCTGGCGCTCGGCGCCCCGGTGACGCTGGCGCTGCGCACGCTGCCGGTGCGGCCCCGCAAGCGGCTGCTCGCGATCGTGCACAGCAAGGTGATCCGGATCTACAGCTTCCCGCTCGTGGCGTTCGCCATCTTCGTGGTGAACCCGTTCGCGCTGTACTTCACCGACCTCTACGAGTTCACGCTGCGCCACGAGTGGGCGCACGAACTGGTCCACGCGCACTTCATCGCCACCGGCTGCGTCTTCTTCTGGCCGCTGCTCGGCCTGGACCCGCTGCCCGGCCGCTGGCCGTACCCGGGGCGCGCGCTGCTCATGCTGCTCTCGGTGCCGTTCCACACCGTCCTCGGCCTGACCATCATGCAGAGCACCACGCTGTTCGGCGGCGACTGGTACCCGTCGCTCAACCTGTCCTGGTCCGACCCCTGGAACGACCAGGTGGTCGCCGGCGGCATCCTGTGGGCCGGCGGCGAGTTCGTCAGCGTCACCATGCTCGCTGTCCTGGTCGTCCAGTGGGTCAAGCAGTCCGAGCGCGAGGCCCGCCGGCTCGACCGCGAGCTGGACCGCCAGGAGGCCCGCCAGCGCGCCGCGGAGGCGAGCACCTGACGGCACGTTCCGGGGTACGCCCCGAGCCCGCCGGGCGGGGCGACGGCCCGGATGTGACGACCGCTACGATCAGCGGGCAGCTACGAGGTGGGAGCCACGTCACGATGAGCGATCGTCTTTGCACCGTCCTGCTCTACAGCGACGACCCGAAGGTCCGCGACCGGATGCGGCTCGCCGTGGGCACCCGGCCGGCGCCCGGGATCGAGATCGAGTTCGTCGAGGCCGACGACTACAACGCCTGCATCCGGCTGGTCGACGACTACGAGATCGACCTGCTCCTGCTCGACGGCGAGGCGACCCCGGGCGGCGGCATCGGCATCGCCCGCCAGATCAAGGACGACCGGGACGACGCGCCGCCGACCTGCGTGGTGCTGGCTCGCGCCGCCGACCGCTGGCTGGCCGCGTACGCCGAGGTCGACGCCACGCTGACCCACCCGCTGGACCCGGTGGTCGCCGGCAGCACCGTGGCGGAGCTGCTGCGCCGCACCCACGCCGCGGCCTGACCCCTCCGGTCCTCGCGCGCCACGGCCACGCGGCCGTGGCGCGCCCCAACCGCATTCCTCACGCCGCTCGGGAGGCCCGCCATGGGCGAACGGACCTGGCCGCTTCTGCTCAACGCGCTGCTGCGCGGCGAGGAGCTCTCCACCGCCGACACCGCGTGGGCGATGGGCGAGATCATGGCCGGCTCGGCCACCCCGGCGCAGATCGCCGGGTTCGCCGTGGCGCTGCGCACCAAGGGTGAGACCCCCGCCGAGCTGGGCGGCCTGGTCGAGGCCATGCTGACCCGCGCGGTGCCGGTGCACCTGCCCGAGGACGTACGCGCGACCGCGCTGGACGTGGTCGGCACCGGCGGAGACCTCGCGCACACGGTGAACATCTCCACCATGGCGGCGCTGGTGGTCGCCGGGGCCGGGGTCCGCGTGGTCAAGCACGGCAACCGGGCCGCCTCCTCCTCGTGTGGCACCGCCGACGTGCTGGAGCAGCTCGGCGTACCCCTCGACCTGGCACCGGAGCAGGTGGCCCGCTGCGTCACCGAGGCCGGCATCGGCTTCTGCTTCGCCGCCCGCTTCCACCCCGGCATGCGCCACACCGGCCCGGTCCGGCGCGAGATCGGCGTACCCACCGCGTTCAACTTCCTCGGCCCGCTGACCAACCCGGCGCGGCCCCGCGCGGGCGCGGTGGGCTGCTTCGACAAGCGGATGGCCCCGGTGATGGCCGCCGTCTTCGCGGCCCGTGGCGACTCCGCGATCGTGGTACGCGGCGAGGACGGCCTGGACGAGTTCAGCACCGGCGCCCCCACCCGGGTCTGGGTGGCGCAGCAGGGCAGCGTCACCGAGGCCGTGCTGGACGCGACGGACCTCGGCGTGCCCCGGGCCACCCTGGCCGACCTGCGCGGCGGGGACGCGGTCTACAACGCCGACGTCGTCCGCCGCCTGCTCGCCGGTGAGACCGGCCCGGTGCGGGACGCGGTCCTGGTCAACGCCGCTGTCGCGCTTGCCACCCAGGGGCCGCTCGACGGCGATCTGCACGAGGTGCTGCGGGCCAATCTGGACCGGGCCGCCGAGGCTGTCGACTCGGGCGCCGCCGCGGCCGCGCTGGAGCGCTGGCTCGAGGTGGCGCGCACCGCCTGACGGCGGCCTGGCGCGGGTGTTGTCGTACCCGCGTGCCAAACTACACGGGAGTTATTTTCCGTTTTCGGTCTTTCGTTTTCGGTCTCTGGTCCGCCGGCCGGCGTCTCACCGCCTGGGCCGGTGCCCGGAGCGAGAGGAGCCTCCCGTGTCTGACCGCGAGCTGCACTGTGACACCTGCGAGGGCGTCGTGCTGTTCGAGGCGCCGCCGTGCGGCGACGGGCACGGCGCCGACTGCCCGGAGCTGATCTGCACCGGTTGCGGCGCGGCAGTGGTGATCGCCACGTTCACGTTCCGCGAGACCCGCCTGGCGAGCCGCCGCACACCCCGCCGGCCGTCCCACCCCCGGGCCGCCTGACCGCCGCTCCTTCCCCTCCGGCCATCCCGCCCTCCCGCCCTTCCGCCCGTCCGCGCGCCGCGCCTGTCCGCGCCTCTTTGCGCCCCCGCGCCTGTCCGCGCCTCTTTGCGCCTCCGCGCCTGTCCGCGCCTCTTGCGCCCTCGCGCCTCTTTGCGCCCCCGTGCCGCGCGCGGCCGCCCACCCTTCTCCACTC
>NZ_JNZR01000032.1:0-66032 GCF_000717585.1 Micromonospora globosa
GTGGTTCGCCAGCGGCAGCCACGCCTCGATGACCTGGTTGCGCAGGGCGGCCCGCTGCGGGTGGTCGGCCGGCAGTGCGGCGAGCGCCGCGATCAGCTCGCTGGCGCGGGTCTCCTCGCCCGTCTGCGGCGCGCGGTGCACCTCGGTGGCGGTCGATCCCATGGTCATCGTGGTCATGCTGCCCTTCCTGTCCTCGGAGAACGGGTGGCCTCCCACACCGGTCGTGCCAGCCACACTAGACCAAAGGTCACCACCAAATCAACCGAACGGACGATGGAGATTTCGGTTCATATACGGACAGAGCGGCGATGAAGGGTGTCAGCGAGGTAACAGCGGCCGGTAGTCGGCGGCGGTGAGCGGCAGCGCGGAGAGGCTCCCGTCCGCGCGTGGCACCTCCAGCGGCTGGCCGTCCCGGCGGAACGCCACGCTGAACACGTCGGGCCGCTGAGTGAGGCTGCACACGATCTGCCCGAAGGCCAGCACCTCGTCGTTGCGGCCGGTCTCCTCCCCGGCCTGGCGTACGTCGACCGTGGCGAGCGTGCCGGCCAGCGTCGCCCCGGCCACCGCGACCGTGCCGGGCAGCGCCGTGGCCAGCCCCTGACGGCGCTCGCCGCCGTCCGGACCGGCCAGCAGGTGCTGGAGGTGCGCATCCACCTCCGGCAGCCCGTCCACCCGGCGCTTGACCACGACCAGCCCGTCGTCCCGGACGAAGCAGAACGGCTCGTCCACCCGCCCGTCGCCGTCGGCGGTCGAGGACACCGTGGGGGTCGGGAACGC
Source organism: Micromonospora globosa (assembly GCF_000717585.1). Taxonomy (NCBI): domain Bacteria; kingdom Bacillati; phylum Actinomycetota; class Actinomycetes; order Micromonosporales; family Micromonosporaceae; genus Micromonospora; species Micromonospora globosa. Next base: position 778 of record NZ_JNZR01000032.1, read on the forward strand.
GCCCGGTGGCGTCTGCACCAGGCGGGGCTCGTCGTCCACCGGCACCCCGCAGCCGGCCAGCAGCACGGCCGCGAGCAGGGCGGGCAGGAGCCGCCGGCGGCTCATCGCAGCGCTCCGGGCAGCTCGACCCGGAACCGGGCGCCGGGCTCGCGGTCCAGCACCGCGGCCGTACCGCCGTGCGCGGCGGCGTGCTGCGCCACAAGCGCGAGCCCGAGACCGGTGCCGTCGGTGCCGGCCCGGTCGTGCGCCGCCCGCCCCCGCACGAACCGGTCGAAGATGATCTCGCGGTCACCGGGCGGTACGCCCGGACCGTCGTCGTCGACCTCCAGCACGCCCACGCCGTCGCTCCCGCCGAGGCGTACGGCGACCGGCCCGCCGCCGTACCGCTCGGCGTTCTCCACCAGGTTCAGCAGCGTCTGGGCGAACCGGCGCCGGTCGACCCACCACAGGCGCGGGGCGTCGCCCTCGACCGTCACCAGGCTCTCCGGCAGCGACCGCTCCCGGCAGACGGTCCGGGCCAGCTCCAGCACGTCGACCGTCTCGCGGTGCGCCGGCTGCTCGGTGCGGGCAAGCTGGATGAGATCGTCGACCAGGCGCTGGAACCGGGTCACCTCGTCGGCGACCAGGCCCGCCGCGGTCGCGGTGCGTTCGTCCTGGTGCTCCCGGCGGCGGTGGAGCACGCTCGCGGCGGCGGCCAGGGTCTGCAACGGCGAACGCAGCTCGTGGCTCACGTCGGCGGCGAAGCGCCGGTCCCGCTCGATGCGGTGCACCAGCTTGTCGACCATCTCGTTGAACGAGCTGGACAGGCGGGTGAGGTCGGGATCGGTGGTCGGGTCGAGCCGGGTGGCGAAGTCGCCGGCCGCGATCCGTTCCGCCGCGTCGGCGACCGCGGTGAGCGGCCGCAGGCTGTGCCGGGTGGCGTACCAGCCGAGCGCCGCGCCCGCCCCGGCGACCATGATCGCCACGGCGATCAGAGCCAGGCCCACCACCTGGAACGTCTCCTCGACCTCCCGCAGCGAGGTCAGCTCGTAGTAGCCGAGCGCGCCGGGCAGCGGCACGCCGACAAGCAGCACGGGCTGCCCGTCGAGCCGGATCCGCTGCACGGCGGGCTTGCCGTCGGCCACCACGCGCTGCAACTCCACCGGCACCGAGCTGGCGCCCACGTCCGCGGTACGGGCGTACCAGCCGTCGGGCAGGTGCAGCAGCGGGCGGCGCGCGCTGCCGGTGTCGAGCGAGCGCAGCACGGCCACCACGTCCGGGGTGCCGGTGTCCAGGCCGGAGCGGACCACGGCGGCGTCGTAGTAGGCGGCCCGTACCGCGGTGCGCTCCCGCTCGTCGAGCAGCGAGCGCCGGGTCAGGTCGTACGAGAAGAGGGCCATCAGCGCGGACAGCAGCAACGCTCCGACGGCGAACGCCGCGGTGACCCGGGCGCGCAGGCCGGGCCGGGTCATCGCTGGAGCTTGTAGCCGAGGCCGCGCAGCGTGACCAGGTGGCGCGGGTTGGCCGGGTCGGATTCGATCTTCTGCCGCAGCCGGCCCACGTGCACGTCGACGAGCCGCTCGTCGCCGGTCTCGTAGCCCCAGACCCGGCTGAGCAGCTGCTGGCGCGACAGCACCCGCCCGGCGTGCTCGGCCAGCTCGCAGAGCAGCCGGAACTCGGTGCGGGTGACAGGCACCGGCTGTCCCGAGCGCCGCACCTCGCCGGCCTCCGCGCTGATCTCCAGGTCGCCGAAGAACTGGGCGGGCACCGGCCCGGCCACCGTGCGTACGCGCCGGCGCAGCGCCCGCAGCCGGGCGGACAGCTCCTTGATCGCGACCGGCTTCACCACGTAGTCGTCGGCGCCCGCCTCCAGCGCGGCGACGATGTCGTGGGTGTCGTCGCGGGCGCTGATCACCACGACCGGCACGTCGTCGTCGCGGCGCAGCTGACGGATGCAGTCGAACCCGTTCATGCCGGGCAGCATCAGGTCGACGAGCACGTAGTCCGCCGGCTTCTCCCGCTGCCGGCGCAGGCCGTCCTCGGCGGTCGGCGCGCCGTACGCCTCGTAGCCCTCCTCCTCCAGGGCGAGCTGCAGCGCGAGCCGGATGCGGTCGTCGTCCTCGATCACCAGTACGGCCGTCATATGGGCATCATGACCGGCCCGGCACGGGTCGCCCAATCGCGTGGGCCGTTCGTGGTTTTTGTCATCGAACCGTCATACAACCGTCCGGTGACCTCCAAGATCCCTGCGCAGAGTGGGGTCTGACCCGATCCCACCACGGAAGCGACCAGATGCCTGCCAGCCTGCCGTCCCCGCCGGAGTCCGCCGTGCCGCACGTGCGCGTGGACATCACCGACGAGCTGGACCTCGCCGGGCTGCCCGAGGTCGCCCACGTGCTGGACCGCATCCTCGCGCTACGGCCCCGCGAGCTGACGATCGACCTCGCCGGGTGCCGGCATGTGGACGCCGCCGCCGTCGCGCTGCTGCTGGACGTGCACCGCCGGCTGGCGCGGCAGGGCGGCCTGCTCACGCTGAGCAATCCACATCCGCGGATCCGGCGCATCCTGGAGAACTCCGGGCTCGGCGCCGTACCCGTCGTCGACACGCCCCGTCCGGCCGCGCGCGGCCGGGCCCGGGTCGCGTCCGCATCACGCTGAGGAGGAGTGGTGACCGGCAGCACGCTCGTCGGAGCGCTCGTGGTGGGTCTGGCCGTCGGCGGGCTGGGACGCCTCGTCCTGCCGGGGCGCAAGGCCGTCCCGGTGTGGCTGACACTCGCGCTCGGCGTGGCGTCCGCGCTGCTCGGCGCGATCGTGGTCGGGCTGGTGGACCACCGCACCGACGGATCGCCCGTGCTGCCGCTGATGGTGCAGACCGGCTTCGCCGCCGTGGCGGTCGTGCTGGCGGTGGTCGCCGCGGGCCGGCCGGAGGCGGAGGGGCAGACGCCGCCCGGTACGGGCGGCCGGCGGAAGGAGGAGGTGTGACCGTCGTTCCCGCGGACCACCTCATGATGCTCATCTGCGACGCCTGCGGCGACAGCGTCACCGGCACCGGAGCCACGCTGCCCGACGCCGAGGTGGTGTGGACGCTCGTGTTCGAGCACGACTGGGTCGGCTCGCCGTTCGCGTCCGGACCGCATCACTGCCCCCGGTGCAGCGCCCGGGCGGCCATCGCCGACGACGGTCTGGGCCTGGACGAGCTGGAACAGGTCGCCGGCACCCCGGCCGCCCACGACCTCGACCCGGCCACGGCGGTCCGCCGCGCTCTCGACGAGCGTTCCCTCCGCGACGACATGGAGCTGGTCGACCTGTCCGGCCTGGAGGTGATCGACTCCGCCGGTCTCAGCCTGCTGGTGCGCGCACACCAGGACGCCCGGCGCGACGGCCGCCGGCTGTGCCTGCTGTCCCCGTCGCGGTTCGTGCTCACCGTGCTGCACACCATGCGGCTCGACGGCGTCTTCACAGTCGTCGACGGCCGCGTCCCGGCGCCGGGCCCCGCAACCCGGCAACCGGTCCTGACCGAACAGAAGGAGCCCTCCCCGTGGTGATGCCCTGGCCGTACCCCGAGTTCCCGTACACCGGCGGCGAACCGGAGCCCGACGACGCGGACACCCGGCTCGCGTCGCTCGTCGCGCAGCGGCTCAGCGCCGACTGGACCACCCGCCGGCAGCAGATCACAGTGACCGTGCAGAACCGCGTGGTCATCCTCGCCGGCCTGGTGGCCGACCCGGAGACGCGCCTGGTCGCCGCCGAGCTGGCCTGGGACGTGCCGGGTGTGTTCGACGTCTGCAACGCGCTGCGGCTCTACGGCGGACGGCGCGGCGGCCGCTGAGCGGCGGCTGTTGCACGCATCGGCATCCACCTCTACGCTCGGCCGTGGGAGCGCTCCCCCAGGCCGCCGCGTCGGGCTTTCCGGGCAGGTTCACGACGGGCACCGTCCGTTCACCATCCAGACGATGGGACCTTCCCGCATGTTCTCGATTCCCCGCCCGTCCCGGCGGCACCTGCTCGTCGGCGGCGCGGTCGGCGCGCTCGCCCTGGCGGCGACGGCCGTCCTGCCCTCGCCGGACGCGATCGCGGCGACCGGCTGCGCCGTCACCTACACCACCAACTCCTGGCAAGGCGGCTTCACCGCGACAGTGGCGGTGCGCAACCTCGGCGACCCGGTGAGCAACTGGACGCTGGGCTTCACCTTCCCCGACGGCGGCCAGCGCGTGGTCCAGGGCTGGTCGGCCACCTGGCAGCAGAGCGGCTCGGCGGTCACCGCGCGCAGCCTGGACTACAACGGCGCGCTCGGCACCGGCGCGAGCACCACGATCGGCTTCAACGGCTCGTGGACCGGGTCGAACCCGAGCCCCACGTCGTTCACGCTCAACGGCACGGTCTGCACCGGCGGCACGAGCACCCCGCCGCCCAGCACGCCCCCGCCGAGCACCCCGCCGCCGCCGACCACTCCCCCGCCCACGACACCGCCACCCACCACCCCGCCGCCGACCGGCACCACGCCGGTGGCGATCAACGGCCAGCTCCAGGTGTGCGGCGTCAACCTCTGCAACCAGTACGGGCGGCCGATCCAGCTGCGCGGCATGAGCACGCACGGATTGCAGTGGTTCGCCAACTGCTACACCGACGCCTCGCTCGACGTGCTCGCGAACGAGTGGCGGTCCGACCTGCTGCGCATCTCCATGTACGTGCAGGAGCAGGGCTACGAGACCAACCCGGCCGGCTTCACCAACCAGGTGAACACGCTCGTGGACAAGGCCGAGGCCCGGGGCATGTACGCGCTCATCGACTTCCACACGCTGACGCCCGGCGACCCGATGTACAACCTGGACCGGGCAAAGACGTTCTTCGCCAACGTGTCCGCGCGCAACGCCGCCAAGAAGAACGTGATCTACGAGATCACCAACGAGCCCAACGGGGTGAGCTGGTCGACCATCCGCAACTACGCCGAGCAGGTCATCCCGGTGATCCGGGCCAACGACCCGGACGCGGTGGTCATCGTCGGCACCCGGGGCTGGTCCTCGCTGGGTGTCTCCGAGGGCGGCAACTCCGACGAGATCGTGAACAACCCGGTGCGGGCGCAGAACATCATGTACACGTTCCACTTCTACGCCGCGTCGCACAAGGACAACTACCGCAACGAGGTGCAGCGGGCGGCGAGCCGGCTCCCGCTGTTCGTCACCGAGTTCGGCACTGTCACCTACACCGGTGACGGCGCTGTCGACACCGCCAGCAGCAACGCCTGGCTCGACCTGCTCGACCGGTTGAAGATCAGCTACGCGAACTGGACGCTCTCCGACGCCCCCGAGGGCTCGGCGGCGCTCCGGCCGGGCACCTGCGCGTCCGGCTCGTTCGGCGGGACGTCGGTGCTCACCGAGTCCGGCGCGTTCATGCGCGAGCGCATCCGCACCGCCGACAACTTCCCCACCTCCTGACCGGGCGGCCGGCGGCGATCCTTTCCCCTTCGGGTCGCCGCCGGTCAGCCCTCCACCAGCCCGGCCCGGCGCCACAGCACCAGGCCCGGCCCGGCGACCAGGCCCAGTTCGGTCAGGTGGTCGGCGATCCGCTGCGCGGACCAGCGCAGCGTGGCCCGCCAGTGCGGGTTGGCCCGCGCCGCGGCCCGGCCGGCCGCCGGGTCGATCCCGACCGCCGCGTACGCCCGCGGGTGCACCAGGCGCCGCGTGATCGAGTACGCGGCCCGGCCGATCACCAGCCGCGAGTACGCGAGCGCGACCGGCCCGGCGGCCTCGACCTGCCGGGTCAGCTCGTCGCGGGCGAAGCGCACGTGCCGGGCCTCCTCCACCACGTGGATGCGCGACACCATCCGGATCAGCGGCTGCAACGACTCGTCGGCCATGATCTCGCGCTGGAACGAGTCGAGGATCTCCTCGGCGATCAGGATGGCCGCGTACATCTGCGGGCCGGTCGCCGTGGACTTGAGCCAGCGCCCGAGCAGGTGGTCGAACGGCTCGGCCCGGTAGACCGGCGCGCCGGCGGCCTCGATGAGCCGGCCGAACATGATGGAGTGCCGGCACTCGTCGGCGACCTCGGTGAGCGCGTACTGGGCGTGCCGGCTGGTCGGGTCGGCGTCGTAGTAGTGCCGGATCAGCATCTGCATGAGGATCGTCTCGAACCAGATCCCGGCGCTGGCCGCGCTGGCGACCTCGTGCTTGGTCAGCTCGACCCGCTGGGCCTCGGTCATGGCGTCCCACAGTGGAGTGCCGTAGAGGCTGCTGCGCGTGGGCGGCAGCCAGTACGCGCCGGGCACCGGCGGCGCCGACCAGTCGATGTCGACCACCGGGTCGTAGCTGGTGCGTACCGAGGCGGAGAGCAGGCGGTCGGCGACCGCCTCGCGCGGGAATCCGGCCATGACCCCTCCATATTGACGTAACTTCGAGTAACTGTTACGAGTGGTAGCATGCGACGGACCACCACCGATGTCAATGGCCCCGACACTCCCCCGGAGCCGGCCGCACCCCGTTCCGGCGGGCGGCGCGACCGCTGGGCCGACCACCGCGAACAGCGGCGGCAGGAACTGATCGCCGCCGCCGTGCAGGCACTGCTGCAGCACGGCCCGAGCGTCGACATGGACCAGGTCGCCGCCACCGCCGGGGTCAGCAAGCCGGTGCTCTACCGCTACTTCGCCGACAAGGCGCAACTCTGGCTGGCGGTCAGCGAGGTGGTCGCGGAGCGCGTGGTCGCCGCGATCGCCCCAGCCGTGGAGCAGGTACGCGAGGAGCGCGCGCTGGTCGAGGCGACCATCGACGCGTACCTGAGCGTGGTCGAGTACGAGCCGTCGCTGTACCGGTTCCTCGTGCACGAGTCCGGGCATCCCGGCATCCAGCAGGTGGTGACAGGCACCAGCCGCCAGGTCGCGACCGGGCTGGCCCGGGTCATCGGCGACCGGCTGCGCGCGCTCGGCCTCGACGCCGGCCCGGCCGAGCCGTGGGCGTACGGGCTGGTCGGGTTCGTGCAGGCGGTCGGCGACTGGTGGACCACGCACGGGCAGCCGATCCACCGGGCCGCGCTCACCGAATACCTGACCACGCTGCTGTGGAGCGGCATCGAGGGGGTCCGCCGGGGCGCGGACCTGCCACCGGAGCTGACCCGCGCGCACGAACGGATCGACAGGTGACCTGGGAGGGCACGGCCCAGATCGCCGGCACCACGGTCCGGCTGCACGGCGGCGGGCGGTTCGAGCCGGTCGACGGCCGCTACCACTGGGCCGGACGGGTCGAGCCGGAACCGCGCCTGGTCCGGCTGCTGCGCTCCGGCCGCCGCGACGTGGAGGTCCGGATCGGCGATCGGGTCGCCCGGGCCCGGCTGGCCGAGGTGGACCCGTGGGGCGGCGTCCGCATCACCGGTGTCGGCACGCCACCCTGGCCGCCGGACGACGAGTGATCCGCGCCGTACCGTGAAGGGATGACGTCTCCCGCCACCGTGCTGCTGGTCTTCGGCCGTGGGGTGGTGGCCGGCGACGACGGCTACCGGCTCACCGCGGAGAGCGTGGCGCGCACCGAGGCCGCGGTGGCCTACGTCCGCGCGCACGCCGAGGCGTTCCGCCGCGCGCCGGACGCCCGGGTGGTGTTCACCGGCGGCTGGCCGCACGGGCCGGCCGGCGCGCCCGGCCCGCCCGCCGGATACCGGGAGGCGGAGCTGATGCGGGCGCTGGCGCGCGAGGCGGGACTCGACGCGTACGCCTCGTCGGCGGCCGAGACCCGCTCCCGCACCACTGTGCAGAACCTGGCGCACACCGTCCAGGACGGGCTGCTCGACGCGGCGGAGTTCACCGCGCAGCGCCCGCTCGGGCTGGTCTCCCACCCGTGGCACCTGCCCCGCGTCCGGCTGCTCGCCGCGCGCGTGCTCGGCCTGTCCGGCCCGGCGCTGGCCGACGTGCCGGTGACCGCGCCCGACCCGGTGCCCGTCCGGCGGGAGCGGGCCGCCCGGGCGTTCAGCCGGATCGGCTTCCTCGGTGTGCGTACCCCGGAGGCGTCGCTGCGCCGCGAGCGCGCGCTGGCCCGCGCCGCCGACCGGATCGGACGCCTCACGCCCCGGCGGTGATTCACCGGGGCGGGCCCGGGGTACGAGCGTCCTCGATCGACCCGGCGGGCCGTGCCGGCGGGCGAGTCCACCCGGGAGGTTCCGTGATCGTGCTCGTGCCGGTGTACCGACCGGGTGACCGTCTGCCGCCGCTGGTCGGCGACCTGCGGGACGCCCTGCCCGGGGCGGACGTGCTCGTCGTCGACGACGGCAGCGGCCCGGCCGCCGCCGGGGTGCTGGACGCGGCCCGCGACCGGGGCGCGACCGTGCTGCGCCGCCGGGTCAACCGGGGCAAGGGCGTGGTGCTGCGCACCGGCTTCCGGTACGCCTCGACGCACCACCCGGGACGCGACGTGATCTGTGTGGACGCCGACGGCCAGCACTGTGTGCCCGACGTGTGCGCCGTGACGGACCGGATGCGCGCCACCGGAGCGCCGACGCTCGGCGTACGCGGGTTCGACGGCGAGGTCCCGGCGCGCAGCCGGTTCGGCAACGCGGCGACCCGGGTGGCGTTCCGCCTGGCGACCGGCCGGGACGTGCGCGACACCCAGACCGGGCTGCGCGCCTACCCGGCCGCGCTGCTCGGCTGGCTCACCACGATCCCCGGTGACCGCTTCGAGTACGAGATGACGGTGCTGCTGCGGCTGGTCCGCGCCGGGCTGCCGGTCGAGCAGGTGGAGATCGCCACCCGCTACCACGGCGACAACTCGGGCTCGCACTTCTCCGCGCTCGCCGACTCGGTACGGATCTACCGGCCGCTGGCCGCCTCCGCGCTCGCCCGCCTGACCGGGCACGCCGAGGTGGGCGACGTGCCGGCCGCCGCCGTCACGACGTCGCGTCCCACACCTGCGTCTCGGACTCCCTGAGCGGGTCGCGCGGCGACGACGGGCTCAGCCCTGCCGGGCCTTCTGCCGCCGGTCGGCCTTGTTGAGGACGAACAGCCTGCCCCGGCGCCGGACCACTATCGAGTCGGCCTTGCGCTTGAGCCCGCGCAGGGAGCTTCGGACCTTCATATCCGCTCCTTCGGTTCCCGCCGGTGTCCGTCCGGCACGGGTACCCGCCGGGGCGGAGCCCATGCCCGGCGGGGTGGCGGCGTCACCGTGTCCGGGACGCCGCCACCCGCCGTGCGAGCGGGGACGGATCAGGCGGTCGTGCAGGTGCTCCCGTTGAGCGCGAACGAGGCGGGCCTACCGGTGTTGCCGGTGTGGGTGGCCTGGAAGCCGATGTCCACCGAACCGCCCGGTGGGATCGACGCGTTGTAGGACACGTTGCGGGCCGTCACCGCTCCGCTGGACGGGCTGTACGTGGCGTTCCAGCCTCCGGTGATCGTCTGACCGCCCGGCAGCGTGAACGCGAGGTTCCAGCCGTTGATCGCCGTGGTGGACGTGTTGGTGATGGTCACCGCGGCGGTCAGGCCGTTGTTCCAGGCGTTCACCAGGTACCCGACCCGGCAGGCCCCCGACGGCGGCGGCGTGGTCGGCGGCGCCGTGGTGGGCGGAGGCGTCGTCGGCGGGGGCGTGGTCGGCGGCGCGGTGGTAGGCGGCGGCGTGGTGGAGTCCAGGCCGAAGAAACGGATCGCCTGCGCCGCGTCCACCGGCAGGTTGTGCGAGACGCCCTGCATGCTGATCGCCTCGACGGTCGCGGTGCCGCCGGTGCCGCCGTAGCGGGTACGCGTGTAGCCGGCCTGCGGACTGTCCGTGTACGCGGGCGTCTGGCCCAGCCCGTTCACGTTCGTCCACTGGTCGATCTGCTCGCCGAAGTTCGGGTAGCGCAGCGTCTCGTCGTTGGTGCCGTGCCAGATCTGCATCCGCGGACGCGGGCCGGTGTAACCCGGGTACGCGTTGCGCACCAGGTCACCCCACTGCTGCGGGGTCTTCAGCACCTGGCCGTTGGCGCACTCGCTGTTCCACTCCGAGCCGTTGGTGGTGGCGAAGCAGCCGAACGGCACACCGGCGAACGCGGCGCCGGCCCGGAACACGTCCGGGTAGTCGCCGAGCAGCACGTTCGTCATCATCGCGCCGGACGAGGTGCCGGTGGTGAAGATCCGCTGCGAGTCGACCGGGTAGCGCTGCCGCACGTGGTCCACCATCGACTTGATGCCCACCGGGTCGCTGCCGCCGTCGCGGCGCAGCGCCTGCGGCGAGGAGACGTCGAAGCACTTGCTGCTGCGGGTCACCGACGGGTAGACCACGATGTAGCCGTACCGGTCGGCGAGCGACGCGAACTGGGTGCCGGAGTACATGGCCGGGCCGCTGCCGGTGCAGTAGTGGTTCACCACGAGCAGCCCGGGACGGGCCGCGACGGTGTCCGGGACGTACAGGTACATGCGCAGGTTGCTCGGGTTGGCGCCGAAGTTCGTCACCTCGGTCAGCGCGGCGGCCGAGGCCGGCCCCGGGACGGCGAGCGCCGCCCCGACGGCGAGCCCGGCGGCGGCCAGCGCCGCGCCGAGCAGCCGGAGTCCGCTCCTTTTGGACAGCATGCTGTTCTCCTCGGTGGTGGGAACGCCGCGTGTCGCGGCGTTCTCGCCGGCGAGGCGCCTGCGACGGGCGGCCCGGACCCTCGGAGACGAGATAGACAGTCGCGGATCGATGCGACTCGAATCGGAGTCTAGGCCCCCACCGGCGGGCCGACAACCGCGGCGGCCACCCGGCGGGCGCGGTCGGCGTGGGTGAGCACGTCCACGCTGTCCACGTACTGGTCCACAGCGCCCACCGGCGGGCGGTCGCGCAGCTCCGGGTCGGTGATGGCGGCACGCAGCGTCTCGACGAACCGGCAGGCGTGCAGCACCAGGAACGGCCGATCGTGGAACGGCCGGGCGGCCGGGTCCACCGGCGGCGCCGGCGCGGCGTCGTTGGTCCAGCCGGCCACCGTCTCCAGCGCCCGGACCAGGCCGGGCTCGCGGGCCGCCCAGTCACCCGGGCCGAGCGCGGCGGCGAGCCCGTCCACCACCGGCGCCGCGTCCGGCAGCGTCGCGAAGACCGTGCCGAGCCATTTCGCGTACGGGGGCCAGCGGCGGTGCAGCAGCAGGCCGAGGCGCATCAGATCCCGGGCCAGACCGGCGACCACGACCCGGCTGCCCAGGTCGTCGCCGACCTCGGCGCACCGGCCGGCCAGGTGCTCGGCCTGCGCGACCCGCTGCCACCCGGAGGCGAGCACGTACCGCCACACGTCGTCCGGATACCAGGCGAGCCGGGCCCGGACGCCGGTGAGCGCGCCGTCGAGCCCGTCGTGGAACACCGCTCCCCCGGTCAGCTCGGCCAGCCGCTGCGTCGGCGTCGCCAGCCAGTCCGCCGCCGCCAGTCCGGCGCGCGGGTCGGCGCCGAGCCGCTCCCGCAGCCATCCGCCGAGTTCGTCCACCGTCACGCCGTGCCGGTCGCCGTCGGCGCGGACCGTGCCGAGGCGCGCCGCCGGGCCGCCCGCGTACCGGGTCGGCCAGCCGAGGAACCGCGCCGGCAACTCCGCGTCCAGCACCGCCCGTACCGGCGCGACGTCGTGCGCCTTCCCCACGAAGACCTGGGTACGCGGACCCCAGTCGTGGTCGGTGGAACGGGGCGTGTCGAGGCCGAGCAGCTCGGAGCCGCCGTCGAGCAGCCCGGCGGAGTACGGCAGGCCGGGCAGCCGCCGCGCCAGCAGCGGACCCACCACCTCGTCGTGGAACCGGCGGGCCAGGATCAGGCCGGGTACGAAGCTCACCCCGCCAGTCTGCGCATCGGACGCCCGTCGCGCGCCCCGGTTTCCGGTCCGGCGGTCGCCTCCCCCATCCCGTCACAGGGCTGTGGAAGGCTTGTCGCCGTGGCACACCGACAGCCGATCCTCCTGATCGACTCCCCCAGCCTCTACTTCCGCGCCTACTTCGGCATCCCCGAGTCCGCCGCGAAGACCGGCGACGGCCAGCCGGTGAACGCCGTGCGCGGCTTCCTCGACATGCTCGCCCAGCTCGTGCGCACCCGCCGGCCCGACCGGATGATCTGCGCGTTCGACCACGACTGGCGGCCGGCGTGGCGGGTGGAGCTGCTGCCGTCGTACAAGGCGCACCGGGTCGCGCCCGAGGGCGGCGAGGTCGTGCCGGACACGCTGTCCCCGCAGGTGCCGATGATCCTGGAGGTGCTGGACGCGCTCGGCATCCCGGCCGTGGGGGCCACCGGCTACGAGGCCGACGACGTGCTCGGCACGCTCGCGGTGACCCAGCCGGGCCCGGTCGAGGTGGTCTCCGGAGACCGCGATCTGTTCCAGCTCGTCGACGACGCGCACCCGGTGCGCCTGCTCTACGTCGGCCGGGGCGTGGCCAAGCTGGACGACTGCGACGACGCGGCGGTCCGCACCCGCTACGGCGTGCCGGCCGACCGGTACGCCGACTTCGCGGCGCTGCGCGGCGACCCCAGCGACGGGCTGCCCGGCGTCGCCGGCGTCGGCGAGAAGACCGCCGCCCGGCTGATCGACCGCTACGGCGGGCTGGACGGCATCCTGGCCGCGCTGGACGACCCCCGTTCCGGTTTCGCGCCGGGGCTGCGGGCCAAGCTCGACGCCGCCCGCGACTACCTGGCCGTGGCGCCGAAGGTGGTCCGGGTCGCCACCGACGTGCCGCTGCCCGAGCTGGACCCGGCACTGCCGACGTCTCCCGCCGACCCGGACCGGCTGCTGGAGCTGGCGCAGCGCTGGAACCTGGCCGGCTCGTGCCGCCGCCTGGTCGACGCGCTGGCGGGCGACCGATCGTGATCAGTTGATCACGAGGGGCGGTCGGTGCTCCGGCGGGTCGGGAACTGGGCGCCGGGCTGCGCCAGCGTCGAGCGGGCGCGCAGGCCGACCGGGTCCGGCGCGGGCTCGGCGGCGGCGGCCGCGTACGGCGCCTCGTCGAGCCGCGAGCTGACGTACGCGGCCCCGGCCCGGTCGTCGTCCGACGGCGCGGCGAGCAGCGCGTAGACGAGCCCGACCACGCCGAAGACCACTGCCAGCACGATCGGCACGAGCAGACCGCTCACCTCGGTGCCGGATGCCGGGCCGCGGCTCTCGTGCAGGTGCACCGACAGCGCGCTCATGCCGGTGAAGTGCATTCCGTTGACCGCGATGCCCATGACCAGCGCCGAGGCGGCGATGGCGAGCGCGCGCCGGACGGTCATCGCCAGCCAGAGCGCCACGGTGGCGGCCACGATCGCGATGACCACCGACAGCGTCACCCGCAGCGGGTCGTAGCCGAGTGAGCCGTCCAGGCGCATGGCGGCCATGCCGGTGTAGTGCATGGCGGCCACCCCGGCGCCGGTGAAGAACCCGCCGGCGAGCAGCCGGGGCGCGGCGAGCCGGCCGGTGCCCACGATCGCCAGCCCGATGCCGACCGAGGCCACCGCGATCGCCGTGCTGGCGGCCGTCAGCGGCACGTCGTAGCGGATCCGGGTGCCGCCGACGGCGAAGCCGAGCATCGCCATGAAGTGCATGGCCCAGATGGCCGTGCCGCCCAGCGCCCACGCGGCGAGCAGGCCCCACCAGGCGCGCTGACCGGCACTGGTGGCGGTCCGGATCCGCCCGGCGCAGACCAGCCCGAGCGCCGAGCCGAGCACGGACAACGCGTAGCTGAGCGCAGGTGTGATCCACCCGTACTCAAAGTGATTGATCTCGCCCACGACGCCCTTCCCTCACCATCGGCCGAGCGCGACCCACGGCGCCCCGGGCAATGATGGGATAGGCCCTGACCAGGGCGCACATCGGCCCCCCGACAATTCGTGGGGTGGCAGCGCCGTGACGCAGCGGTGCGTCGGTTTCCGGAAACCGATGACCGAAAGTGACCGTTAGGCGGAGGCGTGGTAGGCCAGCACGCCCCGGTTGACCGCCGCGATGGCCTGCCGGGCGGTGCCGCGCAGCTCGGCCGAGGCGCCACCCGAGTCGGCGACCTGCCCGAGCAGGTCGACCACCTGGCGCGCCCAGCGGACGAAGTCGCCCGCCGGCATCTCCCCATCGATCTGATGGCCGCTGGCCAGCACCTTCGCCAGCGCCTCGCCGCGCGCCCACCGGTAGATCGGCCAGGCGAAGCCGAGATCCGGCTCCCGGGTCACGGCCAGGCCGCGCGCCGCCTCGTCCGCCTCGATGTCGCCCCACAGCTTGAGCGTCTCGTCGACCGCGTCGGCCACCGCGCCGCGCGGCAGCGACGCCCGCTCGTCGACGTCCCGCCGGGCCTCGAAGACCACCACCGACACGGCGGCGGCCAGCTCGGCCGGGGACAGGCCGTCCCACACCCGGCGGCGCAGGCACTCGGCCACCAGCAGGTCCGCCTCGGTCCAGATCCGGGCCAGCATCCGCCCGGCGTCGGTGACCTCGCCGTCGGCGGCCAGGTAGCCGCGCGCCGTCAGCAACGCGACGATCCGGTCGAAGGTACGGGCCAGCGAGCCGGTCCGCCCGGACACCCGCTGACGCAGCTCCTCGGTGTCGCGTTCCAGCCGGCGCCGCCGCTCCGCCCAGCGGGCGTGCTCCTCCCGGTCCGGGCAGGCGTGACACGGGTGCGCGCGCAGCTCCACGCGGAGCTGGCTGAGCCGGTGGTCCTCGCCCACCGCCTGACGGGACCGGCCGCCCCGGCGGCCGCCGTGCCGGTCCAGGCCGGTGCCGCTGACCGCGGCGGCCAGATCCCGCCGGGCCGCGGGCGAGCGGTGGTTGAAGTGCTTCGGCACCCGGATGCGGGTGAGCACCTCGGCCGGGGTGGTGAAATCACCGGGGGTGACCCGCCCGGCCCAGCGGTCCTGGGTGAGGACCAGCGGCCGGGGCTCGCCGAACCCGCCGGTGGCCGGGTCCAGCACCACCGCCAGGCCGGCCCGCCGCCCGGACGGCACCCGGATCACGTCACCGACCCGCAGCCGCTCCAGCGAGGCGACGGCCGCCGCCTTGCGCTGGGTCTGCCCCTGACGGGCGATGGCCCGTTCCCGGTCGGCGATGGCCACCCGCAGCGCGAAGTACTCGTCGAAGTCGCCGTGGTGGCAGGCGGCCTCCACGCCGTACGCGTCGATGGTCTCGGTGTTGCGCTGCACCTGCCGGGCCAGGCCGACCACCGACCGGTCGGCCTGGAACTGCGCGAACGAGGACTCCAGGAGCTCCCGGGCCGGCGCCGCGCCGACGCTGCCGACCAGGTTGACGGCCATGTTGTACGACGGCCGGAAGCTGGAACGCAGCGGGTAGGTGCGGGTGGAGGCGAGCCCGGCGACGTGCCGGGGGTCGGTCTCCGGCGACCAGACGACCACCGCGTGGCCCTCCACGTCGATGCCCCGGCGACCGGCCCGGCCGGTGAGCTGGGTGTACTCGCCGGGGGTGAGGTCGACGTGGGCCTCTCCGTTGAACTTCACCAGACGCTCCAGCACCACGCAGCGGGCCGGCATGTTGATGCCCAGCGCGAGCGTCTCGGTGGCGAAGACGGCCTTGACCAGCCCGCGGACGAACAGCTCCTCGACGACCTCCTTGAACGCCGGGAGCATGCCGGCGTGGTGCGCGGCCAGGCCGCGCTCCAGGCCGTCGAGCCACTCCCAGTAGCCGAGCACCGACAGGTCCTCGCCGGGGATGGCGGTGACCCGCGACTCGACCACCCGGCGGATCTCGGCGCGTTCGTCAGGGGAGGTCAGGCGCAGCCCGGCGGCGAGGCACTGCTGCACGGCGGCGTCGCAGCCGGCCCGGCTGAAGATGAACAGGATGGCCGGGAGCAGCCCCTCCCGGTCGAGCCGGTCGACGATGTCCGGGCGCATCGGGCCCCGCCAGCGAGGGCCGCGCCGCCCGCCCCCGGGGCCGGCACTGCGGCCCTCGCCCAGCTCCAGGCGGCGCACCGTGTCGCGGGTGTAGCGCAGCAGCTCGGGGTGCACGTCGTGCTTGCGGGCCGCGTCGGCGTCGTGGAACAGGTCGAACATCCGCTTGCCGACGAGCATGTGCTGCCACAGCGGCACCGGCCGGTGCTCGGAGACCACCACGGCGGTCTCTCCGCGTACGGTGACCAGCCAGTCGGCGAACTCCTCGGCGTTGGAGACGGTGGCCGACAGCGACACGAGCGTGACCGACTCGGGCAGGTGGATGATCACCTCTTCCCAGACCCCGCCGCGGAACCGGTCGGCCAGGTAGTGGACCTCGTCCATCACCACGTACGCCAGGCCTTCGAGGGTGGCCGAGCCGGCGTAGAGCATGTTGCGCAGCACCTCGGTGGTCATCACCACCACCGGCGCGTCGCCGTTGATCGCGTTGTCGCCGGTGAGCAGGCCGACCTGCTCGGCGCCGTAGCGGTCCACCAGGTCGTGGTACTTCTGGTTGGACAGCGCCTTGATCGGCGTGGTGTAGAAGCACTTGCGCCGGGTCGCGGGGGCGTCGCCGCCGGGCCGGCCCCGCAGCGCCAGGTGCACCGCGAACTCACCCACCACGGTCTTGCCGGCGCCGGTGGGCGCGCAGACGAGCACACCGCTGCCCCGCTCCAGCGCCTCGCACGCCTCGCGCTGGAAGTCGTCGAGATCGAACCCGAGATCCAGGGAGAATTCGTCCAGGGCCGGGAAGGCGGAGGCCTGCGCGGCCCGGCGGCGCGCCGCGGCGTACCGCTCGGCGGGGCTCGACATGGATCCAAGATTAATCGGTGCCGCCGAGGAGCACCGGTCAAGGCCATCCGGCAGGACGGTCGGAGCGGTCGGTAGGGTGCACGACGTGCCGGACCGTACCGAACTGCCCCACGTCTCGAGCGGCGCCGACGACGCCGTCCGCCCGGGCCCGTCCCGCCGGCCCGTGGAGGCGGTGCTCTTCGACTTCCACGGCACCCTCGCCCAGGTGGAGGAGCCGCTGGCCTGGGTGCTCGCCGCCGCGGCCGCCTGCGGCGTCGAGCTGGACCGCATCCGGGCCACGTCGCTGGCCGACCGGCTGCTCACCGCCGGGCGTGCCGGTGGCCCGCTGCCGGCACGGGTGCCGCCCCGGCTGGCCGAGCTGTGGGCCGACCGGGATCTCTACCCGCACGCGCACCGGGGCGCGTACACCGGGCTGGCCGAGACCGTGGACACCGGCATCGACGGGTTCGCCGACGCGCTCTACGAGCGGGTGCTGGTGCCCGAGGGCTGGGTGCCGTACCCGGACACCGCTCCGGTGCTGGGTGCCCTGCGCTCCGCCGGGGTGAAGGTGGCGGTGGTCAGCAACATCGGTTTCGACCTGCGGCCGCTGTTCGCCGCCTGGGACCTCGACGCGCTCGTCGACGCGTACGCGCTGTCGTACGAAATGGGGCGCTGCAAGCCGGACCCGGGCATCTTCCTGCGCGCCTGCGGGATGCTCGGCGTGGACCCGGAGCGCACGCTCATGGTGGGCGACACCCCGGCCGACGCGGGCGCGGTGGCGGCCGGGTGCGGGGTGCTGGTGCTGCCCTGCGCCGACGCGGGCCGCCCGAACGGACTCGGCGCGGTGCTGGACCTGGCCGGGGCCGGCTGAGCGTTCACCTGCCCAGCGGCGCGAACCCGCCGCGGCGCACCGGATACCGTCAGGGGCATGACCGGTGCCCACCCCTTGCCGCCGCGTGCGCCGGGACGGCTCGGCGGGGTCGCGCTGGTACTCGGCGGGGCGCTGTCGGTGCAGTTCGGCTCCGCGCTCGCCGCGCTGCTGTTCCCGCGTACCGGGGTGGCCGGGGCGGTGACGTTGCGGCTGACCATCGGCGCGCTGCTGATGCTCGTGGTCTGCCGCCCCCGGGTACGCGGGTACGGGCGACGCGACTGGGCGGCGGTGCTGGCGTTCGGGCTGGCCCTGGCCGGCATGAACTCGATCTTCTACCAGGCGATCGAGCGGATCCCGCTCGGTCCGGCCGTCACGCTTGAGGTGCTCGGCCCGCTGGCGCTGTCCGTGATCGCCGCGCGCCGGATGGCCGCCTGGTGCTGGGCCGCGCTGGCGCTGGCCGGGGTGGTCCTGCTCGGGCAGGGCGGGTTCGACCGGCTCGACCCGGCCGGCGCCGCGCTGGCGCTGACGGCGGGCGCCATGTGGGCGGCGTACATCGTCTGCTCGGCGCGGATCGGCGCGCGGTTCCCCGGCGCGGACGGGCTGGCCCTCGCTCTGACCGTCGCGGCGCTGCTCACGCTGCCGTTCGGGCTGGCCGACGGCGGCGGTCGCCTCGCCGACCCGGTGGTGCTGGGGCTCGGTACCGGGCTGGCGCTGCTCGCCTCGGTGCTGCCGTACAGCCTGGAGCTGGCCGCGCTGCGGCGGCTGCCGACAGCGACGTTCGCGGTGATGATGAGTCTCGGTCCGGCGATCGCCGCCGTGGCCGGCTGGCTGGTCCTCGGCCAGGCGCTGCGCCCGGTCGAGGTGCTCGCCATCGCGCTCGTGGTCGCCGCGAGCGCGGGCGCGGTCCGCGCCGCCGCGCCGCCGCCTTCTCCCGCGCCGCCGGCCGTTCCCGGCGTGCCGTCCGAGGCGGACCCGGCGGGGGTCAGCGCAGCAGCCGCAGCGCCGCCGGCACCGCGGTGACGGTCACCGGCAGGTCGAAGGAGCGTTCCCCGTCGGCGTACGTGGTGATGCCGTCGGCGGACAGCTCCACCGTCCGCGCCCGGTAGACGCGCGCCAGCGGGTGCGTGACGTGGGTGCCCTGGTAGATCTGCGGCTTGACCCGCATCAGCGTGCGCCTGTCGAACCGGCCGCCGACCACCACGTCCAGCAGGCCGTCGTGCGGGTCGGCGTCCGGGCAGATCCGCATGCCACCGCCGTAGCTGGCCGTGTTCCCCACCGCGACGAGCACCGCGTCGACCTCCTGCACCACCCCGTCGAGGACCAGCCGGTAGCGGCGCGGCCGCAGCCGGGCCAGCTCCACCACGATCGCCAGGTCGTACCGGCGCGGGCCGCGCGGCCAGCGCATCCGGTTGGCGCGTTCGTTGACGATCGCGTCGAAGCCGGCCGCGAGCACCGCGCCGAACCAGCGGTCCGCCTCGCCGGGCCGGGACAGCCGCGCCAGGTCGACCGGGCGGGTGCGGCCGGCGGCGAGCGCCGCGGTGATCACCTCGACGGCGGCCGTCGGGTCGGCCGGGAAGCCGGTCTCCACCGCGAAGTCGTTGCCGGTGCCCGCCGGGACCGGCCCGAACGCCACGGCCGTGCCGGCGACCGCCTGCATCGCCCGGTGCACGGTGCCGTCGCCGCCCACCGCGACGAGCGCCCCGGCGCCGCCGGCGACCGCGGCGTGGCACGCCGCCTCCGCCTCCTCGGGGGTACGCGCGCGCAGCAGCTCGACCGGGCGGCCGGCTCCGGCGAGGCGCTCCAGGATCCCGGGCAGCAGACCGCGGTGCCGCCCCCGGCCCGCGGTCGGGTTGGCGAGCACGGCGACGGGGCCGGACGGGACATGATCGTGCGCGGTCACGGCGAGCACCGTACGGCACGCCTCGCGCCGCCCACCAGAGCCAGGTCGCACGGCGGGTGGGCGGCACACGCCGACGGCGCCCGGCAGGGGGTGCCGGGCGCCGTGGCGGGGGTGGTTCAGGGGAGGTCGATCGGGCGCAGCACCCGGTCCACCGCGTGCGCGATCTGCTTGTTGCCCTTGTTGATGTCGTACCGCACCACCTTGGCGTTGCGGTCGCTGGTGTCGGCGTCGACCAGGCGCACCTCGCGGCCGTACCAGCAGCGCTTCACGTCCACCTCGACGGTGGCGCCGAGCGCGGTGGTCAGGTCCGCGCCGTCGGCCTTCAGCGCCGCCTTCCGGTCGATCGTCGCGCCGGGCACGACGTGGTAGAGCAGGACGTCCTCCACGGTGTCCACGCCCAGGCCGGCGACCGCGTCGAACGCGGCCTTCTCACCGGGCAGCTTCTTCGCGGCGGTGATGTCCCGCACCAGCTCGCGGAACGCGTAGTCGTTCGGCACGAACGCGGTCAGCGCGACGGTGCCGTCGGTGAGCACCTTCACCGGCGAGTCCGGCTTGGCCTGCAGCACCGTCAGGACCGCCTTCGTGAGGACGTCGAAGTCCCGCGAGTTGCGGTCGAAGCCGCTCTTGTCGGCGGTGAGCACGGCGGCCAGCGACCGCGTATCCGGCTGCTTGGCACCGGCCTGGGCGGGCACGGCGACGGCGGTGGTGGCCACCGCCGCCGCGGTGGCGCCCACGGCCAGCCGGGCGGCGAGACGAGCGATGTTCATCGGGGAGCCTTTCGTCGAAGCGACCAGGTCCGTGACTGTCGTCACGACCATTGCTTCGCCCGGACCGTCCCCGGTGGATGCACCCGGATCGACCGACTTCGGATCGACGTCCCTGTGCCTCAGCGGACCACCAGCGGCTTGCTCACCGACGGCACGCCGTCGCCCTTGACCTTCAGCGACCAGTCCCCCGCCGCGCCCAGCGTCACCACCGTCTCGGCGGTGCCGTTGGCCCCGGCCTTCATCTCGGCGACCCGCTTGCCCTCGGGGTTGAGCACGTACAGCGTCCGGGCCCCGGCGGTCTTGTTCGTCACCTTGAACGCGATCTTCTCGCCGGGCTCGGCGATCAGGGCGTCCACGCCGGTCATCGCGTCGTCGGTCAGCTCGATCGTCACCGAGCGGTCGTAGGCCACCTCGGCGGCGGCGCTGGCGAGGTTGCCGTCGTCGGAGACGGTGATCTTGGTCCGGACGCCGTCGCCCTGCCGGCCCGGCTTGCAGGCCACCTCGTACGTGCCGGTCTGCAGCGAGGCGCGCAGGTCACCGGTACGGCCCGCCGGCACGTCCGCGACCTCGGCGATCACCTTGGTGAAGGCGTCGCCCTCCCGGCCGTAGACGTAGACCCCGGTGGCCTGCCGGCCCCGGTTGGTGACGGTGAAGGTGACGGTGCCCGGGGTGAACAGCGTGGTGGTGACCTCGCAGCTGGTGTCGGTGGCTGTCACCGGCACCTGCTGGCCTTTCGGCGCGGGCTCGTCGTCACCGCAGGCGGTGAGCGCGGTGGCCGCGCAGAGGACGGTCAGGACGGCGGCGGTACGGCTCTTCATCGGGCTCTCCGGAGCGCAGGTCAGACGGGCTGACCGGAACGGGGGCGCCGACGCACCCCGGCACACCGCCCGGGGGGCTCGGCGGAGTCAGCAGAGTCTAAGCGGGTACGGCGTCCCGGCAAGGCCCGAGGGCGACCCGATCTGCCCGCGCACCGGGGCGGTCCGCGCGACCGGCATGATGGCGGGCATGCGGCTGGTCTCCCTGCTCCCCTCCGCCACCGAGATCGCGTACGCGCTCGGCCTCGGCGACGACCTGGTCGGCGTCACCTTCGAGTGCGAGGTGCCCGCCCGCCACCGGTCGGGCACCACAGTGGTCGTCGGCGGCCGGGACACCCGGGGTATGAGTCCCGGCGACATCGACGCGTACGTCCGGGCGCAGGTCGCGGCCGGTGCAGACCTCTACACGCTGCACGCCGGCGCGCTGGCCGGGCTGGACCCGGACCTGATCCTCACCCAGGACCTGTGCCGCGTCTGCGCGCTGCCGTCCGGCCGGGTCGCCGACGCCGTGGACCACCTGGGATGCCGGGCCGACGTGCTGTCGCTCGACCCGTACACGCTGGACGACGTGCTGGAGTCGATCCGCGCGGTGGGCGCGGCGGCCCGGGTGCCGGACCGCGCGGAGGCGCTGGTCGACGGCCTGCGCGCCCGGCTCGCGGCGGTCGGCGCGGCGGTGGCGGGCCGGCCCCGGCCACGGGTCGCGGTTGTCGAATGGGTGGACCCGCCGTTCGGCGCCGGGCACTGGATCCCGGACCTCGTCGACGTCGCGGGTGGCGAACCGGTGGCCACCCATCGCGGCGCCCGGTCCACGCCTACCACCTGGGAGGCCCTGCGGGCCGCCCGCCCCGAGGTGGTGCTGGTGGCGCCGTGCGGGTTCCGTCTCGACGGCGCGGCCGAGCAGGCCGCCGCGGTGGCCGGGCGTTTCCCGGACGCGCAGGTGTGGGCGCTGGACGCGGACGGGCTGATCGTGCGCGCCGGCCCGCGCCTGGTCGACGGCGCCGAGACGATAGCCGCGATCCTGCACCCCGACGCGGTCCCCCCACCCCACCCCGAAGCAGCCCGCCACATCCCCTGACCACCCACCGCCCCGACCCCGTCGCCCCAGCCCCGCCACCCCAGCCTCGTTGATCTTGCAGCTGCGGCCCGGTCAAGCCGCTCATATCGGGCGTTCGAGGGGCGCCAAGTCCATGATCGACGCGGGACAGGGCGTCAGCGTCCTCGGCGGGCGGCGGTGGGCGGCTGGGAAGACGCGGACGCCGTCCCCGTGAGGCGGGGACGGCGTCCGGCGGTGAGCGGGGTCGGTCAGGTCATGTCGTCGTAGCGGCGCTCGATCGGCTTCGGGGCGACGATCGGCTCGGGTGCGCCGATGGGCTCGGACGCCTCGATCCGGCCGCTGGCGGGCACCGGCTCGTCCGACAGGTCAAGCGGTGACACCTCGTCGTCGGCGATGCCGGCGTAGACCTCACGCCCGCGACCGCGCCGCTTGTCGTTGATGAACGCCACCCCCACCGCGGCGAAGTAGAGCGCGCAGAGGCAGATCGCCAGCGCGGTCATGCCGAACGGGTCGGGTGTCGGCGTGACCACGGCGGAGAACGCGAAGAACACGAACACCGCCACCCGCCACCAGCTCAGCAGCCGCTTGGCGCTGGCCAGGCCGACGAAGTTGAGCATCAGCACGATCAGCGGGAACTCGAACGCCACACCGAACAGCAGGATCAGGTTCGTGACGAACGATATGTAGCGGGTCACCTCGAGGTTGGTCGCGATGTCGTCGCCGGAGATGTCGAGCAGGAACTCGAGCCCCTTGGTGGTGACGAAGAACGCCAGCACCGCGCCGGCCGCGAACAGCGGGGCCGCCAGGGCGGTGAAGACGTATGCGTACCGCCGCTCGTGGCGGTGCAGGCCGGGCGCGATGAACGCCCAGAGCTGGTAGAGCCAGATCGGCGCGGCGATGATCAGGCCCACCCAGAGGCCGATCTTGAGGTTCAGCAGGAAGACGTCGGCGACGCCGAGCTGCACGAACTTGCACTTGCCCGTCGCCGCGTCGAACGACTGCGGCAGGTCGCAGTAGGGCTTGGACAGCAGCACCCGGACCGGCTCGGCCAGCCAGATGCCGAAGCCGAAGCCGACCAGGATCGCCAGCGACGCCCGGAACAGCCGGTTGCGCAGCTCACGGATGTGCTCGATGAGCGTCATCGAGCCGTCGGCCGCGCGCGCGAAGCTGCTCGGGCCGCGCTTCTTCAACCCGAAGGCCACGGTGGTTGAGGCCCTCTCGGATCAGTTCTCGCGGACGCGCTGCACCGGGTCGGCCGGCGGGGCCACGGGCTGCTGCGGCTGCGGCTGCGGCGCGTACGGCTGCTGCTGGGCGTACTGCTGCTGGCCCTGGGCGTACGGCTGCTGCTGCACGTGCCCCTGCTGCGGCGGGAGCGGCTGGTAGCCGGACTGCGCGTCGGCCTTCTCGGCGAGATCGCGGTCGTCGTCGTGCAGGCTCTTGGTCTCGGCCTTGATGATCCGCAGCGAGCGGCCCAGCGAGCGGGCCGCGTCGGGGAGCCGCTTCGCGCCGAACAGCAGGATCAGCACGACCACGAGTACGGCGATGTGCCACGGCTTGAGGGCACCCATGGGAAGCTCCAGTCGCTCTGTGTCGGTGAGGGTGGGTCGTCGCCCATCGTACGTGTGTCGCAGCGGCTTGCCACCCCCGCGGGCCTGCTCGTGCGGGCCCGATCGGTGAAGTTTCGACCAACCCGAAGTGTCCCGTCAACCGTCCAGGTCCGCGCATTTCTGCGCGCAACCGCCCGGGAACGCGCAGCCGACGCTCACCGGGCCGATCGGCGTCGATCAGTCGCCGCGCTTGGCCTTGATCAACATGATCCGCTCCTGCGCGACCGCCGCCCGCTCCTGGAGCGACTCGGCCCGCGCCTGCAACTGCTCGGCGGCCGACCGCAGCGACTCGGCCTCGACCGCCCGGCGCTGCAACGCCAGCGCGGAACGGCGCAGCCCCGGCAGGCGGCTCACCACCGGACGGATCGCCAGGGCCAGTACGACCAGCGCGAACACCACGACCCCGAGCACGATCCACGTCACCACGGCGGTCAGCCTATCGGGTGCCGCCGACGGCTGCCGGGTCGGCGCTGCCGGCCGGGGTGGCGTACGCGTCGAGCGCGGCCACGGCCTGGGCGCGTACCTGCTCGGCCAGCTCGGCCGGGGCCACCACAGTCACCTCCGGGCCCAGCCCGAGCACGAACCGCCGGGCCCACCCGAGGTCGGTGACGCGCAGCGACACCAGCCACTGCTCGCCGTCGGCCTCGACCCGCTCGCACGGATAATATTCGGTGATCCACCGCTCGCCCCGGCCGATCCGCAGCGTGATCAGCGGCAGGTCCGCCGACGGGCGGAACACGCCGTCGCTGAGATCGTGCGGGCGGGCCTGCGGCGGCACCACCGCCTGCTCCGGCAGCTCGGTCACCGCGTCGATCCGGTCGGCCCGGAACAGGCGTACCCCCTCGGCGCGGCGGCACCACGCCTCCACGTACGCCCGGCCGCCGACCATCAGCATCCGCAGCGGGTCGATGGTGCGTTCGGTGGTCTCGTCCCGCGCCGGGGTGTAGTAGGTGATCCGCAGCGCCCGGCCGCGCTCGACGGCGGCGCGCAGCTCGCGTACCCGGGCGCTGTCGCCGGGCAGGCGGACCTCGACCGGCGCGCCGGCCAGGTCACCGGCGGCATTCTCGATCTTGGCGAGCGCCCGTTCGACCGCCTCCCGGTTGGCCACGCCGGGCGTCTCGGCGATCATCCGCAGCGCCACCACCAGGGCCAGGGCCTCGTCCGGGGTCAGCCGCAGCGGGCGGTCGATCCCGGCGTCGTAGGTGATGGTGACCCGGTCGCCGTCGAACGCCATGTCGATCAGGTCGCCGGGGCCGTAGCCGGGCAGCCCGCACACCCAGAGCAGTTCCAGGTCCTCCCGGAGCTGCTTCTCGGTCACTCCGAGGTCGTGCGCCGCCTCGGCGATCTCGATGCCGGGGCGGGCCAGCAGGTAGGGCACCAGGTTGAGCAGCCGGGCCAGCCGGTCGGCGGAGGCACGGCCCGCGCGGGACGCCGGGCGGGTCACCGGGCACCTCCGGTCACTGCCAGCTCGTCGTGCCGGGCGGCGACCTCCTTGAGCCGCTGGATGACCGCCTCCCGTACCTCCGGTGGCTCCAGGACCCGGACGTCCGGGCCGTACCCGACGATCTGGCCGGCCAGGTAGTCGGCGTCGGCGTACGGCAGCACCAGCCGGTCGCCGTCGGGGCCAGCCTGGCACTCGACGGCCCAGCGGCGCAGCCCGGCGGCGCGGCCCGGCGTGGCCAGCACCGTGGCCCGGCCGGTGCGTTCCACCGGCCCGGACCAGCGGGCCACATGGCTGATCAGGTCGACCCCGGCGGGCGGCTCGTAGGCGCCCGGCTCGCCGGTCGCCCGGACCGTGCCGACCACCCGCGACAGCCGGAAACAGCGGGTCGCCGCCCGGTCCAGGTCGTGGCCGACGACGTACCACCGGCCGCGCCAGCAGACCACGCCCCACGGTTGCACCCGGCGGCGGGTGGGCGCGTCCCGGTCCGGCACGCGGTAGTCGAAGCTGACCTCGCGCCGGTCCCGCGCGGCGGCGGTGAGCGGCGCGAACGCCGGGTCGACGGTGACCATCGGCTCCAGGCCCAGGGTCGCCTGCGGGTCGACGTCGATGCCGGCGGCGCGCAGCTTCGCCAGCCCCGACGACGCGGCGGCGGCCAGCCCGGCGTGCTGCCACAGCCGGGCGGCGATGCCCACGGCCGCGGCCTCGTCCGGTTCGAGCGGGATGTCGGGCAGCGCGTACGCGCGCGGCGCGATCCGGTAGCCCGGCTCGGCGTCGAAGACGCTCGCCGTGCCCGTCTCCAGCGGCACGCCCAGCTCACGCAGCTCGGCCTTGTCGCGCTCGAACTTGCGCTGGAACGCCTCGTGGTCCTTGGCGTCGTCCGGGTCGTGCTCGTAGCCGGGCACGGTCGCGGCGATCTGCGCGGCGGTCAGGAAGCGTCGCGTCGACAGCAGGCAGATCACCAGGTTGACCAGGCGTTCGGTACGGGTCCGGGACACGCCCAAACGCTAGCAGCCCGCGCGTCGGGCGCGGGCACCCGCGCGGCGCGGCGCGGGGGTCTTCCCACCCGGCGGCGGGCATCGACCGGTCATAGGGTGATCGCATGGCGGAACCGGAGGTCAAGACCGAGAGCGTCGGCACTGTCGTGGTGGCCGGCGCGGCGAACCTCGCCATCGCGGTCGCCAAGCTGGTAGCGGGCCTGATCTCGGGCTCCGCGGCGATGCTCTCCGAGGCCGCCCACTCGCTCGCCGACACCACCACCGAGGTGCTGCTCTACCTGGCGCTGCGCCGCGGCGCGCGGCCCGCCGACACCCGGCACCCCTTCGGGTACGGCAAGGAGAGCTACGTCTGGGCGTTCCTCGCCGCGCTGTTCACCTTCGTGGCCGGTGCGGGCTTCGCCGTCACGCACGGCGTCACCACCATCCTGGTGCACGAGCACAGCGGCGAATACCTCGTCGCGTACGTGGTGCTGGCGGTCTCCTTCGCGATCGAGTCGGTGTCGCTGGCCCGGGCGGTCCGGCAGGTGCGCGGCGAGTCACGCCGCTGGGGCACCACCCCGCGCCGCTATCTGCGCCTGACCGCCGACACCACCGTCAAGGCCGTCTTCCTGGAGGACAGCGCCGCGCTGATCGGCCTGCTGATCGCCGCCGGCGGGCTCACCCTGTCGCACCTGACCGGTGACGAGCTGTACGACGGCGTCGCCTCGATCCTCATCGGCGTACTGCTGCTGGTGGTCGCCGTCGTGCTGGCGCGCAGCAACATCTCGCTGCTGGTCGGCCGCTCCGTCTCCGACCGGCTGCACCGGCGCATCGAGCGGGAGCTGACGGACGTGCCGACGGTGGACCACGTCGACACCCTGATGACCATGTTCCTCGGTCCCGACGACATCCTCGTCGCCGCCAAGGTCGACTTCCGTGACGACGCCACCGGCGCCGACATCGAGGCCGCCGCCGACGAGGCCGAACGCCGGCTCACCGGGCACTTCCCGGAGATCGCGTACGTCTTCCTCGACCCCACCCGGTCCGGTCCGGTTCGGCCGGCCGGACCGCCCGCACCACCCAGGACGAGGCGGGCCGCCCGGTCGACGACCGGAACCCCTGACCCGCCCGGGGGCCGTCCCGGCGGCGGCCGATACGGTGCACCGCATGGTGCGATGGCGGTCCGGCACGGTCACGGCGGTACGGCGACGGTGGGCCGGCGCTGTCGAACTCGACGTCGACCTGCCCGACGGCGCCCGGATGCGCGCCCTGGCCTACCCGGCCCTGGTCGGCGAGCCCGAACCCGGCGACCGGGTGCTGCTCAACGCCGGCGCGCTGCTGATGGGCCTCGGCACCGGCGGCTACGCGCTGGTCGTGGCGCTGCCCGACCGGCTGCCGCCGGACCCGCCGCAGGCCGGTGACAGCCGCGACGCCGGGCACCTGGTCAAGGCCCGCTACACGCCGCTGCAACCGATCCTCCTCGGCGTGGACGAGGAGGCGTCGCCGCACCACGACCGGCTGGCCGCGGCGGACTCGGTCGACGGCATGCCGGTGGTCACCGCCGATCTGCACTCCGCGCTGCCGGCGATCCTGGCCGGTGTACACGCCGACGCGCCCGACGCCCGGGTGGCGTACGTGCTGACCGACGGTGGCGCGCTGCCGGCCTGGTTCTCCCGCACCCTGGCCGGGCTGTCCGGGCACCTCGCCGGCACGGTCAGCGTGGGCCAGGCGTTCGGCGGTGACCTGGAGGCGAGCACACTGCACAGCGGCCTGCTCGCCGCCCGGCACGTGCTCGACGCCGACCTGACGATCGTCGCCCAGGGGCCGGGCAACCTCGGCACCGGCACCCGCTGGGGCTTCTCCGGCGTCGCGGTCGGCGAAGCCGTGAACGCGGTCGCCACGCTGGGCGGGCGCCCGGTCGGCTCGCTGCGCATCTCCGACGCCGACGCCCGCCCCCGGCACCGTGGCGTCTCCCACCACAGCCTGACCGCGTACGGCCGGGTCGCGCTGGCCCCCGCGGAGCTGGTCGTGCCGGACGGCCTCGCCCCCGGCCTGGCCGCGGAGGTCGCCGCGGCGCTGACGCCGCTGGCCGACCGGCACCGCATCGTCACGGTGCCTGCCGACGGCCTCGACGCGGCGCTGCGGGCCACCCCGGGCGGCCTGTCCACGATGGGCCGGGGCCTGGACGCCGACCACGCCTACTTCCTGGCCGCCGCCGCCGCCGGCCGGCACGCGGCCCGCCTGCTCGGCTGAGCCGCGCCGCCGTCAGATCGCCAGGTAACCGTTCGCGACGAGGTGGTCGGCGGCTCGCGCGTACGCCTCGGGATCCCGCGGCGTCCAGGTGCCCAGACCGTCGACGTAGCGGTTGAACATGCAGAACGCGGCGGCGATCAGCACCGTGTCGTGGATCTCCAGGTCGGTGGCGCCCTCCGCGCGGGCCGCCTCGACCAGTTCGGTGGTGACCTCCCGGCCGCTGCGGCGCACCGCGGCGGCGATGTGCAGCAGTGCCCGCAGCCTGGCGTCGACCGGGGCCGTGCCGACGTCCGCGCGCACCTGGTCGACCAACGGCATCCCGGCGGGCAGCTGTGCGGCGGCGAACGCCGCGTGCGACGAGCAGCAGAAGTCGCAGTCGTTGAGGCCGGAGACGTACGCCGCGATCAGCTCCCGCTCGCCCGGCGTCAGCGTGGGATGCGGCGCGCGCAGCAGCACCTCCGCCAGCTCGCCCAGCGGCTTCGCCGTATCCGGCCGGAACCGCAACGGCCCTCGGATGCCCGGATGTGCCTTCTCGTCCAGCCCGAGATCGATGTGTGCGATGACGTCACGCTCCCTGTCCGTGCCGGCGGTGCCGGCGGCCTCGCCGTCCAGAGTGCCGTCACCGCCGGCGCCGGAGAAGACGCCGGAGACAGGTCAGCATGATGGAAGAACCAGGGCCCTGCCCGGCCTCCCCATACTTGCCGGGTACTCGACTCCGGCCCCACCACTCCCCACTGACAGGCGTCGTTCCCGGCTGCCCGGGGAACGCGTGCGGCCGCCGTTTAGGAGGCCCCTCATGGCACTGCGACAGTTCCCGGACGCGACCCCCGACGCCGGGATCTCCCCCCATCGCCCCCGGCACCGGCTCCGACTCGCCCTGGTCAGCGCGGCAGCCGGCGTGCTGCTGGCCGTCCTGTGGTCGTTCGAGCTGGTCGACAAGGTCATCGGCGACAACGTCGCGAACACCGTGCTGGGCCACGACGCCAAGGAGACCGCCATCACCGGCACCGTCGCCGGATTGCTCTTCGCCTTCGTCTCCGGCTTCGCCGGGACCTTCACCGCCTGCAACATCGCCGTCGCGGCCTCGGTCGGGCCGATGAGCCAGGTCTCCGGCGCCGACCCGGCCGGTGGCACCCGGCCGGCGCTGCGTGCCCTGCTGCGCCCGGTCGGCTGGCTGACCCTCGGCATGGTCGCCGTCTCGGCGAGCTACGGCGTCGTCGGCGTGCTGGCCGGCGACCGGCTGCCCCAGCTGTCCACCGACGTGGTCGGCGGCGTCCCGGTACGCCTCATCCAGTCGTCGGTCGTCTTCGGCGTCATCGGACTCGCCCTGACCTACCTCGGACTCGCCGCGCTCAAGCTGGTGCCGGACGTCTTCGCGCACCGGCCCGTCGCCCGGGTGGTGACGATCGGCGCGCTCGTCGGCGGTTTCCTCGTCGGCCGGCCCTACCCGATGTTCAACAAGCTGTTCCACTGGGCCGTCGACACCGGCAACCCGCTCTACGGA
Organism: Micromonospora globosa; assembly: GCF_000717585.1. Taxonomy (NCBI): domain Bacteria; kingdom Bacillati; phylum Actinomycetota; class Actinomycetes; order Micromonosporales; family Micromonosporaceae; genus Micromonospora; species Micromonospora globosa. The sequence continues at coordinate 30,526 of NZ_JNZR01000032.1, forward strand.
GCGCTGGCGTTCACGCTCCAGTCGCTGGGCAACATCGTGCTCGTCACCGTCGTCTTCGCGGTCGCCGTGGCGATCAGCCGGGGACGCTTCCTCGCATGGATGGCCGACCCCCGCCGCGCCGCCGTGGTCACCGGAGCGCTGCTCGTCGCGCTCGGCGTCTTCACAGTCGTCTACTGGGACGTGCGGGTGCCTGCGCTGTTCGGCTTCGGCTGGTTCCCCCGGATGCCGTACAACTGACCGGCCCGGAACTCAGCCGAGGAACAGGATCAGCCCGAGCCAGGCGCCCACGATCAGCACCAGCGCCGCCGCCAGCACCCAGGTCGGCACCATGTAGTCGCCGCGCCTGTTGCGCTCGATCTCGGCGCGGATCTTCTCCCGCCGGCGGTCGATCCAGTTGAGCTTCTCGGTGCCGTCACGGTCCGAGGACGTCTCGCGGCCGGACCCACCGGCGGATTCGGAAGTGTTCATCGCGACGCCAGCGTACCTGTGGACGGGCGGCCGGTGCCGGGCACCGGCCGCCCGCACGATCACATGCTGGCGATCAGCCGCTCCACCCGCTCGTCGTAGGCCCGGAACGGGTCCTTGCACAGCACCGTGCGCTGCGCCTGGTCGTTCAGCTTCAGGTGCACCCAGTCCACGGTGAAGTCGCGCCGCTTCTCCTGGGCGTGGCGGATGAACTCGCCGCGCAGCCGCGCCCGGGTCGTCTGCGGCGGCGTCTCCTTCGCCTCGAAGATCTCCGGGTCGGTGGCCACCCGGTCCACCTCACGACGGCGCTCCAGCAGCCCGTACAGGCCGCGCCCGCGCCGCAGGTCGTGGTAGGCCAGGTCCATCTGCGCCACCCGCGGGTGCGACAGCGGCAGGTCGTGCTTGCGCTGGTAACGCTCGATCAGCTTCAGCTTGGTGACCCAGTCGATCTCGCGGGCCACCGGGTCCAGGTCGCCGGTCTCGACCGCGCGCAGCACCCGGCCCCACAGGTCGACCACCCGCTTCGCGGTCTGGTCGCCGCCCCGGCGCTCCACGAACTCCGTCGCCTTGGCCAGGTATTCCTGCTGGATCTCCAGCGCCGAGACCTCCTTGCCGGAGGCCAGCCGCACCTTGCGCCGGCCGGTGATGTCGTGCGACACCTCGCGGATGGCCCGGATCGGGTTCTCCAGCGTCAGGTCCCGCATCACCACGCCGGCCTCGATCATCCGCAGCACGATGTCGGCGGTGCCGACCTTCAGCAGCGTGGTGACCTCGTTCATGTTCGAGTCACCGACGATCACGTGCAGCCGGCGGTAGCGCTCGGCGTCCGCGTGCGGCTCGTCGCGGGTGTTGATGATCGGCCGGCTGCGGGTGGTCGCCGACGAGACACCCTCCCAGATGTGCTCGGCCCGCTGGGACAGGCAGTAGACAGCGCCGCGCGGCGTCTGCAGCACCTTGCCCGCGCCGCAGATCAACTGCCGGGTGACCAGGAACGGGATGAGCACGTCGGCGAGCCGGCCGAACTCGCCGTGCCGGGACACCAGATAGTTCTCGTGGCAGCCGTACGAGTTGCCGGCCGAGTCGGTGTTGTTCTTGAACAGGTAGATCTCGCCCGCGATGCCCTCGTCGTGCAGCCGCTTCTCCGCGTCGACGAGCAGGCCCTCCAGGATCCGCTCACCGGCCCGGTCGTGTGCCACCAGGTCGGTCACCGAGTCGCACTCCGGAGTCGCGTACTCCGGGTGCGAACCGACGTCGAGATAGAGGCGGGCGCCGTTGCGCAGGAACACGTTGCTCGACCGGCCCCACGACACCACCCGCCGGAACAGGTACCGCGCGACCTCGTCGGGGGACAGTCGGCGTTGCCCGCGATAGGTGCAGGTGACGCCGTACTCGGTTTCGAGGCCGAAGATTCGCCGCTCCATGATGAGACATTAGCCGCCCGGAGCCTCCGATGGGCAGCGCCGACGCTCGCCGCTTGCGATCTCCCCCGCGCAGATCGGCGAGGTGGCGGCATCCGTACGCGAAAAACCCCGCCACCTCGGCGAGGTGGCGGGGTCCGCGACGGTCGTCACTCGGCGGGCTTGTCCTCCGCGTTGCCCTCCAGATCGGCCGAACCCGCCGACGTGGTCGGCTTCTTCGCCTCCTCCGTCGGCACGGTCGGCGTCTTCGCCCGGCCCGGCGCGGGCGCGGTGTCGGCCTCGGCGTCGCCCTCCAGCAGCGCGGTGAGCGCCGCGCCGGTCACCCGCCGGAACGTACGCCCCACCCGGCGCCGGTCCAGGACCGCCACCTCCAGCTGGTTCGCGGCGATCGTGCGGGCCGCCCCGCCCTCGCCGCCGACGCTGCTCAGCGCCTTCATGGCGGCGCGGACCGCCTCCGACAGCGACATCTCCGGCCGGTGCTCGTTCTTCAGCACCCCGCTGATCGCCTCGGCCTGACCGCCCATCGCCATCCGGCCCGGCTCGTCGTTCACCGAGCCGTCGTAGGTCACCCGGTAGAGGGAGTCGTCCTCGGCGGTGGCGCCCACCTCGGCCACACAGATCTCCACCTCGAACGGCTTCGACTGCTCCGTGAAGATCGCGCCCAGCGTCTGCGCGTACGCGTTGGCGAGCGCCAGGCCGGTCACGTCCCGGCGGTCGTAGCTGAGCCCGTTGAGGTCGGCCATCCGCACGCCCGCGCGGCGCAGGTTCTCGAACTCGTTGTACCGGCCGACAGCGGCGAAGCCGATCCGGTCGTAGATCTCGCTGACCTTGTGCAGCGTGCTGGACAGGTTCTCGGCGACGAAGAGCACCCCGCCCTCGTAGCTCAGGACCACCGCGCTGCGGCCCCGGGCGATGCCCTTGCGGGCCAGCTCGGAGCGGTCGCGCATGATCTGCTCGGGCGAGGCGTAGAACTGCATGGCCACGGCGGCGGTTCTCCTTCTGCGGGACTGCTGACTCGGTGGACGGTGGGAGCGGCCTCAGCCGCCGGGGTTCTCCATCCGGCCGGACACCACGCTCTCCGCGATCGCCGCCGTCTCGGCGCCGGTGAGCCGGTGGGTGCCCTCGGCGGTCGCGGTCATCACGACCGGGTAGATCCGCCGGGTCAGGTCGGGGCCGCCGGTGGCGGTGTCGTCGTCCGCCGCGTCGTAGAGCGCCTCGACCGCCAGCCGCGTCGCGTCCTCGACCGACAGGCCGGCCCGGAACCGCTTCTTCAGCGCGGACTTGGCGAACAGCGAACCGGAGCCGATGGCGTCGTAACCGGTCTCCTCGTACGGGCCGCCGGTCACGTCGAAGCTGAAGATCCGCCCGGCCCGCTGCGGGTCGCTCGCGGCCAGGTCGAAGCCGGCGAACAGCGGGATCACGGCGAGGCCCTGCATGGCCGCGCCCAGGTTGCCGCGGATCATCGACGCCAGCCGGTTGGCCTTGCCGTCGAGCGAGAGCATCGCGCCCTCGATCTTCTCGTAGTGCTCCAGCTCCACCTGGAACAGTCGCATCAGCTCGATGCCGATGCCGGCGGTGCCCGCGATGCCGACGAGCGAGTACGCGTCGGCCGGGTGCACCTTCTCGATGTCGCGCTGGGCGATCAGGTTGCCCATCGTGGCGCGCCGGTCGCCGGCCATGACCACACCGCCGGCGGCCGAGATGGCCACGATGGTGGTCGCGTGCGGCGCCATGTCGGCGGCCATGCCGGGCGGCAGCGGCCGACGGCCGGGCAGCATCTCGGGGGCCACCTTGCTCAGGAACGCTGTGAAGGAGGACGTCCCCGCGTTGGTGAACACATCTGGAAGACGCCCGGATGGATCAAAACCCGCTGCCACGTGGTTCCTCTCAGGTACGTGATCGCCCTGGCCAGGACGTCGGAGTCATCCTTGAACTGACCAAGACCACCGTTGCAGTTGAAGCAGAGTATCCCGCGCACCCATCCGGTGCGATGATCGTGGTCCAGATGTTCCGGATCGGGGCGCCGGCAGATCGCGCAGACGCCGCCCTGCTCGGCCAGGAGCTCCTGGAACTCCTTCTCCCCGACCCCGTACCGACGACGCAGGTGGTACTCGCGATTGCCACCGTAGAGCCGCTGCTTGCTCTCGTTACCACGCGCGATGTGGCACGGCTTGCAGTAGCTGTGCCGACCGCTGGCGTTGGTCGTTCGGGGGAAATCGTCTACGGGCTTGATCTGCTCGCAGTCGGGGCACCACTTGAGGCCGTCCGCTACCGGCACGGCAGCCCTTCGCTGCGGCGCGATGCCACGTTTCCGGCGACTCGCCTCTGAGCGAGCAGCGGCACACGTCTTGCAGTAGAACGCCAGACCGTCTGGACGACGCCGATTACGGTGGAACGCCGACGCGGGAAGCGAGCGGCGACACTGGGGGCAAAGCTTGTCCGACGCCTCCGGCAAATCGGACATAAGCCTCATTGACCCCCCTTCTGCACATATCCTCTCACGAATTCCTCGGCGTTCTCCTCCAGGACGGAGTCGATCTCGTCGAGCAGGTCGTCCACGTCCTCGGTGATCTCGGCGTGCCGCTCGGCCACCTCGGGGTTGGCCTCCGCGGTGACCTCCTCGACCTCCTCGCGGGACTTGCCGGACTGGGTCTGCCCACCCTCTTGCGTCGCCATGGTGGTGCCTCCTCCACGATCGCCTGCGATCAACTTACCTCGCGGGAGCGACGAAAGGCCCGTCGCGTGCCCGTTTCCGGCACCCGGCGGGCCTTCCGGCATCGGGGTCACCCGCCGGTGAGCGTCTCCAGCAGATCCTTCGCGCTCTCGCAGCGGTCGAACAGCTCGCCGACGTGCGCGCGGGTGCCCCGCTCGGGCTCCATCATCGGCACCCGGACCAGCGACTCCCGGCCCACGTCGAAGATGACCGAGTCCCAGCTCGCGGCGACCACCTCGGAGGCGTACCGGTCCAGGCAGCGGCCCCGGAAGTAGGCCCGGGTGTCCTCCGGCGGCTCGGTCATCGCGGTGCGCGTCTGCTCGTCGGTGAGCAGCGTCTTCATCGAGCCGCGCTGCACCAGACGGTGGTAGAGGCCCTTCTCCGGCCGCACGTCGGAGTACTGGAGGTCGACCAGTTGCAGCTTGTGCGAGCCCCAGGCGAGCTTCTCCCGCTCCCGGTAGCCCTCCAGCAGCCGCAGCTTGGCCACCCAGTCCAGCTCGTCGGCGCACTCGAACGCGTCCCGGCCGAGCCGGTCCAGCACGCTCTCCCAGCGGCGCAGCACGTCGGCGGTCTGCGCGTCCACGTCCTTGCCGTGGCGGTCGTCCACGAAGGAGCTCACCCGCTCCAGGTACGCCCACTGCACGTCCAGCGCGGTGAGCCTGCGGCCGTCGCGCATCCGCATCAGGTGCTTGAGCGACGGGTCGTGGCTGACCGCGCGCAGCTCGGCCACCGGGTCGGCGATGCCCAGGTCCGCGCCGAGCGCCTTCTCCTCGATCATGGCGAGGATCAGCGAGGTGGTGCCGACCTTGAGGAACGTGGAGATCTCGGAGAGGTTGGCGTCGCCGATGATGACGTGCAGCCGGCGGTACTTGTCGGCGTCGGCGTGCGGCTCGTCGCGGGTGTTGATGATGGGCCGCTTGAGCGTCGTCTCCAGTCCCACCTCGACCTCGAAGAAGTCGGCCCGCTGGGAGATCTGGAAACCGCTCTGGCCGCCGTCCTGGCCGATGCCGACCCGCCCGGCGCCGCAGACGATCTGCCGGGTGACGAAGAACGGCGTCAGGTACGCCACGATGTCGGCGAACGGCGTCTGCCGGCGCATCAGGTAGTTCTCGTGCGCGCCGTAGCTCGCGCCCTTGTTGTCGGTGTTGTTCTTGTACAGGTGGATCGGGTGGGTGCCCGGGATGGTCGCGGCGCGGCGGGACGCCTCGGCCATCACCCGCTCCCCCGCCTTGTCCCACCGCACCACGTCAAGGGGGTTTGTGACCTCGGGTGTGGAGTACTCCGGGTGCGCGTGGTCGACGTAGAGGCGGGCGCCGTTGGTGAGTATGACGTTGGCGAGCCCGAGATCCTCGTCCGCGAGCGCCTCGGCCGGGTCGTACGCGGCGCCGGAGTAGGTGAACCCCCGGGCGTCGCGCAGTGGCGACTCCTCCTCGTAGTCCCAGCGGGCCCGGCCGCCCCGGTTGAGTTCCGGCCGCGCCCCGTAGGCGTTGACCACCTGGGAGGAGGTGACCATCGGGTTGGCTCCGGCCTGACCGGGCACGGAGATGCCGTACTCGACCTCGGTGCCCATGATCCGTCTAACGCTCATCGACCTGCCCGCTCCGCTCGCCGTCCCGGTCCCCGTCACGTCGAGCGTAGTCGGCGTGACGCGCCGAGGGGGCGTGGCGGCAGCGCCGGGTCCGGTGTGGCGGCTTCCCCGGGTACGCGCGAAGGCCCGTGGCGCGTACGCCACGGGCCTTCGTCGAGGGGGTCGGACTACAGGTACTGGCCGGTGTTGCTGGCGGTCTCGATGGACCGTCCGGCCTCGGCGCCCTTGCCGCCGGAGACGAGCGTGCGGATGTAGACGATCCGCTCGCCCTTCTTGCCGGAGATGCGGGCCCAGTCGTCGGGGTTGGTGGTGTTGGGCAGGTCCTCGTTCTCGCGGAACTCGTCGACGCAGGCGTCGAGCAGGTGCTGCAGGCGCAGACCCTTGCGGCCGGAGGTGAGGAACTCCTTGATGGCCATCTTCTTGCCCCGGTCGACGATGTTCTGGATCATCGCGCCGGAGTTGAAGTCCTTGAAGTAGAGGACTTCCTTGTCACCGTTGGCGTAGGTGACCTCGAGGAACCGGTTCTCCTCGGTCTCGGAGTACATCCGCAGGACCACCGCGTCGATCATCGCCGCGACCGTGGCCTGGGCGTCGCCGCCGTGTTCGGCCAGGTCGTCGGCGTGCAGCGGCAGGCCGGCGAGGATGTACTTGGAGAAGATGTCCTTCGCCGCCTCGGCGTCCGGCCGCTCGATCTTGATCTTCACGTCGAGCCGGCCGGGGCGCAGGATCGCCGGGTCGATCATGTCTTCCCGGTTGGAGGCGCCGATGACGATGACGTTCTCCAGGCCCTCCACGCCGTCGATCTCGCTGAGCAGCTGCGGGACGATGGTGTTCTCCACGTCGGAGGAGACGCCGGAGCCGCGGGTGCGGAACACCGAGTCCATCTCGTCGAAGAACACGATCACCGGAGTGCCCTCACCGGCCTTCTCCCGCGCCCGCTGGAAGATCAGCCGGATGTGCCGCTCGGTCTCGCCGACGTACTTGTTGAGCAGCTCGGGGCCCTTGATGTTGAGGAAGAAGCTGGTGTGCCGATCCTTCCCCTCCCGCTCGGCGATCTTCTTGGCCAGCGAGTTCGCCACCGCCTTGGCGATGAGCGTCTTGCCGCAGCCGGGCGGGCCGTAGAGCAGGATGCCCTTCGGCGGCCGGAGCTGATGCTCGCGGAACAGGTCGGAGTGCAGGAAGGGCAGTTCCACCGCGTCGCGGATCTGCTCGATCTGCGCCTGGAGGCCACCGATGTCCTCGTAGTCGACGTCGGGCACCTCCTCCAGGACCAGCTCCTCGACCTCGCTCTTCGGGATCCGCTCGTACGCGTACGCCGAGCGGGGCTCGATCATGAGCGAGTCGCCGGCCCGGATCGCGCTGCCGATCAGGGTCTCGGCGAGGTGCACGATGCGCTCCTCGTCGGAGTGCGAGACCACGAGTGCCCGGTCACCCGGAGCGCCCTCGGGGCCCGCCAGGATCTCCTTGAGCATCACCACCTCGCCGACCCGCTCGTAGCCGAACGCGTCGACGATGTTGAGCGCGTCGTTGAGCAGGACCTCCTGGCCCCGGCGCAGCTCGTCGACCTCCAGCGAGGGCGAGACGGCGACGCGGAGCTTGCGCCCGCCGGTGAACACGTCCACCGTGCCGTCGTCGTGCTTGGCCAGGAAGACGCCGTAGCCACTCGGCGGCTGGGCGAGCCGGTCGATCTCCTCCTTGAGCGTCACGATCTGCGCGCGAGCCTCCTTGAGGGTGCTCACGAGCCGCTCGTTGTTCTCGGTCAGCCGCGCCAACTGTGCCTGGGTGGCCGCCAGCCGCTCTTCGAGCTGCCGGACGTGTCGAGGGCTTTCGGTCAACTTGCGCCGCACCAGAGCGAGTTCCTCTTGCAGGAACGCGACCTGCGTGGAGAGATCGTGGGCTTCCTTTTCCCACCGTGCGGCGCGCGAGTCCGCGTCGTCGCTGCGTGCCACGTCCCACCTCCCCGGGGGGCTTGAACGTTCTGACCTAACACTAGCCGCTATGAGCCCGATTCGGTCCACAGCAACGCGCTCGTCACCGAAGCTTGATCGCGAAGGGCTGGTCGCGGGGCGGGTACGGGCGTTCGGGTACCGTCGGAGCGTGGGACGGGAGAACATGGGGGGTGCTTCGTGACCGACGTCGCGACCGACCAGTTGCAGGTCTGGGTGGATCAGGATCTCTGCACCGGTGACGGGCTCTGCGTGCAGTACGCGCCGGAGGTCTTCGAGTTCGACGTCGACGGCCTGGCGTACGTCAAGGGCCCCGACGGCGAGCTGCGGCAGGCCCCCGGCGCCCGGGTGGACGTGCCGGAGCACCTGCGCCTCGAGGTGATCGACTCCGCGAAGGAGTGCCCGGGCGAGTGCATCCACGTGGTGCGCGGCAGCGACGGCGTCGAGGTGGCCGGCCCGGAGGCCGAGGACTGAGGCGGAGACGGACACGACGGGCCGGGGACGTGTGGTCCCCGGCCCGTCGTGCGTCCGCCTCAGAGCAGGGGCCGGCCGACCACCGAGGCGACCAGCCGGGCGAACTCCTCCAGCCGGGCGATCTGCCCGGCCCCGCCGTCGTCGAGGGTCTTGCCGAATCGCAGCGCGTCGTGCCGGGGCGCGCCGATCGCCTCGTCGCTGGGCGGTGCCTCGTCCAGTGAGCTGAGCAGCAGGTACACGTCGATGCTGTCGACCCGTACGGTGCCGTTGTCGGCGCGCATGAGCCGCCGCCGGCAGCCGACCTCGGTGACGGTGGACAGCGGCACCACCCGCAGCGACGAGGTCATCGCGCCGGGCGGCCCCTCCCCCGGCGGCACGTCCTCGCCGTGCCAGAGCACCAGCCGGCTGCCGTCGCAGACGACGACCTCCTGCCACACGCCGTTCACCTCGTTGACGAAGCGCTCCAGCGTGAAACCGAGCACTGAGGCGCCGCGCAGCACGCCGTCGAGCGCCTCCAGCGCGATGTCCGGGTCGCGCAGGTACGCCCGCGCGGCCGACTCCAGGTCGGTGTAGGGCGACCAGTCCGGGAAGACGGCGGGCAGGTCGCCGTTGCCGTAGCCGGGGTTGCTCACGCCGCCTCCCGCCGACCCGCGCCGCGGCGCCGCCGTCGGTTCCGGTCACCGGCACGGGCGCGCCGCCCGACGCGCGCCCCGATCCGCTCGCTCATGCCACCGTCTCCACCCGCTCAGGTGTCGTCCCCACCGGCACACATGATCCGCCCGTGCGCGCGCGGGCGCGCGGCGGGGGTCAGGACTGCTCCGGCTCCTCCGCCGCGCGGGCCGCGGCGGCGGCGCGCAGGGCGTCGCGGCGCTGCGCGTACGCCTCGGCGCCCTTGCTGGGCTTGCGCCGCCGCGGCGGCGCGGTGACCCCGGGGGCGAGCTTGCGCGCGGAGACCAGGAACGCGGTGTGGGCGATCATCCGGTGGTCCGGTCGGACGGCGAGCCCCTCGGCGTGCCAGTCGCGCACGAGCGACTCCCAGGCGCGCGGCTCGGTCCAGCCGCCGCGCTCGCGCAGCGCCTCGACCAGCTCGGACAGCTGCGGGGTGGTGGCCACGTAGCCGATCAGCACGCCGCCGGGCACGAGTGCCCGCTCGACCATGTCGAGCATCTCCCACGGGGTGAGCATGTCGAGGATGATCCGGTCGAATCCGGTCTCGGCGCAGTCGGCGACGTCGCCGACGTGCAGGTTCCAGGCCGGGTGCGGGCCGTTGAAGAACGCCTCGACGTTGCGGCGGGCGATCTGGGCGAAGTCGTCGCGCAGCTCGAACGAGTGCAGCTCACCCTCGGTGCCGACGGCCCGCAGCAGCGAGCAGGACAGCGCGCCGGATCCGGCGCCGGCCTCCAGTACCTTGGCGCCGGGGAAGACGTCGCCCATGGCGACGATCTGCGCCGAGTCCTTCGGGTAGATCACCTGGGCGCCGCGCGGCATGGACAGCACGTAGTCCGACAGCAGCGGCCGCAGCGCCAGGAACGCGGTGCCGCCGCCGGCGGTGGTGACCACGCTGCCGTCGGGCAGGCCGATCAGGGTGTCGTGCTTGAGGATCCCGCGATGGGTGTGGAACTCCTTGCCCGGCTCCAGCGTCACGGTGTGCATCCGGCCCTTCGGGTCGGTCAGCTGGACCCGGTCGCCCGGCCGGAACGGCCCGCGGTGGACCGGGGGCAACGCCGGGACGGTGGAGATCTCTGCGGTCACGTGTTCGTCTTCCGTTCGGGTTCCAGGAGCTGGGCGAGATCCGCGATGTGCAGCACGCCGACCACATCTTCGCCTGCCGTCACGACGTACTGCGCGCCCGGGTGGGTACGCACGGTCTCCAGCACCCGCTCGCCGTCCGCCCCGAGCGGCAGGGCCGGCACGGCGGACAGGTCGCGGGCCACCTCGTCCACCGCGACCCACGGCCTCCGTTCCGGGGGTACGGCGGCGACGCGGGCCGGGTCGACCAGGGCGACCGTACGGCCGGCCGAGTCGACCACGCCGAGCGCCGCCTCGGGGGTGCCCGCCTCGTCGCGGCGGCGCTGGGCCTCGGCCAGCGGCGTGCCGGCGGGCACCGGCAGTACCGCGCGGGCCAGCCGGGCCAGGTCGACCAGGTGCAGCCGGCGGCCGATGCGCGCCATCCGGATCGACTGGCCGGCGCCGCGCCACAGCGTCAGCGCGACGAGCAGCAGCAGCGGCAGGGCCAGCGGGGCCAGCGCCCGGCGCATGGTGAGCACCACGACCAGCGCCAGCGTACCCAGCGCGACGGCCCGGCCCACCCAGCCGGCCACCTCGGTGCCGCGGTGCCGGTCGCGGGTGAGCGCCCACACGGCGGCGCGCAGCGCCCGGCCGCCGTCCAGCGGCAGGCCGGGCAGGCTGTTGAAGATCGCCACCACCACGTTGCTGACCGCGAGCTGGAAGGCGAGCTGGTGGCCGAGCGTGCCGGCGGGCAGGGCGAGGGTGGCGGCGACCGCGCCGGCGCCGAGCACTGCGGAGACGGCCGGACCGGCCAGGGAGATCAGCAGCTCGACCCGGGGGCTGGGGGCGTCGCGGTCCATCTCGGTGTAGCCGCCGAGCAGTTCCAGCGTGATCCCCCGCACACCGATGCCGTACCGGCGGGCGGTCAGCGCGTGGCCCAGCTCGTGCAGCAGCACGGAGCCGAGCAGGGAGATCACGAAGCCGAGGCCGACCAGGTAGCCGCCGAGCGGGCCGAGGTCGAGCTGGCGGCGGGCCAGCGCCGCGTACAGCACCGTGACCACGACGGTGAGCAGCAGCATCGAGGCGTCGACGCGCAGCGGCACCCCGAGGACCCGGCCGAGGCTGAGCCCCGGCCGGCGGGGTCCTCGGCTCCGCTGCTGCACCGGCCCGATGCTACGTGAGCTGAGCTTCGGCGAGCCCCGCAGCCGGGGACGACCCAGGGCGCCGCGATCCCGATCATGCTTCGGTGCGGCGACGCCGGCCCTGTCACACGCGTGCCCTAACCTTCCGGTCATGACGGCGGAACCGATGATCGACAGTCACGGCGACCAGACGGCGGCACCGGCGCCGGTCACCGTGCGGGCCTCGTTGTCGCCGTCGCGGGCGGCAGATTTCAAGACCTGCCCGTTGCTCTACCGGTTCCGCAGCATCGACCGGCTGCCCGAGCGGCCGACCGTCGAGCAGGCCCGGGGCACGCTCGTGCACGCCGTGCTGGAGCGGCTGTTCGACCTGCCGGCCGCCGCGCGCACCCCGGAGTCGGCGGGTGACCTGGTCGCCCCGCAGTGGGACCGGCTGGTCACCGAGGAGCCGGAGCTGGCGACGCTGTTCGCCGACGGCGACGCCGTCGGGCCGCAGGAGTTCCTCCGGTCGGCGACGGCGCTGCTGGACGGCTACTTCGCGGTGGAGGACCCGCGCCGGCTGGAGCCGGCCGAGCGCGAGGCGCTGATCTCCGCGGTGGTGGACGACGAACTTCTCATCCGGGGCTACCTCGACCGGCTCGACGTCGCGCCGGACGGCGCGCTGCGGGTGGTCGACTACAAGACCGGCGGGGCGCCGCGCGAGGCGTTCGAGGCGCGCGCGCTGTTCCAGCTCAAGTTCTACGCCCTGGTGCTGTGGCGCACCCGGGGCGTGGTGCCGCGCGTGCTGCGCCTGCTCTACCTCAAGGACGCCGAGGTCTGCGACTACGCGCCGGACGCCGACGAGCTGGTGCGTTTCGAGCGCACCGTGGTGGCGCTGTGGCGGGCGATCGAGCAGGCCACCGCCCGGCAGGACTTCCGTCCCCGGCCGAGCCGCCTGTGCGACTGGTGCAACCACCAGGCGCTGTGCCCGAGCTACGGCGGGACGCCGCCGCCGTTCCCGGTGGCCGCCGCCGCGCCCGACCCGCTCGTGGACGCCCGCTCCCGCCCGGTGGCGCCCGGCGCCGACGAGTGACCTCCGCTCCCGCCGGAGGGTGCCCGGGCTGACGCCTGGCCGGAGGGTGCCCGGATCGACACTCGATCCCGCGCACGCCGGTGATGCCCAGCCGTACCCGCCGTCAATCCACCCGTTCGGACCGTAACCGCACACAAGAGCGCCCGCGGTCCCGTGCGGACCGGCGCGCGGAGCGCCCGCGATCCCGCACGCGGCTCGGGCGCGGGGAGCGCGTCCGAGCCCGATGCGGGACCGGCGCGCAGAGCGCCGTGGGAGTGGACCGACGACACCGAGATGGCCTGTTCGGTGGTGGCCGGGCTGGCCGGCGGGGGACGGATCGACCGGGACCGGCTGGCGTTGGCGTTCGCGCGGCGCTGCGGCCCACACCCGGGGGTACGGGCCGGGCGCGGTGACGGTGCTGCGGCTGATCCGTACCGGCACGCCGTGGCCGGTGGCTGCCGCGTCCGCATTCGACGGGCAGGGCTCCTGCGGCTGGGTCGCCGCCACGCTGCCGCACGACTGTCCGGCCGCGATCCGTGTCGGGGTGGAGGCGGGCGGCCACGTGGACACCACAGCCGCCATCGCGGGCAGGACCGTTGCCGCGTACACCGGTTTGAGCGGGCGCGACCGCCCACTTCCCGCCGTCTGGGGGCATGCGCGCCACCTCGGGGAGGTGGCGGGATCGAGCGGTGCGTGATGCCGCAACCTCCCCGACCAGGTGTGGATCACGATCGGTGGCGACCGGGCACCCGGACCACTTCACCGAAGTGGCGAGGTTGACGGGGCGGGATGCACCCAGGTCAGGGAGGTGGCGGGTCGACGGGGTGGGGCGCAGCCACATCGGGGAGGTGGCGGGGTCAACGGGGGTGGGACGCAGCCACATCGGGGAGGTGGCGGGGTCGACGGGTGCATGATGCCGCAACCTCCCCGAGCAGGTGTGGATCACCATCGGTGGTGACCGGGCACGCAGCACCTCGCCGAGGTGGCGGGGTCGACGGGGGCGTGACGCCACCTCGGGGAGGTGGCGGGGTCGATAGGGGTGGGATGCAGCCACCTCGGCGAAGTGGGGTCGATCATGCGGGGCGTGCACCACCGGCCGGGACGGGCTCGCCGAGCCGCCGCGCGGCGCTCCCCGATCTGGGCGATTCCGGTGTCAGGTCACCGCGGGGCGGAATCGGGTGCCGGGCCACTCTGGGACGAATGCGGCGCCGGGTCACCGTGGGCCCCGCGATCCCGCGCGGGCCGTGCGCGCAGACCGCCCACGATCCCGCGCGGGCCGTGCGCGATCCCGCGCGGGCCGTGCGCGCAGACCGCCCCGCGATCCCGTCAGGGCCGTGCGCGCAGGGCGCCCCGGGATCCCGTGAGGGCCGGCGCGCAGAGCCCGGCCAACCCGCGGGATCGGGGCGGCCTGATCGGCGACCGGGCGGCCGGCGCCCTCTACGGTGGTTACCGCGGCCCGGTTCGCGCTGGATGGATCGCGGGCGCGTGCCGGCGGGCTCCGGCCGGACCGCCGACCGGACGACGAGGGGGATGCATGACCGAGGGCGCCGTCTCCCGGCCGGTGCGGATTCTGCTCGCCGACGACCAGCCGCTGCTGCGTACCGGATTCCGGATGGTGCTCGGCGCGGAGGACGACCTCGACGTGGTGGGTGAGGCCGGCGACGGCGTGGAGGCGGTGGAGCTGTCCCGGCGGCTGCTGCCCGACGTGGTGCTGATGGACATCCGGATGCCGCGCCTGGACGGAGTGGCCGCCACCCGGGCGATCGTGTCGGCCCGGCTGCCGGTCCGCGTGCTCGTGCTCACCACGTTCGAGCAGGACGAACACGTCGTCGGGTCGCTGCGGGCCGGGGCGGGCGGCTTCCTCACCAAGGACGTGCCGGCCGAGGATCTCGTCGCCGCGATCCGCACTGTGGCCGCCGGGGGCGCGGTGATGTCCCCACGCATCCTGCGCCGGCTGCTCGACCGCTTCGCCCAGGTGCTGCCGGACCCGGCCGCCGCGCCGGCGCGAGCGCTGGAGCCGCTGACCGACCGGGAGCGCGAGGTGCTCACCCACATGGCGCGTGGACTGTCCAACGCGGAGATCGCCCGGTTGCTGTCGGTCAGCGAGACCACTGTGAAAACCCATGTCGGTCATGTGCTGACGAAGCTACGGTTGCGCGACCGGGTCCAGGCGGTCGTGCTCGCGTACGAGACGGGCCTGGTCCGTCCCGGCGGCTGAGGTGGCGCGGGTCGCCTACCGTGACCAGCGGCGGGGCTGATGTGTTGACCATCACGCGGGGTCAGGCCCTGACGTCGGCGTCGCCTGCCGGTCAGGGGTCACCCTGAGCCCGGATGGGGGTCGACCCTCACCGGAAGATCGGCGCGGATTCCACCCCAGGTCGGAGGGCTTTCGGGCTCGCGACCCCGAGGATGGATTCCGCCGCACCGGCCAGCGGGGGCGGTGCGGCATGAGAACGACATACGGAAGAGGTAGATGACGTGACCGCGACGGTAGGCCGAGAGCAGGCCGCGGCCCGGGCGAACGACGTGTGGAAGGTGTACGGCAGCGGTGAGGCGCAGGTCGTCGCGCTGCGGGGGGTGACCGCCGAGTTCGAACGCGGCCGGTTCACCGCGATCATGGGGCCGTCCGGCTCCGGCAAGTCCACACTCATGCACTGCCTCGCCGGTCTGGACACGGTGACCAAGGGCACCGTGATGATCGGCGACACGACGGTGACCGGTCTCAACGACGCGGGTCTGACGAAGCTGCGCCGGGACAAGGTGGGCTTCATCTTCCAGCAGTTCAACCTGCTGCCCACGCTCACCGCGCAGGAGAACATCCTGCTGCCGCTGTCGATCGCCGGGCGCAAGCCCGACCCGGCCTGGTACGACACGGTGATCGACACGGTCGGCCTGCGGGAGCGGCTCGGGCACCGCCCGGCTCAGCTCTCCGGCGGCCAGCAGCAGCGCGTGGCGTGCGCCCGGGCGCTCGTCGCCCGCCCCGAGGTGATCTTCGCGGACGAGCCGACCGGCAACCTGGACTCCCGCTCCGGCGCCGAGGTGCTCAAGTTCCTGCGCAACTCGGTGCGCGAGCACGGCCAGACCATCGTGATGGTCACGCACGACCCGACCGCCGCCGCTTACGCCGACCGGGTGGTCTTCCTCGCCGACGGGCAGATCGTCTCGGAGCTGATCGAGCCGACCGCCGAGACGGTGCTGGACACGATGAAGAAGCTGGACGCCCCGGTCGAGGTGGGCAACTGATGCTGCGGGCAACGCTCAAGAGCCTGCTGGCGCGCAAGCTGCGCCTGCTGCTGTCCGGCCTGGCGGTGGTGCTCGGCGTCATGTTCGTCTCCGGCGCGTTCGTGCTCACCGACACGCTCGGGCGGTCCTTCGACGCGGTCTTCGCCGACGCGTACGCCGAGGTCGACGTCAGCGTCGAGGCGAAGCCGAAGATCGACGTCTCCACTACGGAGGGCATGCCGCTGAGCACCCCGATGCCGGCGTCGGTGCTCGACCGGATCAAGGCGGTGCCCGGCGTCGCCGACGCCGAGGGCGTGGTCGCCGCCGACGGCGCCCGCATGATCGGCAGCAACGGCAAGGTGGTCACCTCGTTCGGTCCGCCGCAGCTGGGCCAGAACTGGCTCGGTGAGAGCGACCTGGTGGAGATCCGCGAGGGCCGCGCGCCGCAGGCCGACGACGAGATCGTGATCAACACCGCGCTGGCCGAGGCGGGCAAGGTCAAGGTCGGCGACCGGGTCGGCGTGCTGACGCTCGCCCCGAAGAAGGAGTTCACGCTCGTCGGCGTGTTCGGCTACAGCGGCGGCCGGGACTCGATCGGTGGCGCCAACGAGGTCTACTTCACCACCCCGGTGGCGCAGCAGCTGATGCTGGGCAAGCCGGACGTGTTCAGCAACGTCAGCGTCCAGGCCGCCGACGGCACCACGCCGGCCGCGCTGCGCGACGAGCTGGCCCGCACCCTGGGCGCCGACTACCAGGTCAAGACCGGCGAGCAGCTCGCCGCCGACGCCTCGGCCGGCCTCAAGGAGGGGCTGTCGTTCTTCAACAAGATCCTCCTCGGGTTCGCCGCGGTGGCGCTGCTGGTCGGCACGTTCCTGATCCTCAACACGTTCTCGATCATCGTGGCTCAGCGCACCCGTGAGCTGGCCCTGATGCGCGCGATCGGGGCCAGCGGCAAGCAGGTCATCGGCTCGGTGGTGCTGGAGGCGCTCGCGGTCGGCCTGATCGCCTCGGTGCTGGGGCTCGCCGCCGGCATCGGCGTGGGCGCGCTGCTGGCGTACCTGTTCGGTCAGCTCGCCGGGGGTCTCACCCTGGCCGGGCTGGGTGTGCCGGCCTCGGCGGTGATCGGCGCGTTCGCGGTCGGCATGCTGATCACGGTGATCGCCGCGCTGCTGCCGGCGGTGCGCGCCTCGCGCATCCCGCCGATCGCCGCGATGCAGGACGTCGCCACGCCGGACCGGCCGCTCACCAAGGTCACCATCGGTGGCGCGGTGGTGACCGGCATCGGCGCGGTGCTGCTGTTCCTCGGTCTCGGCGGGCACGCCGGCGACAGCACCCTGGCGACCATCCTCGGCGGCGTACTGTTCGCGTTCATCGGCGTGGCGCTGCTGACGCCGATCATCAGCCGGCCGGTGGTCTCGCTGCTCGGCGCGATCTTCTCCTGGTCGGTGCCGGGCAAGCTGGGCCGGCTCAACTCGGGCCGCAACCCGCGCCGCACCGCGATCACCGCCGCCGCGCTGATGGTGGGCATCGCCCTGGTCACCGGCGTGACGGTGATCCTGGACTCGGCAAAGGGCAGCATCGGCGCGCTGGCCGAGGACACCATCAAGGCGGAACTGGTGATCTCCGGGGCGTCGTCCGGGCCGCGCCCGGCGAGCTTCGACCCGGCGGTGCTGGAGAAGGCCGCCACGATCCCGGGCGTCCAGATGGTCGACGGCGAGTACGGCGACATGGCAGTGGTCGGCGGCGAGCGGACCTGGGTGGCCGTGTCGAGCAACGTGGCCGCGCTCCAGCAGATCTTCGGGGCGAAGGCCACCGCCGGTGACATCAGCAAGCTGGCGCCGGACCAGATGCTGGTCAGCTCCGACACCGCGAAGGCACGCAACCTCAGCGTCGGTTCGACGGTGCCGGTGCAGCTGTCCCGCGGCGACGCCCGCACCTACACGGTCAGCGGCATCTACGAGAGCTCGCAGCTGACCAACCCGGTGACGCTGCCGCCGCAGGCCGCCGCGGACTTCGCCATCCCGCAGCCGATCCAGGGTTTCCTGCAGCTCGCCCCCGGCACGTCGGTGGACGCGGTGCAGCCGCAGGTCGAGCGGTTGCTGGCGGACAGCCCCGAGGTGTCGGTGGCCGACCGGGCCGCGTTCATCGAGCAGCAGACCGGCCAGCTGGACTCCCTGCTCCAGATGATCCAGATCCTGCTGGCGCTGGCCATCGTGATCGCCGTGCTGGGCATCATCAACACGCTCGCGCTGTCGGTGCTGGAACGGACCCGCGAGCTGGGCCTGCTGCGGGCGATCGGCCTGCGCCGCGCCCAGACCATGCGCATGATCACGGTCGAGGCGGTGGTGATCTCCATCTTCGGCGCACTGCTCGGCGTGGTGGTCGGCACCGGTCTCGGCGCGGCGGTGGTCGAGGCGCTCAAGGACGAGGGCATCACCGACCTGGTCCTGCCGTGGGGTCAGATGGTGACGTTCCTGATCCTGGCCGCGATCATCGGCGTGGTCGCCGCGGTGCTGCCGGCGATCCGGGCCGCGCGGATCAACGTCCTGGGCGCCATCGCCCACGACTGACGTGAAAGGAAGGGCCCCTTCTTAACGCCTCGCGCATAAGAAGGGGCCCTTCTTAACGATTGAGCAGGGCCGCGAGCAGCTCCAGGTCCGCCGCGAGCAGGCTCTCCACCTGGTGTACGCCGTCGGCGGGCGCCAGCGGCACCTCGGCCGGTACGGCCAGCACCGCCGCCCCGGCGGCGAGCGCACTGGCCACCCCGGTCGGTGAGTCCTCGATCGCCACGCACCGCTCGACCGGCACGCCCAGCAGACGCGCGGCGGTCAGGTACGGCTCCGGGTGCGGCTTCGCCGAGTCCACCTCGTCGCCGCAGACCACCGCGCCGAAGCTGTCCCGCCCCAGCGTGTCCAGGGCCACCTCGACCAGGGACCGGCCGCTGGAGGTGACCAGCGCGGTGGGGATGCCGGCGTCCCGTACCGCCCGCAGCAGCGCCAGCGCGCCCGGACGCCACCGCAGCCCGGTGCGGAACAGGTCCAGGATCCGGGCGCTGATCCAGTCGGCGCTTTCCTGCACGTCCCGCTCGGGCTGGCCCAGGTCGTCGTGCACGATCCGCATCGCGTCGGCCATCCCGGTGCCGACGATCGCGCGGCGGGCGTCCTCGGACAGGACACCGCCGTACACGGCGGCCAGTTCCTGCAAGGCGACGTCCCACAGTTTCTCGCTGTCGACCAGGGTGCCGTCCATGTCGAAGAGCACGGCGGCGGGGTGCTTGCTGCTCAGCGGGG
Source organism: Micromonospora globosa (assembly GCF_000717585.1). Lineage (NCBI taxonomy): Bacteria > Bacillati > Actinomycetota > Actinomycetes > Micromonosporales > Micromonosporaceae > Micromonospora > Micromonospora globosa. The sequence continues at coordinate 49,560 of NZ_JNZR01000032.1, forward strand.
GCCTCCTTCGATACGCGTACCCCGCCGATCCTGCCAGTCGCGTCCGGTGCGCCCGTCACCGTCCCCGATCGGGGTGACCCGCGGCATCAGCCGAGGCCGCAGGCGCCGAGCGACTTCTCGTACCCCCGGAAGAACGACTCGCTGCGCTGCTCGGCGGTGCCGTGCGAGCCCTCGGCGAACCACGGCTGGTCCGGGTCGTCGCCGACCGCCAGCAGCCCTTCCCGGAACTCCTCCAGGTCGCCGTCCTCCAGCTCCAGCGCCCCGGACCGCACGCTGTCACCGAGGTACGCCCCGGCCATGCAGTCGGCCTGCAACTCCTGCTGGATGGTGAAGTTGTAGCGGATGCCCAGCCGCACCTGCATGCCGTGGGCGTACTCGTGGCCGAGCAGGTAGAACAGGAACGCGTCGCCGATCTGCCGGAACGCCGCCACCGACCAGTTCACGTCGTAGGCGATGAAGTCGCCGGCCGAGCAGTAGACCGCGTTGTTGCGCGGCAGCCCCTGCCCGGCGCAGGCCACCTCGCCCTCGCGGCTGTAGGCCACCACCCGCCGGATCGGGGTGAACCGCTCACCGGAGGCGCGGAACCGCTCCGCCCAGTAGCGTTCGGCCAGCCGTACCGCGTCCTGGATGTCCTGCTTGAACTCGGCCACGCTCGTCGTGCCGTCCGCGCGGGTGGTCTGCGACTCGGGCTGCGCGCTGCGCGGGGGTGCCGGCTGCTGCGGCTCGCCCTGGTCGTAGCCGCCGGCCATGCAGCCGGCCGCCACCAGCGCGGCCACCACCAGTCCGGCGATCGGCCCGCGCCCCTGACGTCCCGCCCTGTCCCCCACCGTGACCTCCCGGCTGTTCGTTCCCGTGTCCCGCAGCAGTACCCCCGGCGGCCGCCGGTGATGCTCACCGGCTCTCACGCACCGCCGCCGGGAATCGTTCACCGGTGCGCGGGAACGGTACGGTCGGCGTCGTGGGCCGGTCGTACGCGGGAATCGTCTACTGGCGACGCAGCCTCTGGAACGGCATGCGGTGCGTACCGGTGCTGCTGACGCTCGACGAGGGCCGGCTGCGCGCCCGCGACCGGCGCGGCGCGGAGGTGTTCGCCGCGCCCGCCGGGCAGGTCGAGGCCCGGGGGACGATCGTCGGCACGATGCTGCTCACCGTCGGCGGCCACCGGTACGCCCTGGTCGGCGTGGGCGCCACCGTCTCACCGGCGCCGAGCGCGGAGCAGCGGCGGCGGTTGGATGAGTACACGGCCCGCGCCGAGCCTGTTCCCGACCTCGCGTCGTGGTGGGAGGTGCTGGCGGGGGCCGGCGTGACGGTGCGCTGACCGGCGCGGTCAGTCCAGGCCGCGCATGATGTGCGGCTCGCCGTCGTCGTCGCCGAAGCAGCGGTGCAGCACCTGGGCGCGCGCCCACAGGTCCAGGCTGCTCGGCGGTCCGACCGGCCCGGTTCCGGCGGGCGTGGTGGTCAGCACGGGAGCCGGTTCCGGCGGGACCTGCGACGTCACCTCGTCGGTCATGTCCGCCCCTTTCGTCGTACCCATGCTCGTCTGCGGGCGTTTCCGCCACGTCAACTCCGACGGCGCGGGCGTGGACGCGGCGCGCCTGACCCACGCCGGCCCGTACTCCGGTGACGGTAGCCCGCCGGGCCGTCGAGCACAGCCGTATTCCCGACGTCGCCGCAGGTCGCGGCCGGTGATCAGGCCCGCCCGCCGCCCGGTCCGCAGGTGGCGCAGCAGGTGTCGCCGCGCCAGGCGTCGCGGCCCTCGCGGACCGCGACCACGGCGATCACCAGGGCGGCGACCGGGTCGGCCCAGGACCATCCGAACAGGCCGTTGAGGGCCAGCCCGACGAGCAGGACCACCGAGAGGTACGTGCACAGCAACGTCTGCTTCGAGTCGGCCACCGCCGACCGGGAGCCCAGTTCACGCCCGGCGCGCCGCTGCGCTGCCGACAGCACCGGCATCACGATCACCGAGAGCCCGGCGAGCACCAGCCCGACCGGTGAGTGCGCGGCCTCGGCGCCGCCGAGTAGCGCCCGTACCGCCTCGACTGAGACGTACGCGGCGAGCGCGAAGAACGACACCGCGATGACGCGCAGCGTGACCCGCTCCCGGGCCTGCGGATCCGGACCGACGAACTGCCACGCCACCGCCGCCGCGGAGGCCACCTCGATGACCGAATCCAGACCGAAACCGATCAGGGCGGTCGAGGACGCGACGGTGCCGGCGCCGATCGCCACCACCGCCTCGATCACGTTGTAGGTGATCGTCGCGGCGACCAGCAGGCGTACCCGGCGGGTGAGCAGCGCACGGCGGTCCGGCCCCGGGCCTGCGGGCGTGACGGGGATCAGCGGCAGGCTCATCAGCAGCATCCGTCCGCGGCGTCCGGGCAGGCGGCCGGGTCGACCGCGAGCACGACGCCGACCAGGTCGCCGAGCGCGTGGGCGAGGCGGGCGTCGGCCAGCTCGTACCGGGTGCGGCGACCCTCCGGCACGGCCACGACCAGGCCGCAGCCGCGCAGGCAGGCCAGGTGGTTGGACAGGTTCTGCCGGCTGGTGCCGAGCGCCTCGGCCAGCTCGGCCGGGTAGCCGGGCCCCTCGCGCAGGGCCAGCAGCAGCCGGGCGCGCAGTGGGTCGGACAGCGCGTGACCGAAACGGGACAGCGCCTGGGAGTGGTGCAGCGTCCGCATGCTGTGACTGTACAGCGTCTGCTGTATTCAGGAAAGAATGAACCGGCGGTTGCATCCGGTACCCCGGTACGGGCTTACCGTCGAGAGGTGACCGACGAATCCTGGGTGCCCGACACCTGCACGCTGCCGACCACCGAGCGGCCGCTGCGGCTGGCCGAGTTCGACGGGCTGTTCCACGACGCGCTGCGCGGCGCCGACCGGCCGGCCGCCGGGCATCTGCGGCTGCACCTCGACGGCCGCGCCGAAGCGCTCGCCCGGGACCTGATCGCCCGCGAGTCCGCCTGCTGCTCCTTCTTCACCTTCGATCTCGCCGGCCCGGACGGCGACACGCTGACGCTCGACATCCGCGTTCCGGCGACCCGTGTCGCCGTACTCGATGCCCTGGCCCTGCGGGCCACGACCGCGCGGGGCCGGTGATGGGCGAGCCGGAACTGCGCAGCGGCCGGCTCGCCGACGCGGCCGGGGTCAACGTGCAGACGCTGCGCTACTACGAACGGCGCGGGCTGCTGCCCGCGCCCCGGCGGTCGCCGGGCGGGCATCGCCTCTACCCGGCCGAGACGGTCACCCTGCTGCGGGTGGTGAAGGCCGCGCAACGTCTCGGCTTCACGCTCGCCGAGGTCGCCGACCTGCTGACGGCCGGACGGCACGACGCCGGCCTGCGGACCCGGGCCCGCGACAAGCTCGCCGAGGTGGAGCGACGGCTCGCGGACCTCACCGCCGTCCGCGACACGCTCCGGGCCGCCGTCTCGGCCGGCTGCGACGACCTGGTCACCTGCGCCGAAAGCCCGCACTGTCCCCTGCCCTTCACCGGTCCGGACCGAGGCCCGGCTACGGTCTGACGCATGACGGTCGTGCGTTCCATCCTGCTGTTCCTGCTCGCCGCCCTCGCCGAGATCGGCGGCGCCTGGCTGGTGTGGCAGGGCTGGCGGGAGAACCGCGGACTGCTCTGGATCGCCGCCGGGGTGATCGCGCTCGGCGCCTACGGGTTCGTGGCCACGTTCCAGCCGGACGCGAACTTCGGCCGCATCCTCGCCGCCTACGGCGGCGTCTTCGTCGCCGGGTCGCTCGCCTGGGGCATGGTGGTCGACAAGTTCCGGCCCGACCGCTACGACCTCGTCGGAGCGGCCATCTGCCTGGTCGGCGTCGCCGTCATCATGTACGCCCCGCGCGCGAGCTGACGTCGCGGTGATGAGTTTCCGCGCCCGTGCCCGTCACACCTGCGAAGGGACACGACGACGCGGAGGGATGACGTCATGGGTAGGGACACGCAGCTGCAGGAGCTGGGCGTGAGCGATCTGGCTGAGGTCGACGAACCGGCGTTCACCGGGCTGGCGCAGCAGCACCGACGGGAGCTGCACGTGCACTGCTACCGGATGCTCGGGTCGTTCGAGGACGCCGAGGACACCGTCCAGGAGACGTTCCTGCGGGCGTGGCGGCGGCGGGACACGTTCGCGGGACGGTCGACGTTCCGGGCCTGGCTGTACCGGATCGCCACCAACGCCTGCCTGGACCGGCTCGCCAGGTGCCGGCCCGAGCCCGCGACCGGCGGCGAGGTGCGGTGGCTCCAGCCGTACCCGGACCGGCTGCTCGACGAGCTGCCCGCCGCCGACGCGGACGAGCCGGAAACCGTAGCGGTGGCGCGGGAGACGATCGAGCTGGCGTACCTGGTCGCGGTGCAGCACCTGGCGCCGCGCCCACGCGCAGTGCTGATCCTGCGGGACGTGCTCGGCTGGCCCGCGAAGGACGTCGCGGAACTCCTTGGGGACTCGGTCAACTCGGTGAACAGCGCCTTGCAGCGGGCTCGCGCGGGCATGCGGGAACACCTGCCCGCGCAACGGCAGGACTGGACCGGCGACGAGACGGACACCCGGACGCGCGAGCTGGTACGCCGCTTCACCGACGCCAGCATCGCCAAGGACGTCGACGGTCTCGCCGCCATGCTGCGCGACGACGTGCGCTGCTCGATGCCGCCCACCCCGGGCCTCCAGATCGGCCGCGACGCCGTGGTGAACGACTGGATCGCAGACGGTTTCGAGAGCCTGGGCAGCCTGCGAGCAGTGCCCACCGCCGTGAACCGGCAGCCCGCCGTCGCGTTCTACCTCTGGCAGGACAGCGACGGCGCGTACCTGCCGCTCACAGTCGACGCCTTGCGCATCACCGGCGGGGCCATCACCGAGATCGTCACGTTCCACGCCGACCAGTTCCCGCGGCTCGGGCTGCCGGAGCGCCTGCCGGCCGACCGCACGCCGTAGTGCCCGCGCGGACGCTCGCGCTGCCCGGCGGCGCGCGAGTTCCGGTGGTCGCGGCCCAGTGGCGTCACGCGTACGGCGTGGTCACGCGCGGCCGGGTGCAGCTGGAGCTGCGCGACGGCACCCCCGGGCCGGTCCTCGGCCGTGACGCCGGCTTCTGGCTGCGCGGAACCGGCGTACGCGCGCTGCGCAACCCCGGCCGTCGCACCGCGACGGTACGGATCCTCACCCCCGGCTCCTGGAGGAACGACATGATCAGCAGCACCGACACCGGCGTCACAGTGGGCCGCCCGCACGGCTTCCGGCGGCTCGCCGTCACCGGCCTGGTCGCCACGATCGCCGCGATGGCGGTCACCACGCTCGCGGCGGCGCTCGCCCGCGCTGCCGGTGTGGACTTCGAGATCCCCGACGGCGGCGAGACGATCCCGTTGGGCGGGTTCGCCGTGGTGACCGGGTTCTTCTCGCTCGTGGGCGTCGTCATCGCCGCCGTCCTGCTGCGGTTCAGCGCGCGTCCCGCGCGGCGGTTCGTGTGGACGGCGGTGTCACTGACCGCACTGTCGATGGTGCCGCCGTTGATCGCCGGGGGCGACGCAGCCACCACTGTCGCGCTGGTCGGGCTGCACCTGGTCGCGGCGGCGGTGATGATCCCCGCCCTGACGCGGAGCCTGCGCGCAGACCCTTCGCGAGGTGCCTGACGGCTACCGGGTCGTGGCTCCGCGGCGGTGGAGGGCCACCTTGGTGCCGCCGAACGCGACGAGCCAGGGCAACATCAGGAAGCCGCCGCAACCGATCACGATCAGCCACAGCGTCTCAGTCGGTTTGCCCTGGTGTTCCAGGCCGGGCCAGGTGAAGGCGCTGCCGAGCAGCGACAACGCGTAGAACAGGACGATCACGATCGCGGCGGCCGTACCGATCCGGCGGCTGAGCCCGATGCCCGCGGCGCAGAGAAACCCGAGCCCGGACATGACGACGGGGGCGAGGTACATACCGGACAGGACGACGAAGGTGTAGTACGTCGCGCCGGGGTCGAGAGCCGGGTCCGCCAACGGTGGCGGGCCGGCTCCGACCGCGTGGACGACAGCGGAGAGGGCGGAGTTCACCACTTCGGACTCCTCGCGCTGGGACGCTCGCACGCCATCGAAATCGATCCCTCAGTCTGGCACCGGTCGAGCCGCCGGACCGACCGGGAGCCGCAGGCCCGACACAGAATGATGCGATCCACAGGGTTCGATCGGTATCACTCGGGCACTTCGATACGGACCACACGCCGGGCGCCGCCAGTCGGCGCCCGGCGCCACGTACGACCGAGAGGTGACACCATGACCTTCCGCGCCAGGCTCGTCGGAGCCGCACTCGCCGGGACGCTCGCCGCCGGTGCATCGGCACTGGCCACGGCCTCCACGGCCAGCGCGCAGGCCGAACCCTGCGTTCAGCGCATCGCCGTGGTGAACAACGCCGCCTTCGTGATGTCCTTCAGTGTCGCGGCGAGCAACGGCCTGGAGACGGCGAACACCGACACCTACCCGATCAACCAGTCGCGGACGATCGATCTCACCACCACCGCGCTGCCGGTCGGGTCCGATGTGCGGCCGGTGGTGGACGCGGTGGCCGGAGCGCAACGGACCCCGAGCAGCTTCGTGTCGTACTGCGAGAACGGGCAGACCGCGACGTACTCGGTGACCGGGACGACGTACGACTACTCGGTCACGCTGATCGGCTGACCGACGCGTCGACCCTTCGGGGCGTCCGCCATACCGGCGGGCGCCCCGCGCTCGTCGGGGCCGTACGAACAACAGGCGGGTGCCGCGACGGACGAGCCGTCCGATCACGCCTCGTCAGATCGGGTCACCGAACGCCAGGCGTCGAAGGCCCATTCGAGGTCGGCCGTGTACGCACCGGAGAAGACCGTTTCCAGGTACGCGCCATCGGCACACATGACTCAGGTCATCGAGCAGTCTTCACTCGCCCGCCCTGATCGATTAGACCGCAGGGCAGTAAGCGCGCCCACCTTGGCTACTTGGCGTTGAAGTAATTCGCCTCCGGGTGGTGCACCACGATCGCGTCAGTGGCCTGCTCCGGCACCAACTGGAACTCCTCCGACAACTGCACCCCGATCCGCTCGGCGCCCAGCAACTCCACGATCTTCGCCCGGTCCTCCAGATCCGGGCAGGCCGGGTAGCCGAACGCGTACCGGCAGCCCCGGTAGTCGGTGCGCAGCAGGCCGGCCAGATCGGCCGGGTCCTCGTCGGCCACAGTGCCGCCGCCGGGCAGCACCAGCTCGGCCCGGATCCGCCGGTGCCAGTACTCGGCCAGGGCCTCGGTGAGCTGCACGGACAGGCCGTGCACCTCCAGGTAGTCGCGGTACTCGTTGCCGGCGAACATCTTCGCCGTGTACTCGCTGATCGGCTGCCCCACGGTGACCAGCTGCAACGCCACCACGTCGAGCTGGTCGCCCTTGGGCCGGAAGAAGTCGGCCAGGCACAGGCGCCGCTCCTGCCGCTGCCGGGGGAAGGAGAACCGGGCCCGCTCGCTGTGCCCGTTCTCGTCCAGCACCACCAGGTCGTTGCCCTCGGAGTACGCGGGGAAGTAGCCGTACACGACGGCCGCCTCCAGCACCTGGTCGGAGATCAGGCGGTCCAGCCAGTACCGCAGCCGGGGCCGGCCCTCGGTCTCCACCAGTTCCTCGTACGACGGTCCCTTCCCGCCACGGGCGCCGCGCAGGCCCCACTGGCCCAGGAACGTGGCCCGCTCGTCGAGCAGTGCCGCGTAGTCGGCCAGCGGCACACCCTTGACGACGCGGGTGCCGAAGAACGGCGGCTTCGGCACCGTCACGTCCACCGCCACGTCGGAGCGGACCGACGCGTCGTCCAGTTCGGGCAGCGCCTCGCGCACCTGCGCCCGCTGCCGCTCGCGGCGCTCCCGGCGGGCCGCCAGTGCCGCCTCGCGCTCCGGGTCGACCATCGGCGCGCCGCCGCGCTTGGCCGCCATCACGCGGTCCATCAGGGACAGCCCTTCGAACGCGTCGCGGGCGTAGTGCACCTGGCCCGGGTAGATCGACCGCAGGTCGTCCTCCACGTACGCGCGGGTCAGCGCCGCGCCGCCGAGCAGCACCGGCCAGCGCTCGGCCACGCCCCGGGAGGCCATCTCGGCCAGGTTCTCCTTCATGATGACTGTGCTCTTGACCAGCAGGCCGGACATGCCGATCGCGTCGGCCCGGTGTTCCTCGGCCGCGTCGAGGATCGCGTTGATCGGCTGCTTGATGCCGATGTTCACCACGTCGTAGCCGTTGTTGGACAGGATGATGTCGACCAGGTTCTTGCCGATGTCGTGCACATCGCCCTTCACTGTGGCGAGCACGATCCGGCCCTTGCCGTCGTCGTCGGTCTTCTCCATGTGCGGCTCCAGGTAGGCCACCGCGGTCTTCATCACCTCGGCGGACTGGAGCACGAACGGCAACTGCATCTGACCGGAGCCGAACAGCTCGCCGACCACCTTCATGCCGTCCAGCAGCAGGTCGTTGATGATGGACAGCGGCGTACGCCCCTGCGCCATCGCGGTGTCCAGGTCGGCCTCCAGGCCGTTGCGCTCGCCGTCGATGATCCGCCGCTTGAGCCGCTCGTCCAGCGGCAGCGCGGCCAGTTCCTCGGCCCGGGTCGCGCGCGCCGACGCCGCGTCCACGCCCTCGAACGCCTCGATGAACCGCTGCACCGGGTCGTAGCCCTCGCGGCGGCGGTCGTACACCAGGTCGAGCGCCACCTCGCGCTGCTCGTCCGGGATCCGCGACATCGGCAGGATCTTGCTGGCGTGCACGATCGCCGAGCTCAGCCCGGCCTGGGCGCACTCGTGCAGGAAGACCGAGTTGAGCACCTGCCGGGCCGCCGGGTTGAGGCCGAACGAGACGTTCGAGATCCCGGCGGTGAAGTTGACGCCCGGGTAACGCGCGGCGATCTCCCGGATCGCCTCGATCGTCTCGATGCCGTCGCGGCGGGTCTCCTCCTGCCCGGTGGCGATCGGGAACGTCAGCGCGTCGATGAGGATGTCCTCCCGGCGCATCCCCCACCGGCCGGTCAGGTCGTCGATCAGCCGGCAGGCCACCCGTACCTTCCACTCGCGGGTGCGGGCCTGGCCCTCCTCGTCGATGAGCAGCGCCACGACGGCGGCGCCGTGCTCCCTGACCACCGGCATGATCCGCGCGTAGCGGGAGTCGGGACCGTCGCCGTCCTCGAAGTTGACCGAGTTGACCACGCACCGGCCGCCCAGCATCTCCAGCCCGGCCTCGATCACCGCCGGTTCGGTGGAGTCCAGCACGATCGGCAGCGTCGAGGCGGTGGCGAACCGGCCGGCCAGCTCCCGCATGTCCTGCGTACCGTCACGGCCCACGTAGTCGACGCAGAGGTCCAGCAGGTGCGAGCCGTCGCGGGCCTGGCTGCGCGCGACCTCCACGCAGGCCTGCCAGTCCCCGGCGAGCATGGACTCGCGGAACGCCTTCGAGCCGTTGGCGTTGGTCCGCTCCCCCACCATCAGGATGCTGGCGTCCTGGGCGAACGGCACGTGGTGGTAGATCGAGGAGACCCCGGCCTCCGGCTTCGGCTCTCGCGCCACCGGCGCCCGCCCGCCGAGTCGCTCCACCAGCACCCGGATGTGCTCCGGGGTGGTGCCGCAGCAGCCGCCGATCAGGGCAACGCCGTAGTCGGTGACGAACTGCTCCAGCGCGTCGGCCAGCTCGTCCGGGCTGAGCGGGAAGTACGCCCCGTCGGCGGTCAGCACCGGCAGGCCCGCGTTCGGCATCACCGAGATCGGGATACGCGAGTGCTGCGCCAGGTAGCGCAGGTGCTCGCCCATCTCGGCCGGGCCGGTGGAGCAGTTCAGCCCGATCAGGTCGACGCCCAGCGGCTCGATCGCTGTCAGCGCGGCGCCGATCTCGCTGCCGAGCAGCATGGTGCCTGTCGTCTCCACCGCGACCTGGCAGATGATCGGGACGTCCCGGCCGGCCTCGGCGCGGGCCCGCTTCGACCCGACCACCGCCGCCTTGACCTGGAGCAGGTCCTGGCAGGTCTCGATGATCAGCGCGTCCGCTCCGCCGGCGATCAGGCCGGCGGCGTTCTCCTGGTACGCGTCGCGCAGCGAGGCGTAGCTCGCGTGCCCGAGGGTGGGCAGCTTGGTGCCCGGACCCATCGAGCCGAGCACGAACCGGGGATGCTCCTCCGTCGCGTACGCGTCGGCGGCCTCCCGCGCGATCCGCGCGCCCGCCTCGGACAGCTCCCGGATGCGGCCGGGGATGCCGTACTCGGCGAGGTTGGGCAGGTTCGCGCCGAACGTGTTGGTCTCCACGCAGTCGGCGCCTGCGGCCAGGTAGGCGTCGTGCACGCCGCGGACCACGTCCGGGCGGGTCACGTTGAGGATCTCGTTGCAGCCTTCCAGGCCGTCGAAGTCGTCGAGGGTGAGGTCGGCGGCCTGGAGCATCGTCCCCATCGCGCCGTCCGCGATCAGGATCCGATCGGCCAGCAGGTCACGCAACGAAATAGGCACATGCCCCAGGTTAGTGCGCCCGAGTGCGGCAGAGTCACCCGAACCGGGCCTTCCCACATTCTGCCCACCGGGCCGGCGTACACCTTTCCGCCGGTTCGCCCGAGTGGTCCGGCCCGGCGACCGGCGCGGCCGACGGGCCGGGCCCGGCGGCGGCACGTAGGCTGACGGACGTGAAGGACAACTGGGGTGCGACCGTGCGACGGGGCGGCGCCGCGCCCGACGAGCAGGGTGAGGTGACGGCGTGACCGAGTTCGACGGGCTGCCGGTACTGCGCTCGCCGGTCGCCATCGCGGCCTTCGAGGGCTGGAACGACGCCGCCGACGCCTCCACCGCCGCCGTGGAACACCTGGAACAGGTCTGGCAGGCCCGGGAGGTGACCGAGCTGGACCCGGAGGACTTCTACGACTTCCAGGTGAGCCGCCCGACGATCACCATGGCCGACGGGGAGACCCGGCGCGTCGAGTGGCCCACCACGCGCTTCATGGTGGCCAGCCCGGAGGGCACCGAGCGCGACGTGGTGCTGATCCGCGGCATCGAGCCGAGCATGCGCTGGCGTACGTTCTGCGAGCAGGTGCTGGAGATCTGCCACAGCCTGGAGGTCGAGCGGGTGGTGCTGCTCGGCGCGTTGCTGGCCGACGTGCCGTACACCCGGCCGCTGCCGATCAGCGGCAGCGCGTCGGACGCCGACGCGGCCAAGCGCTACCAGCTCACCCCCACCCGGTACGACGGGCCGACGGGCATCGTCGGCGTGCTGCACGACGCCTGCACCCGGGCCGAGGTCGACGCGGTGTCGTTCTGGGTGCACGTGCCGCACTACGCCAACAACCCGCCCTGCCCGAAGGCCACCCTCGCCCTGCTGCACCGGGTCGAGGAGGTGCTCGACCTGCCGGTGCCGATGGCCGACCTGGCCGAGGAGGCAGCCGAGTGGGAGCAGCGGGTGCGCAGCGCTGCCGAGCAGGACGCCGAACTCGGCGAGTACGTCCGTGAGCTGGAGGAACGGGTCGGCGACGCCGGCATCACCCCGTTGACCGGGGACGAGATCGCCCAGGAGTTCGAGAAGTACCTGCGTCGCCGCGGTGGTTCCGCCGGGCCGACAGCGGGTTCCTGGTAGCACCCTTCCGTCGAAGCCGGGCTCCCCTGCCGGGGCCCGGCTTCTTCGTGTCCGGGGTGGCGCCGTCACACCCGCTAGGGCATCCTAGGAACCTAGCTGTTGTGAGGAGGCGGGCATGCAGATCAACCCCGGCGCGGCCGAGTTCCCGCACCGGCAGATCGCCGCGCAGCTCAAGGCCCAGGTGCGCCGCGGCGACTGGGGTCCGGGCGAGCGGCTGCCGTCCATCCCGGCCATCGCCGAGATGTTCGGCGTCGCGAAGCAGACCGTGCAGCGCGCCGTCGACCAGCTGCGGGTCGAGGGCATCCTGATCACCAAACCCGGCTCCGGTACGTACGTCCGGGGCACCCGGCGCCGCCTCAACCGCCTGTCCCGGGGCCGGTACGGCGGCTTCCGCGGCTACCACACCGACCTGGCCGCCCGGTACCGCCAGCAGCTCGTCTCCGTCGGCCGTTCCCCCGCCCCGTCCGAGGTGGCCGACGCGTTCGGCGTCGCCGACGGCACCGAGCTGCTCTGCCGGCGGCACCTGGTACGCACCGACGACTCCCCGGTCGAGGTCGGCGCGTCCTGGTTCCTGCCCGCCGACACCGCCGGCACGTCACTGGAGCGGGCCGAGGCATTCGGCCGGCCGCTGTACCAGGAGGCGGAGGAGGTCACCGGCCGGCGGTACGTCACCGCCACCGACACGATCAGCGCCCGCCAGCCCAGCCGGGAGGAGGCGGAGATCCTCCAGATCCGCCCGGACACGCCGGTGCTGCACCTGCTGCACGTCGCGTACGACGAGCGGCACAAGCCGATCGAGGTCGCCCAGGCCACCTGGCCCGGCCCGATGACCACGCTGACCGAGGAGTACAAGATCCCCGCCCCCGCTCCCGACCAGGACCCCGACCCCGGCCTGGTCCTGGGCTGACCCGCCCTCGACGCCCGGCCCCGGCCCCGGCACCCCGGCACCCCGGCACCCCGGCACCCCGGCGATCTTGCACTTTCCGCCCCGGCGAAAGGGACATTCACGACACCCACGGGGCCACAACTGCAAGATCGCCGAGTCAGCGGTCGGGTCGCCAGCGCACGGAGCAGCCGGGGCCGGCCACGCCCGAGTGGAACATCACGTGTGTCAAACCGTCCTCGACGCACCCACCACGTTCCACCCACGCCACACCCGCCCCCGGACGGCGCGATCTTGCGGTTGCGGCCCCCGCGAACCGGGCAAAGCGCCGGAACGTGGGCCGCAAGTGCAAGATCGACGCGCGAGCAGCGCGAGAAGGCGCGGCGCGAGGGCGATGAGACGCGGCGGAAGGACAGGGCGGGGCTAGAGGGCGATGCCTAGGAGGGCGTCCACCGTGTCTCGGAAGAGGGCCGGAGCGGTCTCGTCGTCCGTGACGCCGTTCAGGGTTCCTTCGGCCCAACGGTCGGCCGCCGCCAACGCACCCGGCGTGTCCAGGTCGTCGGCCAGGCGCTCGCGTACCGCGGCCAGCAACGCCGCCCCCGACGGCCCGGCCGGCGCGGCGGCGGCCCGCCGCCAGCGGCCCAGCCGCTCCTGCGCCTCGGTGAGCAGGTCGTCGGTCCAGGAGCGGTCGCTGCGGTAGTGCCCGCTCATCAGCGCCAGCCGGACCGCCATCGGGTCGACCTTGTCGGCCCGCAGCCGGGACACGAAGACCAGGTTGCCCTGGGACTTCGACATCTTCTCGCCGTCCAGGCCGATCATGCCGGCGTGCACGTAGTGGTCGGCGAACGGTGCCTCGCCGGTCAGCCGCTCGGCGTGCGCGGCGGAGCACTCGTGGTGCGGGAAGATCAGGTCGTTGCCGCCGCCCTGCACGTCGATCCGGTCGCCGAGCAGGTTCAACGCGATGACTGTGCACTCGATGTGCCAGCCGGGACGGCCCGGGCCCAGGTCGCCGCCGGGCCAGGACGGCTCGCCCTCGCGGGCGCCGCGCCACAGCAGCGGGTCGAGCGGGTCGCGCTTGCCGGCGCGTTCCGGGTCGCCGCCGCGCTCGGCGAACAGCTCGATCATCTGCTCGCGGGTCAGGTTGGACTCGTATCCGAAGCGGGGCGCGGCGGAGATGTCGAAGTAGACGTCGCCGGTGCCGTCGTCGAGCCGGTACGCCGCGCCGTCCTTGAGCAGCATCAGCACCTTCTCGGCGATGTCCGGGATCGACTCGACCGCGCCGACGTAGTGCGCCGGCGGGATCATCCGCAGCGCCTCCATGTCCTCGCGGAACAGCGCGGTCTCCCGCATGGCCAGGACCTTCCAGTCCTCGCCGTCGCGTTCGGCGCGCTCCAGCAGCGGGTCGTCGATGTCGGTGACGTTCTGCACGTACCGCACGTCGAGGCCGGCGTCGCGCCACATCCGCTGCACCAGGTCGAACGTGATCATGGTGGCGGCGTGCCCGAGGTGCGTCGCGTCGTACGGGGTGATGCCGCAGACGTACATCGAGGCCGCGCCCTCGGGCCGGCTGGGATGGGCGCCCTGCCGCGCCGAGTCGTACAACCTCAGCGACACGCCCTCGCCGGGCAGCCGTGGCACGTCATGTCCCGCCCAAGACTCCATGACCGCCAGCCTAACGATCCGTCAGACGCTCGGGTGCCGCCCTACGGGTGATCAACGCGACAGCAGCTCACATGGGTGGCCAGGGCATCGCCGGCCACTCCTGCGGCGGCAGGGGGAACCGGCCGCTCTCGCGCAGCCGCTCGACCCGTTCCGCCAGCGCGGCCAGCTCACCGATGGTCAGGTGCTCGGCCAGTTCCTCACCGAGCGGCCCGCGGAGCTGCCCGGCCAGGCCGTCGAGCATCTCCACCGCGTCCGGCGGCAGTTCGCGGCCGGCCCAGCCCCACAGGACCGTACGCAGCTTCTCCTCGACGTGGAAGCTCACGCCGTGGTCGACGCCGTAGATCCGGTCGTCCGGGCCGACGAGCACGTGCCCGCCCTTGCGGTCGGCGTTGTTGATGATCGCGTCGAGCACGACGAGCCGGGCCAGGCGGGGGTCGTCGGCGTGCGCCAGCGCGTACGCCGCCCCGTCGTCGTCGCGCGCCGCGGCGACCGGGAACCAGCGCGGCGGGATCTCCCGCGCCGGCACGAATCCAACGAGCGGCTCGGCGTCGTCCGGCTCGTCGATCCAGAGCTGGCACGAGCCGGGGCCGAACGGGCCGTCGCGCAGCACCGTGGGCGGAACCAGGTCCCAGCCGGTGGCCCGGGACACCAGGTAGGCGGACACCTCCCGGCCGGCGAGCGTGCCGTCCGGGAAGTCCCAGAGCGGGCGCTCGCCGCGTACCGGCTTGTAGACACAGTGCGCTGTCACGTCGCCGAGCGCGATGACGCCGCGCAGCGTCGCGTTGGAGGCGTCGACGAGCCGCCCCTCCAGGGTCAGCTCACCGTCGGCGAGCAGCCGCAGTGCCTCGGCGCCGTCCTGTCGGGGCTGCAGTTCCGACGAGGTCACCGGTGATAGCCGTTGTGCCGGGGGCAGAGGTGACCGGCCGGGTCGAGCGGCTGGCCGCACAGCGGGCAGGGGGGCCGGCCGGCGTTCACGACGCGCTTGGCCCGTTCGATGAACTCGCGGGTCGCCTCCGGGGTCAGCCGCACCCGCAGGCGGTCGAGGTCGTCGTCCGGCTCGTCCGGGTCCTCGTCGGCGTCGTCGTCCGCGTCGCCCAGCTCGACCTCGACCTCGGCCTCACCGACGGCGATCGCCTCGATCACCACGGTGGCGGTGTCCACGTCGAAGGCCAGGCCCAGCGTGCCGACCCGGAACTCCTCGTCCACAGGCGTGTCGAGCGGCTCGTTGTCGCCGGTCACGGTGGTGACCGGCTCCGGAAGCTTCACGCCGAAGCGGCGCTGCGCCTCGGCGAGCAGCTCCTCCAGCTTCTCGGCGAGCAACGACACCTGGACCTTCTCCAGCGACACGCTGACCAGCCGGCCGCCGCCGCGCGCCTGGAGGAAGAACGTGCGCTCCCCCGGCGGGCCGACCGTACCGGCGACGAACCGCTCCGGCGGCTCGAAGGCGTGCACCTGGTGCGTCATACCCACGACCCTATCCGGCGTGTGGAAGCACCGCGCAGCCCACCGACGCCGAATCCGCCCAGAGCGAACGCGCCGCGTACGCCCGCTTCACCCGGCCGCGCCCGCGCCTCCACCGACCGCCGCGTCGGACTCGGCCGCCCGCGCCGGTCGCCGGCGCCGCTTGCGCGGCGGCGGGACCAGCGCCGACAGGTCACCGCCGGTGTCGTTGAGCCGGACCAGGAACGGTCGCAACGGGGTGTAGCGGATCGCCGTCACCGACGCCGGGTCGGCCACGATCCGCTGAAAAAGATCAAGGTGTACGCCGAGCGCGTCCGCCACGATCGCCTTGATCACGTCACCGTGGCTGCACGCCAGCCAGATGGCCTCCGGCCCGTGCTCGGCGGTGACCCGCGCGTCCCACGCCCGTACCGCGGCGACCGCGCGCGCGGACATGGCCGCCATCGACTCGCCCTGCGGGAACGCGGCGGCGCTCGGGTGCTGCTGGACCACCGGCCAGAGCGGCTCCTTCGCCAGCTTCTTCAGCGACTGCCCCTCCCAGTCGCCGTACCCGCACTCGATCAGCCCTTCGTCGACGACCGGCTCGGCGCCGGGAAGCGCCAGCTCGAGGGTCTGCCGGCAGCGGATGAGCGGGCTGGTCACCACCGCCGCCAGCGGCAGCCCGGCGAGGCGCCCGCCGACCGCCGTGGCCTGCGCCCGGCCGGTGTCGTCCAGCTCGACCGGTTGCCGCCCGGCCAGGCCGCCGTCGGCGTTCGCGGTGGTCCGGCCGTGTCGCAAGAGCAGAAGGGTCGCCACGCTGACCACCCTAGGCGGTACGTCCCCCCGATGATCGTCCCGCCACGACAGCTCGTTCCCCGGCCGCTCCCGGCTCCCGGCCCGCCTCCGCCCCCTCCGCCC
>NZ_JNZR01000033.1:0-56693 GCF_000717585.1 Micromonospora globosa
ATCTTGGTCGATTGCTGTCTTACCGGGAGCCTCGTCCTACCTGGACACCGGCCTCCCACACCGCCCGTGACCTGCGCCGTCACGATGAAAATGGCTCATGGGAACGACAGTGAAAAACATGCGAAAGTCTGTGGTGGTCTTGGCGGTTCTGGCCATGGCCGCGGCGGGATGCGAGCAGGCCAGTGAGTCAAGCCCGTCTGCGTCCGAGTCGGCCACGCCGACGAGCGTGGCATCCGCCTCTGCATCCGCCGCCGCGTCCGCGCCCGCGGTGGCGGTCGACACGTCCATCAACGAGAAGCCGGTGGACGGTTCAGACGCCGCTGCCGTGAAGACGGTGGATGTCGCGGCGCAGCCGGCGGCCCAGGCCCCAGCCTCGGCGGGGGGATACTACAAGCTCAAGACCGTGTTCCGCGGTGAGAACGAGTGCCTGGAAGGCAACCGCGTCGACGGCAACTCAACCCTCGCCGGCGCCGCCTTCCAGAACACCTGCAAGGACGTTGACGGGCAGGCCTGGAGTCTCACCAAGCGCCCCGACGGCTACTACACGCTGCGGACGAAGTTCCTCGGCGAGCAGAAGTGCCTCGAAGGCAACCAGATCGCCGGGAAGGTCCTCGGCGGCGCCGCGTTCCTGGACACGTGCCGCGAGGTCACCGGACAGCAGTGGAAGCTGGTCAAGGCCGGAGACAACCTCTTCCGGCTGCAGACAAAGTTCCGGGAGAAGGAAGGCGAATGCCTGGAAGGTAACCGATTCGCGCCGACGTCCGTCCTGAAGGGTGCGGCGTTCACCGACAAGTGCCAGAACGTGACCGGGCAGCTCTGGTACCTCACCGCGATCCCTGCCTGACGACACCGCATTGACCGGAGGAGCCCGGACTGTTGTCCGGGCTCCTCCGCGCGGATGACGGTTTGCTCGCACGCCCCGGCGTCAGTCGAACAGGCCGTCGAGCGCCTTCTGTTCGAGATCGCGCCAGCGCTCGGCGTCCTTCAGCGCCTTGGCGATCTCCTTCTCGTCGAGGTGGTGGGCGCCCTCCTCGCGGATGCACGCGACGCTGAACGGCCCGCCGACCGACGGCGAGGTCCGCTCCAGCGCCTCCAGCACCCGTACCACGCCCACCACGCCGTACTCGACGGTGCGCGTGGTCATCCGGAAGTGGGACAGCAGCGCGCCGGCCTGCTGGGCCATGGGCGCGCCGGAGCCGATGGCGTGGAAGCCCACGTCCTCGTAGCGGCCGATCAGCCCGTTGGGGTTGATCTCCACGATCCACGGGCCGCCCTGGCTGAAGCCGGCCGCGAGCAGGTACGCCGACACCCCGCCGCCGGCGCCCTCGCCTGGTACGTCCGGGATGTAGTTCTCGTAGTGCTTCTTGAAGACGGGCAGGACGCGCTCCTGCAACTCGTCGCCGATGTCGGGTGCTTCGAGGATGGCGGTGGCCGAGTCCTGGAGGAGGGGGCGCAGGTCGTTGAGTACCCCCCGCGCACCGCTGCCGCCCCAGGCGGCGCAGTCGCCCAGCGGGTGCAGCTTCTGGGCGGGGAAGCTCAGACCGCGGTCGCTCTCGGTGATCTGGGAGTCGGCGCCGATCACCACCCCGTCTTTGCAGACAACGGCGAGTACGACGGTCATAGCGTCCTCCTGAGCAGGGGTAAGGGGTAGGGCGCGACGTACCCGCCATCCCGCCTGCCTACACCCCGACGAGTGTTGGCCCACTCGTGGCCGGACTACGGGAAGGCTGCCGCCCGTCGGCGGCGACGCGGTCGAGCGGCCGGCCGGATGCGTTACGGCGACGGCTCGTGGAAGTAGACGGTGGCCGACCACCAGTCACCGTCGGCAGTGATCTCGCTTTGAATGACGACGTCCTGGACCTCGATACCAGGCCGTTGCTCGATGCTGTCGGCGATGCGGCGTAGCAAGGCCGGGACGCTGTCCTGACCCGGTCCCGCCGGGTTGGCCTGCGAGAAGTGCTTGATTGTCCACGACGGCGGTTCGGACGGCACGACGGCAGTCTGCCAGTGCCTCTCTCCGAGCCTTTCGAGCCTCGTGAATGATCGTGCCGGCGGTTGCCAGGGCACGTGCTATCCGGCCTCGGTGAACAGTCCGGCGTAGCGGTCCAGGTACAGCGGCCAGCCCTCGTCGTGGCCGACGCCGTCACGAACCGACTCCCAACCCGGACCGTGCCGGTCCAGGTTGCGGTGCTCCAACTCGACCCGGGTGCGCTGCGGTGTCTCGGCGACGAACCGGACCTCGACCTCGCTGGCGTTGTCCAGATCCTGTTCGAGCTGCCATGCCGGGCTGATGTCCCAGCTGAAGACGAGCCGGTCCGGCGGCTCGAAGACGAGGATTCGCGCCCAGGCGCACTCACTGCCGTCCTCGGCGCGGTCGAAGATGTGCCCACCGACCTTCGGCTCGAACACCGTCTCCGCGATCGGCGACGACAGCAGGTTGTGCTCCTTCGGCTTGAAGTCGCCGAACCGCTCCGTGAATACCGCGAAGGCGCGCTCCACCGGCGCGTCGACCACGATCTGCCGCTGTACCACCGCATCCGTGCCACTCATGATTCCTCCTCGTCAGGGCGCTCGGCGACGTCCTTGAAGCCGTCCAACGCGCGGCTCCAGTAGGTGTCGAGCTGATCTCGTAAGGCGGCCACGCCGGCGGGATTGAGCCGGTAGACACGCTTTGTGCCCGCCGTGCGGTCCGTCACGAGGCCGGCGTCCTTCAGCACCCGCAGATGCTGCGACACCGCCGGCCGGCTGACCGGCAGCACCGCGGCCAGCTCGCCGACCGCCCGCGGCTGCTCCGCGAGACACGCGATGATCGCCCGCCGAGTCGGGTCGCCCAGGGCGTCCCATCCGTCCTCGGTTCGGTAAGTTCCCACGAACGGTAAGCTACGACTTACCATTGGCGTTCGTCAAGCCTGAAAAGCAGGTCACTGCTGCCACAGGAACGCCGCCGTCGAGCACGGCCGGCAGCGGAATCCGTACCCGCAGCCACCGCCACCGAAGTTGAAGCCGGTGCGGTGATCGTGGCCTTCCTCGAACTGGACGACGAACGACATGGGCAGGGCGCAGGCGGGACAGGTGGGCGTCTGGTCGAACTGGAGCCACGCCGGCAGTCCGCCGAGTTGCCCGAGGACGTCTCGCAGCGGTCGGCCGGACTCACCGCGCCAGCGCTCGCGCGCCTCGTCGTAGCCGTCGGAGTCGTGCATCGGCACGTACGTGACGGCGGACGTCTCGGCCGCCAGGACGGTGTCGCCCGGGGGCACGGCAGACGGAGCCAGCGCCCCGGAAGGGAAGACGAACGCGCGGTTGCCGCCGGCTGTCGCATCCCACTCGTCGCACAGGCCCGGATCGTTCTGGCACATGAAGATCGACAAGAGCGCGGCGTCGTCCGCGTCGATGTCGTCGAGCCGGACCTGGGCCAGGAACTGCATCGGTCCGTCGCACTCGTCGCACACCGGCCAGTCGAAGCCCGCAGGCACGAGCGGAACACCGCCGGTACGCGTGCCGGGCGCATCTGGCGCCGTGTCACCGTTGTAGATCATCAGAATCGTCACGCGGCGCAGCGTAGGGGAGTTGACGATCTCTCGCAGCGCTCAGATGTGCCCGGGTCCGTCCGGCACCCGGCCCGCAGCCGGGCGGCCGATCGGAGTCACGTCCGTTGGTAGCCTGACGCGTCCGTACGACAGATGGAGTCTGCCCGGTGCTCAGGATGGTGCTGCGGAGGCTGGGCGCGGCGGGCGCGGTCTGCCTGGTGGCTGCGTGCGGACCCTCGACTGCTGATCCAGCGGATCGTTCGGCGGGCGAAGCTGCCCCCTCCACGGCCCAGGCGACCGGCACGCCCACCACCGGGAAAGCGTCCGCGATTCCGGCGACCGGCGGCGCCGGCTACTCCGCGGCACTGTCGGCGCGGCTGGTGACCACGGACGCGCTACCACGAGGTTTCACTGTGGACATCGCGACGGTCATGGCTCCGGATGCGGGCCGGCAGCGCCCCGGCCCCGAGGTGCCCTGTGCGGACATGATTCCGCTGTTGTCGGCCAACCGGCTGACCGGTGCTCCGTCGGCGATGGCCGCCGCCACCGTCAGCTCTGGCGAGGGCTCCGATTACCCGTGGGTGGCAAGCGAAGTGCTCAGGACGTACGCCGACGACGGCGCCCGAGAGGCGATGGCGGACCTGCGGACGTTCATCGGTCGATGCCCTGCCGTCGCGTCACCGGGCCAGGACGGAGGCAGCTACCGTTTCGCGGTGGTACCGGGGCCGCGACTGGGCGACGAGAGCATGCGCGTCGACTCCAGCACGACTTCCGGATCGATCACCCTGGCATGGGACAGCATCCTCGTCCGGATCGGCACCACCCTGGTGGTCGTTCATGAGCAGGGCAACGAGCCCGGCGGCGACGATCACCTCCCCCGACTCGCCGAAGCCGCGCTCCGCAGCTACCAGACGACCGGACCCTGAACGCCCTCGGGCGGTCGGCGGCAGCTCACCTCGTCGCGCCACCCAACCACCTGGTCAGCGCATCCTCCAGCGTCTGCTGATCGTCACCCACCCAGGCCACGTGCCCGTCCGGCCGCAGCAACACCGCCGGCACGTCCAGCTCGTCGCCGGTGCCGGCGACGTGCCCGACCCGGTCGGCCCAGCCGTCCACCGACAGCTTCCCGGTCCCGTCCAGCAACAACCCGCCGCCGGTACGCATCAGCTCGTACAGGCGTCCCTCCCGCAGCGGTACGTCGCGCAGCCGCCGCCCGAGCAGCGCATGCCCCTCGCCGACGTCGTACCGGACGCTGATCGCTGTGACCTTCTCGATCAGGAAGCGGTTGACCTCGTCGAAGTCCATGAGCTGCGCCAGCATCTGACGCACGGCCTGCGGTCCGGGCTCGTTCGTGGTCAGCAGCATCTGCGCGCGGGTGTTCGTCAGCACGTCGGCGGCGACCGGGCGTCGCTCGGTCTCGTAGGTGTCCAGCAGGCCGTCCGGCGCCCAGCCGTTCACCGTCGCCGCCAGCTTCCAGCCCAGGTTGAACGCGTCCTGGATGCCCAGGTTGAGCCCCTGCCCGCCCAGCGGCGGATGGATGTGCGCGGCGTCGCCGGCCAGGAACACCCGCCCGACCCGGTAGTGCTCGGCCAGGCGGGTCGCGTCGCCGAACCTCGACAGCCAGCGGGGGGAGTGCACGCCGAAGTCGGTGCCCGCGTACGCGTGAAGTTGCCGCTTGACGTCGTCGAGCGTCGGCGGTGTCGAGGCCACGTCGGCCGCCGGTACGACCACCCGGAACACGCCGGGCCTGCCGGACGGCCCGAGTCCGAACCGCTTCTCGGTGCGGCGTACCTCGGTCATGATCGCGGTGATCTCGTCCGCGGACGCGGTCACCTCCATCTCGCCGAGCAGCGTGTCGATCGTCGACGGCTCGCCGGGAAAGCCGACGCCGAGCAGCTTGCGGACGGTGCTGCGCCCGCCGTCGCAGCCGACGGCGAACCGCGCCCGCAGCGGTGACGCGCTCTCGTCGTCGAGGTGGACTGTCACGCCGTCGTCGTCCTGCTCCAGCCCGGTCACCGCACTGCCGCGCCGGATCTCAGCGCCGACCTCGGCGGCGTGGTCGGCGAGCAGCCGGTCGGTGAGCGTCTGCGGGATGCCGAGGACGTACGGGTGTGCGGTGTCCAGGTCGGCGGGCGCGGGTTTGTCGATGCTGGCGAAGAACCCCCGGATCGGATGGGTGCCGCCGTGTTCGAGGAACCGCTCCAGCAGCCCGCGCTGGTCCATCACCTCGATGCTGCGGACGTGCAGGCCGAGCGAGCGCACGTACGGCGGCGGCTCGGCGTCGCGTTCCAGGACGAGCACGCCGACGCCCTGAAGGCGCAACTCGCTCGCCAGCATCATGCCGGTCGGCCCACCGCCGACCACGATCACGTCGAACACATCTTCCCCCGTGCCGAGTGTCAGGCGACCGTCCCCTTCGGCGGCACGAAGCCGCCGGAGAGGGCGCGGATGCGTGCCACGAGCGCAGCAACGATCGGCTGGTGGTCGAATCGACCATAGCCGCCGTGCCGGAACGCGCGGGCCTCGATGAACTCGCTGCCGCCGGCGCCGTCGTCGGGCACCCGTACCTGCTCAGCCATGGTCTGCTCCCGGTGGTCGGGTGGCCGGCGCTACAACCGCCGGGCAACCCCGGTCAGCCGCGGCGGAACGTCCGGCGGTAGGTGTCCGGGGGTACGCCGACGGTGCGCTGGAAGTGGCGGCGCAGCGTCGTCGCCGTACCCATGCCGGATGCCTCGGCGACGGCGTCGATGCCGTCGTCGGTGTTCTCCAGCAACTCCTGCGCCCGCCGGATGCGCTGCGTGGCCAGCCACTGCGACGGCGTGGCGCCGGTCGCGGCGGTGAAGTGCCGGACCAGGTTGCGGGTGCTCATGGTGGCCTGGCGGGCGAGGTCGGCGACCGTCAGCGGGCGGTCCAGCCGTGCCATCGCCCAGGGGAGCAGCGCGGCGAGCGGGTGGTCCTCGCGGGCCGGGACCGGTGTGGTGACGTACTGGGCCTGGCCGCCCGCGCGGTGCGGCGGCACCACCAGGCGGCGGGCGACGGCGTTGGCGACTGTGGAGCCGTGGTCGCGGCGGATCAGGTGCAGGCACAGGTCGATCGCGGCGGCCTTGCCGGCGGAGGCGAGCACGTCACCGTTGTCCACGTAGAGCACGTCCGGGTCGACCTGGACGCGTGGGTAGCGGGCGGCGAGCGCGTCGGTGTGCGCCCAGTGGGTGGTGGCGCGCAGCCCGTCGAGGATGCCGGCGGCGGCGAGGACGAACGCGCCGGTGCAGAACGAGACCATCCGGGCGCCCGCCTCGTGCGCGGCGCGGACCGCGTCGACCAGGTCGGACGGCGGCTCGGCGTCGGTGTCCTCGATCGCCGGGACGATCACCGTGTGGGCGCGGGCCAGGTGGTCCAGCCCGTGGTCGGGCGTGACCGCGAACCGGCCGACGCCGACCGGGCCGGGACCGCAGACCACCAGGTCGTACCAGGGGTCGGCCAGGCCGGTCGGGTCGCGCACGAAGATCTCGCAGGCCGCCGCCAGCTCGAAGTGCAGCATCCCGTCGGTGGCGGCGAGCGCTATCAGGGTCATGTCCGAAACTGTACGGGCATTGGCGTTTGCGCCACTGTCCCGGCTCTCGAATTCCGGCGAGGATCATTCCAGTCGATCTTCGAGGGGGAATGTCATGCAGGTGGCGGTGTTCGGGGCGTACGGGCACACCGGACGGTTCGTGGTGGCGGAGCTGCGGGAGCGGGGGTACGAGCCGCTGCCGGTGGGACGTGACGGCGGGAGGCTGTCGGCCGCGTTCCCGGGGGTGGAGCAGCGGGTGGCGTCGGTGGACGATCCGGCCTCGCTGGACCGGGCGCTGGCCGGGGCGGCGGCCGTGGTCAACTGCGCCGGGCCGTTCGCCTCGACCGCCGGCCCGCTGATCGAGGCCGCGTTGCGGGCCGGGATCCCCTACGTCGACGTGGCGGCCGAGATCGAGGCGAACCGGGACACGTTCGCGCACTACGCCGAGCGTGCCGAGGCCGCCGGAGTCGCGGTGGTGCCCGCCATGGCGTTCTTCGGCGGGCTCGGCGACCTGCTGGTCACCGTCGCGATGGGGGACTGGGCGGCGGCCGACGAGGCGCACGTCTCGTACGGGCTGAGCAGCTGGCACCCGACGGCCGGGACGGTCGCCTCCGGCGTCGTCTCGCGCGAGCGCCGCGACGGCCGGCGGGTCCGCTTCACCGACGGGCGCCTGGTGTACGCCGACGGCGACCTGCCCCGGCGGGACTGGGAGTTCCCGGCGCCGCTCGGTGTCCGGCCGGTGCTCGGCGAGTTCACCATGGCCGACGTGGTGACGGTGCCGAGCCACCTGGACATCCCGGAGGTGTGCACGTACATGACCGCGAACGCGGCAGGGGATCTGGCCGCCGGGGAGGCACCGGCCGCTGTGGACGAGCGTGGCCGGTCCGCGCAGACGTTCACCGTCGACGTGGTGGTGCGTTCGGGCGACGTCCGCCGGCGGGTGGTGGCCCACGGGCAGGACATCTACGCGATCAGCGCGCCGCTGGCGGTCGAGGCGGTCCACCGGATCCTGACCGGGCAGACGCGGGCGACCGGTGTCGCGTCGGCCGGCCGGATCTTCGACGCGCCGGACTTCCTGGGCGCGCTGTCGGCGCACCTCACCGTCGAGACGCCGTCGGCCGCCTGATGCCCCGTCGGCCTCCTGCATCCACGGCTACCGATTGACAATGTTTGGAATCCAAACTTACTCTCGCGCTGGGCGGGTGCGCGCCCCGCCTTCCCCGTCCACGCGCCCCACCCCACCACGAAGGAACCACCATGTTCCGCTCTCCCCGTACCGCCCGATTGCGGGTCGGCCTGGTCGCCGCGACCGCCGCGGCACTCGTGACAGGCACCGCCGTGATGGCGACGAACGCCCAGGCGGCGGCCGGCTGCCGCGTCACCTACACGACCGCCAGCCAGTGGCCCGGCGGCTTCACCGCGAACGTCGACGTGACCAACCTCGGTGACCCGATCAACGGCTGGAACCTGCGCTGGACGTTCCCGTCCGGCCAGCGGGTCACCCAGGCCTGGAGCGCCACAGTCACCTCCTCCGGCGCCGACGTCACCGCGACGAACGTCGGCTACAACGGCTCCATCGCCACCAACGGCAGCGTCTCGTTCGGCTTCAACGGCTCCTGGTCCGGCGCGAACACCGCGCCCACCGCGTTCTCCCTCAACGGTGTGGCCTGCACCGGCGGCGTCGGCGGGACCACCCCGCCGCCGACCACCACGCCACCGCCGACCACTCCGCCCCCGACCACCCCGCCGCCCACCACGCCACCGCCCACGACCCCGCCGCCCGCAGGCAACGCCATGGCCGCCGTCGCCGCCATGCAGCCCGGCTGGAACCTCGGCAACTCCTTCGACGCGGTCGGCGCGGACGAGACCGCGTGGGGCAACCCGCGGGTCACCGAGGCGCTGCTCGACAACGTCCGGGCGCAGGGCTTCAACAGCATCCGCATCCCGGTGACCTGGAGCAACCACCACGGCGCCGCGCCGAACTACACGATCGACGCGGCCTGGCTGAACCGGGTACGCGAGGTGGTCGGCTGGGCGCTCGCCGACGGCTTCTACGTGGTGCTCAACATCCACCACGACTCGTGGCAGTGGATCAACACGATGCCCACCGACCGCACAGGCGTGCTGAACCGCTACAACGCGCTCTGGACCCAGATCGCCGCCGCGTTCAAGGACTCCTCGCCGAAGCTGACCTTCGAGAGCGTCAACGAGCCGCAGTTCACCGGAAGCTCCGGCGACGCGCAGAACGCCACGCTCCTCAACGAGCTGAACACCTCGTTCCACCGCATCGTCCGTCAGTCCGGCGGGGGCAACGCCACCCGGCTGCTGGTCCTGCCGACCCTGCACACCTCCGCCGAGCAGGCCCGGGTGAACGAGCTGGTCAGCACGTTCAACACGCTCAACGACCCGAACCTGATCGCCACCGTGCACTTCTACGGGTACTGGCCGTTCAGCGTGAACGTCGCCGGCGGCACCCGGTTCGACGCGACGGTCCAGCAGGACCTGACCGACCAGTTCGACCGGGTCTACAACGCCTTCGTCACCCGCAACATCCCGGTGATCATCGGCGAGTACGGGCTGCTCGGCTTCGACCGCCACACCGGCACCATCGAGCAGGGCGAGAAGCTCAAGTTCTTCGAGTTCCTCGGCCACTACGCGCGTAGCCGCAAGCTGACCACCCAGCTCTGGGACAACGGCCAGCACTTCGACCGCACGTCGTTCGTGTGGAAGGACCCCGAGCTGTTCGCGCAGATCAAGTCGAGCTGGACGACCCGCTCCGGCACCGCGTCCAGCGACCAGGTGTACGTGCCGCGTACCGGCACGATCACCGCCAAGAGCCTGACGCTCAACCTGAACGGCACCACGTTCCAGGGGCTGCGCCAGGGCACCACCGACCTGGTGAACGGCACCGACTACACGGTCTCCGGCAGCACTCTGACGCTCACCGCGTCGGCGCTGACCCGGCTGGTCGGCTCCCGCGCGTACGGGGTGAACGCCAACCTCCAGGCCCGCTTCTCCGCGGGCGTGCCGTGGCGGATCAGCATCATCACGTACGACCCGCCGGTGCTGTCGAACGCCACGGGCACCACGGCGGCGTTCACGCTCCCGGCGCAGTTCCGCGGTGACCAGCTGGCCACGATGGAGGCGAAGTACGCCGACGGCAGCAACGCCGGGCCGCACAACTGGACCTCGTACAAGGAGTTCGACGTGACGTTCGCGCCGAACTACACCGGCAACACGATCGCGTTGAAGCCGGAGTTCTTCGCCGAGGTCAACGACGGCCAGCGGGTCACGCTGACGTTCCACTTCTGGAGCGGCACGAAGCTGACCTACTACGTGACCAAGTCCGGCAGCACCGTCACCGGCACGGTGAGCTGACCGCGACGGCACGGCTCGCGGCGGTGGGCGTCGACACCGCCGCGAGCCGTGCCCGGCACGAGTTTCCGCCGGACCGATGATTTCCGAGGTCGGCGCCGGTCGACAGAGGCATGAAGACGCTCACTCTCCAGACGCCCGAGGTCGACCTGGTCTACGACGTCCACGCCCCCGAGGCGGCCGAGGCCGGGCACCGCCCCTTGTTCATGATCGGCCAGCCGATGTGCGCCGACGGCTTCACCACGCTCGCGTCGTACTTCCCGGACCGCACAGTCATCACGTACGACCCGCGCGGGCTCGGCCGGAGCGTCCGCAAGGACGGCCGGAACGACTCACTGCCCGAGGTGCAGGCCCGGGACGTCCGCGACATCGTCGACGCCCTCGGCGTGGGCCCGGTCGACATGTTCGCCAGCAGCGGCGGCGCGGTGACCGCGCTCGCCCTGGTGGCCGCCTACCCGGACGTGGTGACCACGCTCGTGGCGCACGAGCCGCCGCTGGTCACGCTGCTCCCCGACGCCGAGGCGGCCGGACGGGCCATGGCCGCCTGCCAGGAGGCGTACCGGAAGAACGGCTGGGGTGCCGGCATGGCGGCGTTCATCGTCATGACGTCGTGGCGCGGCGAGTTCACCGACGACTACTTCGCCCAGCCCGCGCCCGATCCCGCCGCGTTCGGAATGCCGGCCGAGGACGACGGCAGCCGCGACGACCCGCTGCTCTCCGACCGGTCCGCGGCGGTCACCGTCTTCCGGCCGGACGCCGACGCGCTGCGCGCCGCGCCTACCCGGGTCGTGGTGGCGGTGGGCGAGGAGTCGGCGGACACCCTCACCGCGCGGACGTCGGTGGCCACCGCCGAGCTGCTCGGCGGACAGGCCGCGGTCTTCCCGAGCCACCACGGCGGGTTCCTCGGCGAGGGGATGGGCCACGCCGGGCAGCCGGAGGCGTTCGCGCGCCGGCTGCGGGAGATCCTCGACGCCTGACCGCGGCGTCGCCGCGTCGCGGATGCCCGCGACGGTCAGGCCCGGCGCACGTCGGTGACCATCGCCGGGTAGGGCCCGGCCGGTGTGCCGGGCCCGGCCTGGTCCGCGGGGACGACGTTCTCCATCCGCAGCCGCAGCGTGACCGGGTCGGCGGTGTCGAGGACGATCCGCCACCCCCAGCCGCCGCCGTACTCGGCGGTCAGCTCGACCGCCGCCCCGCCCGCCGCGCCGGTGAGCGTCATCGGGGTCGGCTGCTGGTGCCACGAGTCGCCCCACCAGGCGACGAGCGAGCCCGGCCGGTCGCCGGCGCCGACCACCAGCAGGCCGTCCTGCGGGCCGTCGTCGGGATGTTCCCACGAGTACGACACGGTGGTCAGGTGCCCGCCGGCCGCGGTGGCGACTGTGAGCGCGGCCGGCGACTCGGCGAGCGGATCGGCGGGCATCAGCCGGAAGCCGTTGGTGCCTGCCCAGGACCCGGTGACGTCGGTGAGAACCATCGTCCCAGGATAGGAGCCAACCCCGACAGCGCACGCCCGCCGCGCGTGCGGCGCGGCCCGACCTCGGATCTCCGGCAGGACGGGGTCAGGCGGAGAAGTCGTCGTCGGCGTCGCGGGCGTCCGCCTGGATGTGCTCGCCGGGGCGCTTGCCCCGGATCTCATCCTGTTCGCGTACCCGGTCCGCTTCGGCGTGTTCGTCCTGGTTCAGGTCACCGAGCCGCGCCCGGGCCGGACCGGCCAGGTCCTCCAGGTCGTTCTTCGCGCGCTCGACGCTCATTGCCGCCTCCCCGGATCGTCGCGTGGCGGCCCTCGCCGCCTGCCGAGGCGCGTCCCCGCTGACCCGGCCGGCAAACCGCCGCCACCGGCCGGGCGCCCGCCCGCCGTGCGGTCATGCGGGCGGCAGGGCGGTGATCAGGTCCTCGGCGTGCCGCAGCGTGTCGGCCAGCGCGTAGCGCGATCCGTCGTCCAGCGGGATCGAGCGGGCCTGCCGCACCAGCTCCCGCGCGGACTCCGGCTCGTCGAGTTGCAGCGCCAGCTCCGCCCGGTAGACCAGCGCCTCCACCTGGACGGCCGGGTCGTCGGCGGCATCCGGGCGGGCAAGCGCGCCGTCGAGGATCCGCGCGGCCTGCTGGGGATTGCCGCGAGAGTCCGCCTGCACCACCGCGTTCTGCAGCGTACGGGCCAGCCCGCCCCTGTCGTCGGTCTCCGCGGTATCGCTCCGGCCGACGAACCGGATCCAGTTGCCGCCGGGGTCGACGATGCTGAACCCGAAGTGGCCCTCCTGGTTGCGGCGGGGCCGGGGCCGGGTCATCCGGGGCACGCCGGAGACGAGCACCTTGCCGTACGTGGCACGCAGGCCGTCGGTGAAGGCCCGGTGGATGTCGACCAGGTCGTCCACCACCACCAGGCAGGAGCCGTACGAGTCGGCGGGATCGAACTGCGGCATCCCGAAGAAGTGCAGATGGAGATCCTCCCGCCGCAGTGTCAGGTACGGGTTCGGGCGCTCCTGCCGGTACGTGATCTCGAAGCCGAGGGCCTGGTAGAAGGGCGCCACGTCGTCCAGGGAGCGGCACGGCAGCAGCGGGATCGTCGTCTCGTTAGCCATGCTCCGAGCCTGGCGACCGAGGGCCGGCTCGTGCACATGGAAATGTCCGTTCGGCTCCTGGCGCCGTCCGAACGGACACGGGGGCCGGTCCGTAGTGGACCGGCCCCCGTGCGGGGTTTCGTTCGGGTCAGGGCTTCCAGGACCCGGCGGAACGGAAGCGGTGCTTGTATTCCACGACGCCGTTCTGGTCCTTCACGTCGAAGATGAGCTGGCCGCTGCGCTTGGAACCCTCGGGCAGGTTGTTGCCCGAGGTCATCAGCTTGCCGCAACCCGAGAAGGCGCCGCCGATGCCGCTCTCCTCGGTGCCGTCCGCAGCGACCCAGGTGAAGTAGAACGGGTTGATCGAGCCGGTGCCCTTGGTGATCTCGGCGGTCACGTCGGCGATCAGGAACATGCCGTTCTTCGGGCCGGGCATGACCTCGCTGCAGGCGGCGTTCCTGGTCCGGAAGTTGCCGACCGTGATCTCGATGGTGCCCCGGTCGTCGTTGACGACCAGCTTGTCGCCGGCCGGCATGTTGAACGTCTTGTCGTCGGTGTTGCCCGGCTGCGGCGTGCCGGTGGGAGCGCCCGTCGGGGTGTCACCTGTGGGCTGGCCGTAGGTGACGCCCGGGGTGGGCAGCGAGTCGATCGCCTCCTGGGTCTTCTTCGCGCCGCTGTAGATGGCGAAGATGCCGCCACCGCAGCACAGCAGCAGCAGGATCACCGCGATGATGCCGACAGTGATCCAGATGTTCTTGTTCGACTTCTTCGCCGGCGGTCCGAAGGGCGCTCCGGGCGGCGGCGGGTACGCGCCACCACCCGGCGGCGGGTAACCACCCGGGGGCGGATAGCCACCCGGCTGCTGGTACTCGCCGCCCGGGGGCGGGTACGCCGCACCCGGCGGCTGGTACTCGGACCCCGGCGGCGGGTACGCACCGCCCGGTGGCTGGTACGCGGCACCCGGCGGCTGGTACTCGCTGCCCGGCGGCGGGTACGGCGCGCCCGAGACGGGCGGCTGCGGCGCGTCCGAGGGCGGCGGGTAGGGCGAGCCCGACGTCGGAGCGGGCGGTGGCGCGTACGGGTTGCCCGGCACCGGCGGCATCGGGGCGGTGGGGAACGCCTGCGTCGGCGGTTCCTGCGGCTGCTGGTTCGGGTCCGGTGACCCGGACGGAGGCTGAGGGTGGCTCACCGTACTCCTTGGGCGCCTTCGGGATTTTCAGTCGGAACGACGGTACAAGCCGGGCACAACCCGCCCGGCAGTGCCTCATCGACGAAGCAGGACGGCCGCGGTGCGGACCAGGTCGTCGTCCACGGCGAACCGTCCGGTCACCGCTGACGGTGGATCGGGCACCGGTGCGGCGGCGAGCCGGGCCGGGGCGATGGCGGCGTGGAAGGTGCCCGCCTCCGGGTCCAGCGTGACGTGCGCGTCGGCGAAGCCCAGCCACGTGCCGACGAGCGGGTGCCAGACCTTGTAGACGGTCTCCTTCGCGCTGAACAACACGGTCGGCCAGGGCGTGCCGGGCGGCAGCCGGGCCAGGTCCGCCTCCTCGTCGGGGCGGCACACCTTCCGGCGTACCCCCGGGGAGAGCGGCCGGTAGCGCTCGGCGTCGATACCGACGGCGCGTACGTCGGTGGCGCGGGCGGCTGCCGCGGCGCAGTAGTCGCGGGTGTGGGTGATGGCGCCGACCACGCCGGGCGGCCAGATCGGGGCCCGGTCGGCGCCGGCCGGTACCGGCGTGGCGGGCAGGCCGAGCGCGCCGAGTGCCCGGCGGGCGCAGACCCGCCCGGCGGTGAAGTCTCGGCGTCGGCCGGGTACCGCGCGCTCACCCAGGGCGGCCAGCTCGGCCGGGAGCAGCTCACCGGCCCAGTCGGCCGCGTCGGCCACCGCCACGGCGACCTCGGCCGGGAGCAGATCACGCACGAGAGGTGGATGACGGGGACACGCGGTGAACGTACCGTAACGCTTGGGCGTGCCGCTGCGCTGAAGGAATGTTGCGGGGAGGCAACCGGTCCATCACCACCATTCCTGACTCGGAAGGAGCGGCCGATGACGCCTGGCGCGGAGGTTTCGGGAAGTACCGGCGGCGAGCACGTGCCGGTGACCCCCGACTGGACCTGCGGCTCGTGCGGTGACGACTGGCCCTGCGCCACGAAACGTCATCATCTGCTGCGCGAGTACCAGGTGGACCGGGCGTCGTTGAGCGTCTATCTCGGGTCCTGCCTCGCCGCGGCGACGCAGGATCTGCGCTCCGTGCCGGTCACCGCGCTCCAGGACCGGTTCATCGGCTGGGTGCCGCGCGGCCCGCGTATCGCCGAGGCATGAGCGCGTCCGGTGGCCGCCGCGTCGGGTTCGCGGCGGCCACCGGCTGCGGTCCTCAGGGGCGGCGCGGCCGCCGGGTGAGCCCGAAGCCGACCACGCCGGCCACGGCGGCGAGCACGCCGCCCACTGTGGTCCACACCCAGCGCGATCCGGCCTCGGGGAGCCACCCGGTCAGGTCGGTCTCCTCGTCGGCCACCGGCTCGGGCGTCGGCTCGGCGCTGAGCACGGTGCCGGCCCTGGTGTTCGGCACCAGCGGCGCGGCCAGTTCGCCGTCGTCGCCGGACGCGCCGCCCTCGTCGGTCGCGCCGACGAGCATCTCCACGTCGATCGGCAGGCCGAGGTCGGGTTCCGGCAGATCGGTGACGGAGAGCCGGATGTAGTAGGTGCCGGGCAGCGGGTCGCCCGACCAGGGCTCGGCCCACGGCCGTACCCGGCGCAGCGTGCAGCCCAGCGCGACGCTCGTCGCCGACGCGCCGGCGGTCGGGGTCTGCGCGCCAGCGGTGCACGCCTGCCGGCGGCGCAGCCCGTCGAAGACGTCGACGGTCCAGGTGGACGCGCCGCTGCGTGGCTTCGGGAACGTGACGGTGGCGGTGACCTCGTGCACCTGCCCGGCGTCGGCGCGGAACGACCAGTACAGGTGGTCGCCGGTCGACGCGCCCACCTGCACCGGCTGGCCGGCGGTGACTGTGGTGGCGGTGAGGAACGAGGTGCCCGCCTTGGTCACCGTGGTCGCACCCGGTGACGGGCTGGGCGCGGCCAGGGCCGCCGCCGGGGTGAGGGCGAGTCCGGCGGCGGTGATCGCCGCCGCGGAGCGGATCAGCGTACGCATGCTCAGTTCACCCTCCACGTGTGCACCCACCAGCGGGTGAGCAGTCCGGCGACCAGCCCGGTGAGCAGTCCGGCGAGCGCGAGCAGGAGCAGCAGCACCCAGCCGCGGCCCAGATCCGGCCCGTCCGGCGCGGGGGAGGCGGCCACCACGTCGACTGTCAGCTCCACCGGCATGCCGGGCCGGGCCTGGGTGCCGGGCTTGGCCGCGAACGAGTTGCTGACCACCAGGCAGACGGTCCGTACGGGCTGCTCCGCGCCGGCGCTCGGCTCCGGGCTCGGCCCGTCCTCCTCCTCGGCGGCCGACCAGCGCAGCCCGGCGGAGACCACGTCGGTACGCCCGCTGCCGGCGTCGACGCCCCGGACCAGTTCCCGCCCGTCCGGCGCGGTGGCGCGCAGCAGCACGCCGTAGTCCGGGTTGACCGGCCGGTCCAGCGCGACGCTCACCGAAGCGCGCAGTTCCTGCCCGGGACGCACCGGCACCCGGTACCAGCGGTGCTCGGAGAACGCCTCCCGGTCGCTGTAGACGCCGGGGGCGAGCAGCGGCGCGCCCTCGCACGCCGTGCCGCCGCCGACCACAGCCGGAGCGGCGGTGTACGTGTCCCGGGCGCGGTCGACGAGCTGCTTGATCCGGCCGGTCAGCTCGTCGGCGCTCTGCGCGGCGGTGTAGGTGCCCCCGGTCGCGCCGGCGATGCAGAGCAGCTGCTTGCGTACCTTCTCGTCCGGCGCCAGGCCGAGCGTGTCGACCACCAGGCGGGTGCCCTGGGCGGCCAGCTCGCGGGCCACCTCGCACGGGTCGGGCGGCGCGCAGGTGTCCTCACCGTCGGTGATCAGCACGATCCGGCGGGCGGTGCTGCCGGTTCCCAGGTCCTGCGCGGCGGAGCGCAGCGCCAGCCCGACCGGTGTGAAACCGGTCGGTCGCAGCCCGGCCACGGCGGCCTTGGCCTGGGTACGGTCCACCGGGCCGACGGGCACGATCTGCTGGGTGTCCAGGCAGCCCTGCTTCTTGTCCTTGCCCCGGTAGGTGGCGCCGAGCACCCGGATGCCGAGCTGTGTCTCGTCCGGCAGGGCGTCGACCACCTCGTTGAACGCCTGCTGGGCGACGGAGATCCGGCTGCGCCCGTCGATGTCGCGGGCCCGCATCGATCCGCTGACGTCGAGGACCAGCTCGACCTTGGGTGGTTCGGCGACGGGCTCGGTGGTCTCGTCGTCGGCCCCGGCGGGGCTCGGCCCGATCAGCGCGGCCGCCGCCAGCAGTCCGATGAGGACGGCCGTCGATCGTCTCTTGTTGATCACCGGGCGAAGTGTAGTGAGATCCACTTTGGAAGATCATCCGGGTCGGAGGTGCCCGCCGGAGGCCCGTCTCCGGCGTCCGCCGGGGCCGTCACGGTCGCGCTCGGCCACCCACCGTTAGCTGCACCATGTAAACCTTTCGGCCGGTGGTGCACTCGTCGGAAATCTGACCGGCCCGCACCCGTTGTGCCGTTGCCGGAGTGTGGTTAAGCTCTGTCTTGCGCGCCCCAATCGCCCGCTTCCCCCGTGGCAGGCGATCGGGGCGCGCTTCTTTGTGCCCCGGCGCCGCGCAGTGCCCGGCGCCCCGCGTCAGATCCAGCGGCCGTCCAGCCACATCCGCGCCGACCAGTCCGCGTACGGCAGCACCCGGCCCACGAAGATCGGGTAGAAGTAGGCGAAACAGAGCGCCACGAGCAACACGTACGCGCCCGCGATGATCCCGCCCACCAGCCGGCGGTCGTGGACCTGTTGCGGGTCCGGTGGCGCGGCCGTGTTCGACACCGGCGCCGGGGTGGCGATCGCGCCGAGCACGTAGACCACCGCCAGCACCAGGAACGGCACCGCCGGCGCGGCGTAGAAGGAGAACATCGTCCGGCCGTCGAGGGCGAACCAGAACCAGGGCAGCAGGCCGGCGGCGGCGCTGAGCAGGATCGCGCCCGCCCGCCAGTCACGCCGGGCCAGCCCGAGCCAGGCGGTCGCGGCCAGCGCCGGCAGGAACGACCACCACAGCAGCGGCGTACCCAGCAGCAGCACCTCCGAGGCGCAGCTCGGTGCGCCGCAACTGCCGTCGCCGGACCAGTGGAACGCCACCGGGCGGCCGAGCAGCAGCCACTGCCAGGGCCAGGACTGGTACTTGTGCGGGTCGTCGAGCTGGGTGTGGAAGCCGTACGCCGCTTTGTGGTACTCCCACAGGTTGATCAGCGCGCCGATGATCGGGGTGTCGCTCAGCTCCGGGTTGTTCGGGTAGCGCTCCGCCAGGCGGTAGTAGCCGTCCTGGCCGAGCAGCCAGCCCGACCAGGTCGCCACGTAGGTCACGAGCATCAGCACGCCCGCGGCGAGCAGCCACGGCAGCTCGTCGAGCACGGCGTCGCGCCACGGCCGGCGTACCCCGGACGAGCGGCGGACGCCCACCTCCCAGAGCAGCACCAGCAACGCGAACGCCGGTACGAAGTAGAGCGCGCTCCACTTCACCGAGCAGGCGCAGCCGAGCAGCACACCTGCTGCCAGCCGCCACCACGGCCAGTCCCGCCAGCCCGACGACGGACGGCCGGCCCGGCCCGGCTGCGTCGGGTCGAGCCCGCCCTCCAGCGCCCGCGCCCAGCGCCGCCTCCGGGCGTCCCGGTCGAGCACCAGCGCGCCGAACGCGGCGAGCACGAACAGCAGCAGGAAGATGTCGAGGATGGCCGTGCGGGACAGCACCAGGTGGTAGCCGTCGAGCGCGAGCAGCAGGCCGGCCGCGCAGCCGAGCACCGTGGAGCGGAACATCCGCCGCCCGATACGGACCAGCAGCAGCACCGACAGCGTGCCCGCCACCGCCGCTCCGAACCGCCAGCCGAACTCCGGCGAGGTGGTGATCAGGTGGCCCGGCACCGAGACGCCGCTGTCCGCGTCCTGGTAGCCGAAGGCCCACTCGCCGATGCCGATCATCCACTTGCCCAGCGGTGGATGCACCACGTACGAGGGGCCGTTGTCCTTGTAGTTCCACTCGAAGCCGCGGTCGATCAGCCCGTACGCGTCCTTGGCGTAGTAGGTCTCGTCGAAGATCTTCCCGGGCGGGAAGCTGAGCCCCACGAAGCGCAGGATCGCCGCGACGGCCACCACCACCGCTGTCGCCAGCCACGCCTGACCTCGACCGATGCGATCATCGACGGTGGCGAGCCGGCGCCGCACGGCGGCGGGAAGCCCGCGCCCGGCGCCGTCGCCCCGGTCGGTGGTGGAAGGGTCCGGGTTCGCGCTCTGTGCTGTCGACGCACTCGTCACCCGGCGATCGTAGGCTGCGAGGGTGCCCGGTGGCGTCTCTCGTCTCCGAAATTGGTACGACCGTCGATGAGGGAGCGCACGCCGTGGGGGAAATGTCCGAGGTAGGGCGGCTCGTGTTGCTCGGCGCGCCGCTCGGCAACCCGGCCGACGCGTCCGCCCGGTTCCGCGAGGTTCTGGCCGCCGCCGACGTGGTCGCCGCCGAGGACACCCGGCGGCTCACCCGGCTGGCCCGCGACCTGGACGTGACTGTGCCCGGCCGGATCGTCTCGTACTTCGAGGGCAACGAGGAGCGGCGTACCCCCGAGCTGGCCGAGGTGCTCGCCGCCGGCTACACGGTCGCGCTGGTCACCGACGGCGGCATGCCGAGCGTCTCCGACCCCGGCTACCGGCTGGTCCGGGCCGCACTGGACGCCGGTGTGCCGGTCACCGCCGCGCCCGGGCCGAGCGCGGTCACCACCGCGCTGGCACTGTCCGGGCTGCCCTGCGACAGGTTCTGCTTCGAGGGCTTCCTGCCGCGTACCCCCGGCGCCCGCCGCTCCCGGCTGCGCGCGCTCGCCGCCGAGGACCGCACGCTGGTGTTCTTCGAGGCGCCGCACCGCATCACCGGTGCGCTCGCCGACCTGGCCGAGGCGTTCGGCAGGGACCGGCCCGCCGCGCTCTGCCGCGAGTTGACCAAGACCTACGAGGAGGTCGTCCGCCGGCCGCTCGGCGAACTGGCCGAGTGGGCCGCCGAGGGCGATCCGCGGGGCGAGATCACGCTCGTCGTTGCGGGCGCACCGGCCACGCCCGCGGTCCGGCCGGACGACGAGACGCTGCGCGCCGCGGTGGCCGAGCGCGAGGCGGCCGGGCTGTCCCGCCGGGACGCGATCACCGAGGTCGCCACCGCGTACGGGCTGCGGCGGCGCGAGGTGTACGCCGTCGTGCACAGCTGAAAGGAAGGGCCCCTTCTTAACGCCTGCGGTAGAGGAAGGGCCCCCTCTTAACGCCTCACCTCACCAGGCGGCGGCCAGGAAGCCGACGGTGATCAACGCCGGCCCGGCCAGCGCCAGGCCGACCGCCCAGTGCCGCTGCCGTTCGTCCGCGAGCCGGGTCGCCCCGGTCCACCTGGCGATCCCGGCGGCGCAGCCGGCCACCAGGGCCAGCCCCAGCAGCCAGCGCAGGTGCCGTCCCACCCCGGTGTCCGCGTAGGCGGTGGACCCGTCCGGCCCGGTCATCCGCGCCCGCAGCGAGCTGCCGGTGTCGGTGCGCCCGGCCGGTACGCCGCTGACCCGTACCCCGTGGGCCTGGAACCGGTCGCCGTCGGCGGAGAAGATGCCCCGGCAGCGCTGGGTGAGCCCGCCGCCCGCGCACTCGGTGATCATCACGGTGCCGCCGGTCGAGTGCCCCACCGCCAGCCAGAACGGCCCGGCGCTCACCCAGGCGAAGAACGCGGCGAGCAGGCTCAGCGTCAGCAGCACGGCCAGCCCGGCGGGCGGGCTCGGCGGCGCGGCCGGGCGGGCGCGTTCCCGTCGCGCCGAGGGGCGGCCCGGACGTGGGCGCGGCTCGTCGCGCAGCGGCGTGCCGTCCCAGTGCACCTCCTCGATCGGTGCCCAGCCGCCGGACGGGGCGGCCTCGCGCTGCCAGCGCGGCTGGCGTACCGGCACCCGGCTCGGCACCGCGTCCACCGGCGCTCCGGTGGTCGGCTCCACCTCCACCGGCGGGTCCGCCGGGTCGAGCCGTGGCTGGGGAGCGACGGGCCCGCCGGGCGGCGTGGGCCGCGCCGCCCGCCGCGTGGCGGCCGCCGACGGCTCGGGCGCCGCTGGTCTGCTGGTCACGATGTTCATTTCACACCGGTACGTCTGGCTTGTCGGGCAGCTCACGCCGCGTGTCGGCGACAAATCGGACGTACGGTCGGAGCGCGCACCCCATTGGTTCGCGGCACGCCCACGGCAATCACTAGGCTTGCTGCTCATGAGTCACGTTCTCGCCGCGGTCGCCTGGCCCTACGCCAACGGCCCGCGCCACATCGGCCACGTATCCGGATTCGGCGTTCCCTCCGACGTCTTCTCCCGGTACATGCGGATGGCCGGTCACGACGTGCTCATGGTCTCCGGCACCGACGAACACGGCACCCCGATCCAGGTGCAGGCCGACGCCGAGGGGGTCACCCCGCGCGAGCTGGCCGACCGCTACAACCGGGTGATCGCCGAGGACCTGCGGGCGCTGGGCCTGTCGTACGACCTGTTCACCCGCACCACCACGCGCAACCACTACGCGGTGGTGCAGGAGCTGTTCACCGGGCTGCACCGCAACGGCTACATCGTCCCGAAGGTCACCACCGGGGCGATCTCCCCGTCCACCGGCCGGACGCTGCCCGACCGCTACATCGAGGGCACCTGCCCGATCTGCGGCTACGACAGCGCGCGCGGCGACCAGTGCGACAACTGCGGCAACCAGCTCGACCCGATCGACCTGATCGACCCCAAGTCGAAGATCAACGGGGAGACCCCGGAGTTCGTCGAGACCGAGCACTTCTTCCTCGACCTGCCCGCCCTGGCCGACGCGCTGCGGCAGTGGCTGGACACCCGCGACGGCTGGCGCCCGAACGTACTGCGGTTCTCCCGCAACCTGCTCGACGACCTCCAGCCCCGGGCCATCACCCGCGACCTGGAGTGGGGCGTGCCGATCCCGCTCGACGACTGGCGCGACCGCCCGGACAAGCGGATCTACGTCTGGTTCGACGCGGTCATCGGCTACCTGTCCGCGTCCATCGAGTGGGCCCGGCGCACCGGCGACCCGGAGGCCTGGCGCAAGTGGTGGTCGGCGGACGGGGAGGGGAAGGACGCCCGCTCCTACTACTTCATGGGCAAGGACAACATCGTCTTCCACTCGGTGATCTGGCCGGCGCTGCTCGGCGGCTACTCCGGTGAGGGCGCCCGCGACGGCGAACCGGGCGAGCTGGGCCGGCTCAACCTGCCCACCGAGGTCGTCTCCAGCGAGTACCTGACCATGGAGGGACGGAAGTTCTCCTCCTCCCGCAAGGTGGTCATCTACGTCCGGGACTTCCTGGAGCGCTACGACGCCGACGCGCTGCGGTACTTCATCGCGGTGGCCGGCCCGGAGAGCAACGACACCGACTTCACCTGGGCCGAGTTCCTGCGCCGCAACAACGACGAGCTGGTCGCCGGCTGGGGCAACCTGGTCAACCGGTCCGTGTCGATGGCGGCGAAGAACTTCGGCGCGATCCCGCCGGTCGACCCGGCCGGGCTCACCGAGGCCGACCAGGCGCTGCTGGACATCGCGAAGGCCGGCTTCGGCGTGGTCGGCGACCTGATCGCCCGGCACCGGCAGAAGCAGGCCATCGGCGAGGCCATGAAGGTCGTCGCCGAGGCCAACAAGTACCTCTCCGAGCAGGCGCCCTGGAAGCTCAAGGGCGAGGACGAGAAGCCCCGCATGGGCACCGTCCTGCACGTCGCGCTCCAGGTGGTCAGCGACGCCAACACGCTGCTCACCCCGTTCCTGCCGCACTCCGCCCAGAAGATCCACGAGCTGCTCGGCGGCACCGGCGTGCACGCGCCGATGCCCGTCATCGAGGAGGTCGACGACCTCGACGGCGGGCCGTCGTACCCGGTGCTGACCGGTGACTACACGGTCGGGGCGCGCTGGGAGTCCGTACCCCTGGAAGTGGGCCGGCCGCTCGCGGCGCCGAAGCCGGTGTTCCGCAAGCTCGACCCGTCCATCGTCGAGGAGGAGCTGGCCCGCCTGGCCGGCTGAACACGCGCGCGAACCGCGGCCCGGGGAGATCCCCGGGCCGCGGTCGTGCGCGCCGGTCAGGCGCGGGCCATGCTCGGCTTGCCGATGAACTCCATGATGGCCTTGTTGACCTCGGTGGGATGGGTCCACGGCGTGCCGTGCGGCGCACCCTTCAGCGTGACCAGCTTGGCGTCGGACAGCATGTTCACCAGCCGCTGGCCCGTCACCGGGTACGGCAGCACGTTGTCCTTGTCGCCCTGGATGATCAGCACCGGCACGTTGATGTTCGGCAGGTCACCGCGGAAGTCGGTCTGCCAGGCGTCCACCGAGTCGTGGGTGCCCTTGGCCGACGCCTGCGCGCCGATCTGCCAGTGCGCGTGGTACGCCTCGTCGCTGACCAGCGTCCCCCGGTTCTCGCTGGCGTTGAAGAACGCGTCGCAGAACTGGGTCAGGTAGGCGAACCGGTCCTGGATGATCGCCTTCTGGAACCCGTCGAACATGCTCTTGTCGACGCCCTCCGGGTCGTCGGGCGCCTTGAGCAGGTACGGCGCCAACGGGGCCATCAGGACCGCCCGGTCCACCCGGTCCGACCCGTACGCGCCCAGATAGCGGGTCACCTCACCGGTGCCCATGGAGTGCCCGACCAGGATCGCGTTCCGCAGGTCCAGTTCGGTCATCAGCACGTCGAGGTCGGCGGAGAACGTGTCGTAGTCGTAGCCCATGGCCGGCTGCGCGGAGTTGCCGAATCCACGCCTGTCGTACGTGATCACCCGGTATCCGGCGTCCAGCAGCGGACCGCTCACCTTCTCCCAGGTCGCCCCGTTGAACGGGAAACCGTGGATCAGCACGATCGGCTGACCGGAACCGTGATCCTCGTAGTACAGGTCGATGGGTGCGGAGTTCTCCGTACCGACGGTGACGAAAGGCATGTCGGGATTCCCCCTCGCGCGGGTTTCTCGGACACCCCACGCCTTCCCGACCTGCCCTCGTCTATTCGTGCCGGGCCGGATAGGGCAGGTCCACCACCCGGTCGTCGGCCAGCTCGGCGCCGGGCGCCCAGACCTCGTACACGCCGCGTTCCAGACACTGCGCGCCGGTCGCGGCCACCGCGTCCGGATCCGGGCGGCGCAGCCGCAACCGCAGCCAGCCGCCCTCCTCCCGCAGCACCAGGCACGGCACCCCGCGCCAGGCCGCCGTGCGCACCCGCCGGGCCGCCGCGTCCACCGGGTACCGGGCCGCCCGGGTCATCGCCAGCACCCGGAACCCGCCCGGCTGGTCGGCCACCGCCTCGTACTCCGAACCCGCGTACGCGCCGACGAGCCGGGTGGAGCGCGGCGCCTCGCCGGTCGGCACGTACTCCTGGTCGGCGGAGAGACCCGGCACCGCGGCGAGCAGATGCCGCCACTGCGGGCCGGCCAGGCGCAGCCAGCCCCGCTGCTCCGCCTGGTAGGTGTAGAGGACCACCTCCACCCCGTCGGCCGGGTAGGCGAGCAGGGTGGCGTTCGCCGGCATCGGCAGGTCGGCGAACTCCCGGGTGACGAACTCCGGTACGAGCTGCGCGCTGCTCGGCACGAACCCGGTACCCAGCACCGGCGGCCCGAGCCGGTCCCGGGGCGGCAACGCCATGAGTCCCCGGTGTGCCGGGCCCACGGGCACGTCGTAGTCGGCCGGGTCGGCGGCCCGCCAGCGCACCGCGTACGCCACGTCGCCGCCCTCGGAGTCGCCCCGCAGCACCGCCATCCCGGCCGGTGTCCGCAGGTGCGCGACGTCGTGCTCCCGGTAGCAGAAGCCGTGCGGCAGCACGCCCCGCACGTACCCGGCGAGCTGCCGGGCGGAGAGCACCTTCACCATGCGGGTACCCGGCCGGATCACCGCCGACGCCCGCACGGCGGCGAGCGTCGGATCACCCGCCGCGCCCGGCTGCTGGCTGAGCCGGTGTACGTACTCCCAGCCCCGGTCGCGGTGCACCGGCATCAGCAGCGGCGCGTCCGTCTCGTCGGCCGGACCGTCGGCGCCGTGCACCGCGTCCACCTCGGTCGCGTGCACGAACCGGCGCCACGGATAGCCGCCCCCGGGCCGGGGACACCACTCGAACCCGGGCGCCTCGTCGGCGCTGAACAACTCGTACGCCGCGCCCCGGGCGATCTCCTCCGCCGGATGCACCCGGCCGCCGTACGTCACGCGCAACCCGGCCCGGTCGGAGGCGGGCCCGCCGGCCTGGTCGGTGACGGTCACTCCAGGACGCTAAGCCCGCCAGATGTGAGGCACGTGAACAGCCGGTGGCGGTCCGGGAACGCCGCCCCGGGCGGGTGTGTGATGCTGGCCGCGATGACCGAGCAGACCGAGACCCGCAAGCAGCGCGCCGCCCGCCGGGCCGGGGAGTTCCCGCCCGCCCCCGAGCCGCTGCCCGTACCCGTGCCGGACAGCCACACCCACCTCGACATCACCGTCGGCGAGTTCGGCACGCCTCCCGGCAGCACCACCGGCGACGACCCGGTGGCCGCCGCGATCGACGTCGCCGCCCGGGCCGGCGTGGACCGGCTCGTCCAGGTCGGGGTGGACGTCGACTCGTCCCGGTGGAGCGCCGACGTCGCCGACCGGTACGCCCCGGTGCTCGCCACCGTCGCGCTGCACCCGAACGAGGCGCCCCGGCTGGCCGACCTGGACGAGGCACTGCGCGAGATCGAGACGCTCGCCGGCCGGGACCGGGTCCGGGGCGTCGGCGAGACCGGGATGGACTTCTTCCGTACCGGCGAGGAGGGGCGGGCTGCGCAGGAGGAGAGCTTCCGGGCGCACATCGCCATCGCCAAGCGGCACGGCAAGGCGCTCGTCATCCACGACCGGGACGCGCACGCCGACGTGCTGCGCATCGTCGACGACGAGGGCGCCCCGGAAACCGTGGTCATGCACTGCTTCTCCGGCGACGCCGACTTCGCCCGCGAGTGCGTCCGGCGCGGCTTCCTGCTCAGCTTCGCCGGCACCGTCACGTTCGGCAGCGCCGCCGCGCTGCGCGAGGCCGCCGCCGTCACCCCGCCGGAGCAGATGCTCGTGGAGACCGACGCGCCCTACCTGACCCCGATGCCGTACCGGGGACGGCCCAACGCGTCGTACCTGATCCCGCTCACGGTCCGTTTCCTCGCCGAGACCACCGGCATCGACGTGGACGCCCTCTGCGCCGCCCTCTCCACGAACGGTGAGCAAGCGTTCGGCCCGTGGCGTTGAGCGCGTTCGGTCCGCGGCGTTAAGAAGGGCCCCGCCATATCGCGAGGCGTTAAGAAGGGGCCCTTCCTTCCCCGCGGGCGGGGGCGCTTACGCTACGGGGCGTGACCGGACTCCTCGGCCCGGCGGAGATCCGGGAACTCGCCGCGCGCCTCGGCGTCACGCCGACCAAGAAACTCGGCCAGAACTTCGTGCACGACCCCAACACCGTGCGCCGGATCGTCACCACCGCCGGGCTGACCCCCGACGACGTGGCGCTGGAGGTCGGCCCCGGGCTCGGCTCGCTCACGCTCGCCCTGCTCCCGGTCGCCGCGCACGTGCACGCTGTGGAACTCGACCCGGCGCTCGCCGCCGCGCTGCCGGAGACCGCCGCCCGCTTCGCCGGGACGGCCGCCGAGCGGCTCACCGTCCATCCGGCCGACGCGCTGCGGGTCACCGCCGACGACCTGGCCGGCCCGGCGCCCACAGCGCTGGTGGCGAACCTGCCCTACAACGTCGCCGTGCCGGTCGTGCTGCACCTGCTCGCCGAGCTGCCCACACTGCGCCACGGCCTGGTGATGGTGCAGAAGGAGGTCGCCGACCGGCTCGTCGCCGGTCCCGGCTCCAAGGTGTACGGCATCCCGTCGGTCAAACTCGCCTGGTACGCCCGCTCCCGCGCAGCCGGCAAGGTCCCGCCGAACGTGTTCTGGCCGGTGCCGAACGTCGACTCCGGCCTGGTCGCGTTCACCCGGCGCGAGCCGCCCCGGCCGGACGTACCCCGGAAGGCCGTCTTCGCCGTCGTCGACGCCGCGTTCGCCCAGCGCCGCAAGACGCTGCGCGCCGCCCTGGCCGGCTGGGCCGGCGGCGCGGACCGGGCCGCCGCCGCGCTCACCGCCGCCGGCGTGGACCCGTCCGCGCGGGGCGAATCGCTCACCGTCGAGCAGTTCGCCGCCATCGCCGCGTCGGCCCCGGACGCCCCCGGCGGCGAGCAGTAGGCTGGCGCCGTTGCCCGACCCCTCGCCGAGGAGCTGACAGTGCCGAAGCCGTTCGACATCCGCCCACGTCCGGTGGAGTCCACCCGGTGACCGAGGCATGGCGACCGGGGGACGAGGACGGGCAGCGGCGCGGGGCCAGCGGCCCGGTCAAGGTGCGGGTGCCCGCCAAGGTCAACCTGCATCTCGGGGTCGGACCGCTG
The DNA here is from genome assembly GCF_000717585.1 of Micromonospora globosa. Classification (NCBI taxonomy): domain Bacteria; kingdom Bacillati; phylum Actinomycetota; class Actinomycetes; order Micromonosporales; family Micromonosporaceae; genus Micromonospora; species Micromonospora globosa. The sequence continues at coordinate 27,554 of NZ_JNZR01000033.1, forward strand.
CGGCGTGACGGCTACCACGAGCTGAACACCGTCTACCACGCGATCTCGATCTACGACGAGCTGACCGCCCGTCGCGGCGACACGCTCACCCTCACCATGGAGGGCGAGGGCGCCGGCGAGCTGGCGCTGGACGACACCAACCTGGCGCTGCGCGCCGCGCACGCGCTGGCCGGTTACGCGGGCGTCGCCCCGCACGCCCGGCTGCACCTGCGCAAGCAGATCCCGCTCGCCGGCGGGCTGGCCGGTGGCAGCGCCGACGCCGCCGCCGCGCTCGTCGCCTGCGACACGCTCTGGGGCACCGGGCTGTCCCGCGACGAGCTCGCCGGCATCGCCGCCGACCTCGGCTCGGACGTCCCGTTCCTCATCCACGGCGGCACCGCGCTCGGCACCGGCCGCGGCGAGGCGGTCAGCCCGGTGCTGGCCCGCCCCACCTCCTGGCACTGGGTGGTGGCGATCGCCGACGCCGGCCTGTCCACCCCGGCCGCGTACCGGGAACTGGACCGGCTGCGTGACGCCGGAGCCGCCGGCACGCCGCTGGGCAGCACCGACGCGCTGCTCGCCGCGCTGCGCCAGCGCGACCCGCGGGTGCTCGCCGCCACGCTCGGCAACGACCTCCAGGACGCCGCGCTGACCATGCGCCCCTCGCTGGCCGAGACGCTCAAGGCCGGCGAGGCCGCGGGGGCGCTCGCCGGCATCGTCTCCGGCTCCGGACCCACCTGCGTCTTCCTCGCCACCGGCGAGGCCGACGCCGTCCGGATCGCCGCCGAGATCACCGCCGCCGGGGTGTGCCGGGAGGCCCGCGTCGCGCACGGTCCGGTCGCCGGCGCCCGCGTGGTCTGACGCCCCGTACCCTTGACTCAGGCGTCCCGGGCCCCCGGGACGCCTGAGTCGTGAAGGGTGGGTCAGTGGCCAACATCGTCAACCTGGACCGGGTGTCCAAGGGGTACGGCGCCGCGGGGCCGCTGCTCACCGACGTCTCGCTCGGCCTCGACGACGCCGACCGGGTCGGTGTGGTCGGCCTCAACGGCGCCGGCAAGTCGACGCTGCTGCGCCTGCTCACCCGCACCGAGGAACCCGACGACGGCCGCGTCACCCACCGCCGCGACCTGCGGGTGGCCTGGCTGCCGCAGCGCCTGGACCTCGCCCCCGAACTGACCGTGCGGGACGTCGTGCTCGGCACCGCCTGGCTAGGCGAGAGCATGGGCGCCGAGCACGAGTGGGCCGGCGACGCGGGTGTCCGCGCCATCCTCGACGGCCTCGGCATGCCCCACCTCGGCCTGGACACGCCGGTCGGCCCGATGTCCGGCGGGGAACGCCGCCGGGTCGCGCTCGCCGCGCTGCTGGTCCGCGACGCCGACCTGCTCGTCCTCGACGAGCCCACCAACCACCTCGACGTCGGCGGCGTCGACTGGCTGGCCCGGCACCTCGTCACCCGCAAGGGCGCGCTCGTCGTGGTCACCCACGACCGCTGGTTCCTCGACGCCGTCTGCACCACCACCTGGGAGGTCGCCGACCAGACCGTCCGGGCGTACGAGGGCGGCTTCGCCGCGTGGACGCTGGCCCGCGTCGAGCGGCAACGCGTCGCCGCCGCCACCGAGGCCCGCCGCCAGAACCTGCTCCGCAAGGAGATCGCCTGGCTGCGCCGGGGCGCCCCCGCACGCACCTCGAAGCCCAAGTTCCGCATCGACGCGGCGAACGCGCTCATCGCCGACGTGCCGGAACCCCGCGACACCATGTCGCTGCAACGGCTCGCCACCGCCCGGCTCGGCAAGCAGGTGTACGACCTCGAACACGTCCGGCTGCACGCCGGCCCGAAGGAGATCCTGCACGACACCACCTGGCAGGTCGGGCCCGGCGACCGGGTCGCGATCCTCGGCCGCAACGGCGCCGGCAAGACCACCCTGCTGCGGATGCTCGCCGGGGTGACCGGCCCCGACGGCGGGCGCTTCGCCGCCGGGCAGACCGTCCGGCCCGCGTTCCTGTCCCAGGAACTCGCCGAACTCCCCGGCCACCTGCGCGTGCTGGAAGCCGTCGAGGAGGTGGCCCGGCGCGTGCAGTTCGGCGACCGGGAGATCAGCGCCGCCCAGCTCGCCGAGATCTTCGGCTTCGACGACAAGCGGCTCTGGACCCCGGTGAGCGACCTGTCCGGCGGCGAGCGCCGCCGCCTCCAGATGCTGCGGCTGCTCGCCGGGGAGCCGAACGTGCTCCTGCTCGACGAGCCCACCAACGACCTGGACACCGACACGCTCGCCGCGCTGGAGGACCTGCTCGACTCGTGGCCCGGCACGATCGTGGTAGCCAGCCACGACCGCTACCTGATCGAGCGGGTCACCGACGTCGCGTACGGCATGTTCGGTGACGGCCGCCTGGTGCACCTGCCCGGCGGCGTCGACGAGTACCTCGCGCGCGCCGCCGCGGCCGGCGGCCCGGCACCCGCCGACCTCACCCCGGCCGCGGCGGCGCCGGCGCGCGAGGGCATGTCAGCGGCCGAGGTACGCGTCGCGAAGAAGGAACTCAACCGGCTGGAACGGCAGATCGCCAAGCTCGAACAGAAGGAGGCGGGCCTGCACGAGCAGCTCGCCGCGAACGCCACCGACTACGCCCGGGTCGCCGAGCTGGACGCCCAGCTCAAGGAGGTACGGGCCGAGCGGGACCGCACCGAGGAGACCTGGCTGTCCCTCGCCGAGGAGCTCCCGGGCGGCTGACCTGCCGCCGGGGTGGGGGGTGTGCGGCGTCACTGACCGGCGTACGGGACAATCACCGGTGGAACCCTCGTCCGAACGGTCTTTTGGAGACGCAGAGATGGCCCACACCCCCGTCAACCACCCCGCGCGGCCGATCTACCGGGCGATCGGCGGGCTCGTTGGTCTGTACTTCGTCGTCTTCGGCGGCCTCGGCATCATCGCCAGCGCCGGCAACGACTTCCTCGCCCAGGACGACACCAAGGTCCTCGGCCAGGGCACCAACATGGCGTTCTCGCTGCTGTCGGTGCTGGTCGGCGTCGTGATCCTGGTCGGCACCGCGATCGGCCGCAACCTCGACGTGGCGATCAACCAGTGGCTGGCCTACACGCTGATGGTGATCGGCCTGGCCGCGCTGGCGTTCCTGCAGACCGACGCCAACATCTTCAACTTCTCGATCATGACCGACGTCGTGGTCCTGACCCTGGCGCTGGTGCTCCTGATGGTCGGCATGTACGGCAAGGTCGGCTCCGACGACGAGCACGAGGCCTGGCAGAAGGCCCGCCTGGTGCTCTGATCCCGTCTCTCACCGAAGGCCCGGCGCGCTGCGCCGGGCCTTCGGTGTTTTCCGGACGCGACCGGACAACGCAGGTGACAATTGCCCCGAATCAGTCACACGGCTGGAGGGCATCATGGCGCACTTCCCGGTGAACCACCCCGCGCGGCCGCTCTACCGGGTGCTGTCCGGGCTCATCGGCCTCTACATCCTGGTCTTCGGCGTCTTCGGCGTCTTCCAGACCTGGGGCGAAGGACTGTTCGGCCGGGACAGCGACTGGGCGCTCGGCCTGCGTACCAACCTGGCCTTCTCGCTGGTCTCCGTGGTCTTCGGCGCGGTCCTGCTGGTCGGGGCGTCCCGCCGCGACAACCTCGGCCACTACATGAACCTCACCGCCGGCGTGGTCTTCCTGGTCACCGGCATCCTGATGATGTCGGTGCTCCAGACCCCGGCGAACTTCCTGAACTTCTCGATGTCGACAGTCATCGTGTCGCTGCTGTTCGGGCTGGTCCTGCTCGCCACCGGCCTCTACGACAAGGTCGGCACCGCCGAGCACGCCGAGGAGGAGCGGCAGCGCCGCTACCACCCCATCGGTGAGCGCTGACGCGGCTGTTGCGCTGAAGCGGCTGTTGCGCTGACGCGGCGTCAGCCCCGGGGGATCGGCCCGGGTTTCGACTCCAGGTGCGACAACCCGTTCCAGGCCAGGTTCACCAGGTGCGCCGCCACCGTCTCCTTGCGCGGCTTGCGCACCTCCAGCCACCAGCGGCCGGTCAGCGCCACCATGCCCACCAGCGCCTGGGAGTAGAGCTCCGCCAGCTTCGGGTCGTACCCCCGGATGGAGAACTCGCCCGCCAGGATGTGCTCCACCTGGTGCGCCACGTCGTTCATCACGCTGCTGAAGTTGCCCGTCGCCGACATCAGCGGCGACTCCCGGACCAGCACCCGGAACCCGCTGGTCTCCTCCTCGATGTAGGTCAGCAGCGTCAGCGCGGCCTGCTCCAGCAGCTCCCGCGGGTTGCCCGCGGTCAGCGCCGTGGTGATCCGGTCAAGCAGCGCGCGGACCTCCCGGTCCACCACCACCGCGTAGAGCCCCTCCTTGCCGCCGAAGTGCTCGTAGACCACCGGCTTGGAGACCTTGGCGCGCGCCGCCACCTCCTCGATCGAGGTCGCGTCGAAGCCGCGCTCGGCGAAGATCTGCCGGGCGATCGAGATCAACTGCTCGCGCCGCTGCGTCGCGGACATCCGCACCCGGGAGGGCTTCGCCGCCGGCACGGGCCGCCGACGGGTGCGGTCGCTGCCGGATACGTCGGTCACCCGTCCATCCTGCCAGGCGCGACGCTCTTGGTCAGACCGGCTGCTGTCGTACGTACGTCCTAATCTGCGCCGGTGGCCGTCGATGATGAGTCCGGTAGTCGTCCGCCCTCTTACCGGGGGTGGAAGCCGGAGCTGCATGCGCGGGCGCTGGCTCTGCGGCGAGCCGGCTCACCGGTGGGGGAGATCGCGAGGGTGCTCGACGTCTCGAAGTCCACGGCATACCTGTGGACCCGGCATGTGCCGCTGGATCCGGAGCTGGTGCGCCGGCGCCGGCGGGTCGCCCAGCAGGCGCGTGCCGACGCGCAGTGGAGCGCGCACCGGGCGGCGCGGGACGCGGCCCGGGCCGAGGTGGTGGCCGCGTCGGCGGACTGGGTGCGGCGCCTCGACCGGCGCGAGTTGTTGCTGATCGGCGCGGCGATCTACTGGTGTGAGGGTGGCAAGGCGAAGCCCTGGCGTCCGAACGACTGCCGGATCAAATTCGTCAACAGCGATCCGTTGCTGGTGATGCTCTTCCTTCGCTTCCTGAACGCCGTCGAGGTGCCGGTCGAGGACCGGAGGTTCCGGGTGAGCATCCACGAGACGGCGGACGACGCGGCTGCGGTGCGGTGGTGGGCGGCTCGGGTAGGCGTGCCGGCGGAGAGCTTCCAGCCCACCACGATCAAGAGGCACCGGCCGCTGACCAGGCGCAAGAACGTCGGAGCCGACTACCACGGCTGCCTGACCGTGCACGTCGTGGGTGGAACCCGTCTCTATTGGAGGATCGAAGGGATCATGAAAGGAATGAGCAATGAAGATCCACCTCGTGACCGGTAAGGTGTAGGCAGCCGACGGGCGTAATACTATTTGCCCGTTTTCGACCATCCCGGGTCGTCTAATGGCAGGACGTCAGGTTTTGGTCCTGATTATAGGGGTTCGAATCCTCTCCCGGGAGCTTCTGCTGTTTGCCCTCCGTCGCGTGGTTAGCATGACCGCGAGACTGTCGCCGTCCCGACGGGAGCCACGTCGTGTCCCAGCCCCACCTCCGCACCGTTGTCGTGCTCGCCGCCGGTGAGGGCAAGCGGATGAAGTCGTCCCTGCCCAAGGTGCTGCACCCGCTGCTCGGCCGTACCCTGCTCGGTCACGTCCTGGCCGCAGCCGGTCCGCTGGGCGCGGACCGCTCGGTGGTCGTGGTCGGCCACGGCGCCGACCAGGTCCGGGAGCACCTGACCGAGGTCGCCCCGGGTGCCACGCCGGTGCTCCAGGAGCGCCAGCTCGGCACCGGGCACGCGGTCCGCATCGCGCTGGACGCGGTGCCGGACGCGACCGGCACCGTCGTGGTGATCAACGGGGACGTGCCGCTGCTGCGGCCGGAGACGGTCCAGGCGCTCGTCGAGGCGCACGAGGAGGCCGCCGCGGCGGCGACAGTGCTGGCCGCCGAGGTGCCGGACCCGACCGGTCTGGGCCGGATCGTGCGGGACGCGCAGGGGCACCTGGAGCAGATCGTCGAGGAGCGCGACGCCACCCCCCAGCAGCGCGCGCTGCGGGAGATCAACGCGGGCATCTACGCGTTCGACGCGGCTCGCCTGCGGGAGGCGCTGGGCAAGCTCTCCACGGACAACGACCAGGGCGAGGAGTACCTGACCGACGTCTTCGCGCTGCTGCGCGACGCCGGTGAGCCGGTGGCCGTGCACTGCGCCGCCGACCACGTGGAGACGCTCGGCTGCAACGACCGGGTCGAGCTGGCCGCGCTGCGCCGCCTGCTGCGCGACCGGATCAACGAGGGCTGGATGCGTACCGGGGTCAGCATCCTCGACCCGCACACCACCTGGATCGACGTGACCGTGACCGTCGAGCGGGACGCGGTGATTGACCAGAACACGCAGCTCCAGGGCGCCACGGTGGTCGGCGAGGGCGCGCTCGTCGGCCCGGACACCACGCTCGTGGACACGGTTGTGGGCGCGGGCGCGAGCATCGTGCGCAGCCACGCGCTCGGCGCCGAGGTGGGCCCGCAGGCGAGCGTCGGCCCGTACGCGTACCTGCGGCCGGAGTCGCGGCTGGGCCGCAAGGCGAAGGTCGGCACGTTCGTGGAGACCAAGAAGGCGTCGATCGGTGACGGGTCGAAGGTGCCGCACCTGTCGTACGTGGGCGACGCGACGATCGGCGACCACAGCAACATCGGCGCGGCCACCGTCTTCGTCAACTACGACGGGGTACGCAAGCACCACACCACCATCGGCAGTCACGCCCGTACCGGAGCGGACAACATGTTCGTGGCGCCGGTACGGGTGGGCGACGGCGCGTACACCGCTGCGGGCTCGGTGATCACCGGAGACGTGCCGCCGGGCGCGATGGCGGTGGCGCGTGGTCAGCAGCGCAACGTGGAGGGCTGGGTGCTGCGCAAGCGGGCCGGTACGGACGCCGCGGAGGCGGCGCGGCGGGCCGGTGAGGGTGCGCCGGACACGGGCGGCGCCGCAAGCGAAGGTGACTGAATCCACGGGGATCGGCGGGCCGTGGGTGGATCGCTGAACCGGGGGCATACTGCAACCGAACAGTCCCCGGCCCCACCGCCGCCGGGCACCACCGACATACGGGAGCAGACGGGCCCATGGGCAGCATCGTCGCCGAAAACCGCAAGAGCCTGATGCTCTTCTCCGGGAGGGGTTTTCCGGAGCTGGCCAAGGAGATCGGTGAGGTGCTCGGCGTCGCGCCGACGCCGGCCGACGCGTACGACTTCGCCAACGGCGAGATCTTCGTACGGTACAAGGACTCGGTCCGTGGTTCGGACGCCTTCGTGGTGCAGTCCGTGACGCACGGCGTGAACACCTGGGTCATGGAGACCCTGATCATGGTCGACGCGCTGAAGCGCGGCTCGGCCAAGCGGATCACAGTGGTACTGCCGTTCTACCCGTACTCGCGGCAGGACAAGAAGCACCGCGGCCGGGAGCCGATCTCGGCCCGGCTGATCGCGGATCTGCTGAAGACGGCGGGCGCGAACCGGATCCTGACCGTGGACCTGCACACCGCGCAGATCCAGGGCTTCTTCGACGGCCCGGTGGACCACCTGTTCGCGATGGACGTGCTGGCCGAGTACGTGGAGCACAAGTACGCGGGCCGGCCGATGACCGTGGTGGCACCGGACTCGGGCCGGGTACGCGTGGCCGAGCGCTGGACCGACCGGCTGGGCGGCTGCCCGCTGGCGTTCATCCACAAGACCCGCGATCCGCTCAAGCCGAACCAGGTGGTGGCGAACCGGGTGGTCGGTGAGGTCGAGGGCCGGGTGTGCCTGATCGTGGACGACATGATCGACACCGGTGGCACGATCACCAAGGCGGCGGACATCCTCAAGGAGCAGGGCGCGGCGGAGATCGTGGTCGCCTCGACCCACGCGCTGCTGTCCGACCCGGCGACGGAGCGGCTGAAGAACAGCCCGATCAGCGAGGTCGTGGTGACGAACACGCTGCCGCTGCCGTCGGAGAAGCAGCTGGACAAGCTGACCGTACTGTCGATCGCCCCGCTGCTGGCGCGGGCGATCCGGGAGGTCTTCGACGACGGCTCGGTGACCACCCTGTTCGGTGGCCTGAGCTGAGCGTGCGGTCCGGTCGCCGGGAGTTCCCGGCGGCCGGGCCGATGCCCTGCGGAACCGGCGGGGCGGTGATATGGGGGACTGCCGGAGAGCCGGGAATTCCCTCGGGTAGACTGGTGCGGTTGCCACGGCGAGGGTGCCCGGCGGGCTGCTGACAAGCACCGCACGGAGGCGCCGTCATCGACGCGGTGCTCCGGGCGGTCGTTCATGACCCTAGCCCCAGCGAGCCCCTCGCCCCAGCACCGCCAGACGACAAGCCGCCGCAGCGAAGCATCAGGAGTTTCCCCGTGTCCGAGGTAAAGATCAGCGCCGAGCCCCGTACCGAGTTCGGCAAGGGTGGTGCCCGTCGTACCCGCCGGGCCGGCAAGGTGCCCGCCGTGCTGTACGGCCACGGCGAGAAGCCCAAGCACATCGCGCTTCCGGCGCGGGAGTTCGCCGCCGCGATCCGTAAGGGCGGCGCGAACCAGCTCTTCGCGATCGAGGTCAGCGACGGCACCCAGGTGCTGGCGCTGCCGAAGGCGATCCAGCGTGACCCGATCAAGGACACCTTCGAGCACGTGGACCTGCTGCTGGTCCGCCGTGGCGAGAAGGTCACCGTCGAGGTCCCGGTCCAGCTGACCGGTGAGGCCGCGAAGGACACCCTGATCGTGCACGACCACGACACGCTGTCGGTAACCGCCGACGCGACCAAGGTGCCGGACCACCTGGAGGCGTCGATCGAGGGCGCCGAGCCGGGCACCACGATCACCGCCGCCGACGTCGAGCTGCCGGCCGGCGTCGAGCTGGCCACCGACGAGGAGACCGCTGTCGCCTCGGTGACCGCCGCTCCGACCGCCGAGCAGCTCGAGGCCACCCTCCCCGAGGTCGAGGAGGCCACCGAGGAGGCCGAGGCCGAGGTCGGCGAGGAGACCGCCGAGGGTGCCGAGGGCGCTCCGGCCGCCGAGGGCGAGGAGGCCCCGGCCGAGGCGAAGACCGAGGCCTGACCGGTCCGCAAGGCTGTGCGACAGGCGTCCCCGGTTCCCGGGGGCGCCTGTCGGCGTATCGGGACGGCTGGTCGGGCGAGCGAGCGGGAAGGGGCGTCGGGTGACGGACGAGGCGGGACCGTGGCTGGTGGCCGGCCTGGGCAACCCCGGCCGGGAGTACGCGGGCAACCGGCACAACGTCGGGTTCATGGTGGCCGACCTGCTGGCGGCCCGGGTGGGCGCGAAGTTCGGGCGGCACAAGCGTGCGATGGCCGAGGCCGCGGAGGGGCGGCTGGGGTTCGGCGGTCCGAAGCTGGTGCTGCTGAAGCCGTTGACGTACATGAACCTCTCCGGCGGTCCGGTGGCCGGGCTGGCGCAGTTCCACAAGATCCCGCCGGCGCACGTGATCGCGGTGCACGACGAGCTGGACATCCCGTACGGGCAGGTGCGGGTGAAGTGCGGCGGCGGCGAGGGCGGGCACAACGGCCTGCGCTCGATGTCGAAGTCGCTCGGCACCAAGGACTACGTGCGGGTGCGGTTCGGCATCGGCCGGCCGCCGGGCCGGCAGGACCCGGCTGACTACGTACTCTCGGATTTCTCTTCGTCGGAGCGCAAGGAGCTGGAGTTCCTGGTGGACCGCGCGGCGGACGTGGTGGAGTCCGTGGTTCTGAAGGGCGTGGAGCCGACGCAGAACCTGTACCACGGGAGTTGAGCGGCGGGGCGGAGCCCGGCCGGTAGCCTCGGGCGACGGGAGCGAAGGCGGGTGACGGGAGCAGCATGGGCAGTCCTCCGATGATCGACGGCGGGTTCGCCCGGTGGCTGGCGTCCCGGGCCGGTCAGGCGCTGACGGCCCTGCGCGCGGAGATGGGCTTCGCCGACGCGGGCGCGCTCCGGTCGGCCGGCGACAAGGTCTCGCACGATCTGATCCGCACCGAGCTGGCGAAGTGGCGGCCGGCGGACGCGGTGCTGTCGGAGGAGGACGAGGGCTCGCGGCTGGCCTGGACGGCGGAGGTGACAGACGCGGCGCTGTCGCGCCTGACCGCGGACCGGGTCTGGATCATCGACCCGCTGGACGGCACCCGGGAGTACGCGGAGGAGGGGCGCGCGGACTGGGCGGTGCACGTGGCGCTCTGGTCGCGTAACGCGTCGCGGCCGCACGGTCTGGTGGCGGGCGCGGTGGCGCTGCCGGCCCAGCACCGGGTGCTCGGCACGGACCACCCGCCGGCGTACCCGCCGATGACAGTGGAGGCGGCCACCGGGGGCGGCGCGCGGGTCATCCGCTTGGCGGCCAGCCGTAGCCGTCCGCCGGTTTTCCTGACCGACCTGGCAGAGGACGTCGGCGCTCATCTGGTTCCGATGGGCTCGGCGGGCGCGAAGATCGCCGCCGTGGTCACGGGTGAGGTCGACGCGTACATCCACGCGGGCGGTCAGTACGAGTGGGATTCGGCCGCTCCGGTCGCTGTGGCGACGGCCACCGGTCTGCATGCTTCCCGGATCGACGGTTCTGCGCTGAAATACAACGGGGCCGACCCACGCCTACCGGATCTGCTGGTCTGCCGCAAGGATCTCGCGAGTCGGTTGCTTGCAGCGTTGCAGCGGCATTCCGGGTAACCTGAGCGTTCTTCTTCACGAGTCCGACCTGAAAGGTCTGGAATCCGATGTACGGATCCGTGCGAATCGAGTTCGTGTCATGACGTCCCCCGCCGCGTACCAGGTGTCGCACCTCGACGCGCTCGAGGCGGAGAGCATCTTCGTGATGCGCGAGGTCGTCGCCGAGATGGAACGGCCGGTGCTGCTGTTCTCCGGCGGCAAGGACTCGATCGTGATGCTCCGGTTGGCCCAGAAGGCGTTCGCGCCGGCCAACATCCCCTTCCCGGTGATGCACGTGGACACCGGGCACAACTTCCCCGAGGTGCTCGACTACCGCGATCAGCGGGTGGCCGAGCTGGGCCTGCAGCTCATCGTGGCGAGCGTGCCGGAGGCGCTGAACAAGGGCCTGGTCCGCGAGTCGGCCGACGGCATGCGCAACCGGATCCAGACGCCGGTGCTGCTGGAGGCGGTGGAGAAGCACCGCTTCGACGCGCTGTTCGGCGGCGCCCGGCGCGACGAGGAGAAGGCGCGGGCCAAGGAGCGGGTGTTCAGCTTCCGCGACGAGTTCGGCCAGTGGGATCCGAAGAACCAGCGTCCGGAGCTGTGGGCGCTCTACAACGGCCGGCACCACCCGGGCGAGTCGATCCGGGTGTTCCCGCTGTCGAACTGGACCGAGCTGGACGTCTGGCACTACATCGAGCGGGAGCGGATCCCGCTGCCGTCGATCTACTACGCGCACGAGCGCGAGGTGATCGAGCGCGACGGCATGCTCTACGCGGTGAACGAGTTCTTCCGGGCCCGCGCCGGTGAGCAGCCGTTCAAGGCGCAGGTGCGGTACCGGACCGTGGGTGACGCCTCCTGCACCGCGGCGGTCCGCTCGGACGCCGACACGGTGGAGAAGGTGATCGAGGAGGTGGCCGCCACGCGGATCACCGAGCGCGGCGCGACCCGCGGCGACGACCGGGTCAGCGAGGCCGCCATGGAGGACCGCAAGCGAGAGGGCTACTTCTGATGAGCGTCGAGACCCTGGCCCCGGCCGAGAGTGAGACCGCGCGGCCGATGGACCTGCTGCGGTTCGCCACCGCGGGCAGCGTCGACGACGGCAAGTCGACGCTGATCGGCCGTCTGCTCTACGACACCAAGTCGCTGTTCAGTGACCAGCTCGCCGCCGTCGAGGCGGTCAGCGCGGCCCGGGGCGACGAGTACACGAACCTGGCGCTGCTCACCGACGGCCTGCGCGCCGAGCGGGAGCAGGGCATCACCATCGACGTGGCGTACCGCTACTTCGCCACGCCGCGGCGGAAGTTCATCATCGCCGACACCCCGGGGCACATCCAGTACACCCGGAACATGGTCACCGGCGCCTCCACCGCCGACCTGGCGCTGATCCTGGTGGACGCGCGTAAGGGCCTGGTGGAGCAGTCCCGCCGGCACGCGTTCCTCTGCTCGCTGCTGCGGGTGCCGCACCTGGTCCTGTGCGTGAACAAGATGGACCTGGTGGACTGGTCGCAGGAGGTCTACGAGCGGATCGCGGACGAGTTCACCGCGTTCGCCGCGAAGCTCGACGTGCCGGACCTGACTGTGGTGCCGGTGTCCGCGCTGCAGGGCGACAACATCGTCACCCGCTCGGAGAACATGCCCTGGTACGAGGGCCCGTCGCTGCTGCACCACCTGGAGCGGGTGCACATCGCGTCGGACCGCAACCTGGTCGACGTGCGGTTCCCGGTGCAGTACGTGATCCGGCCGCAGTCCACCACCGTCACCGACTACCGGGGTTACGCCGGTCAGGTGGCCTCCGGCGTGCTCAAGCCGGGCGACGAGGTGATGGTGCTGCCGTCGGGCTTCACCAGCCGGATCGCCGCGGTGGAGACCGCGGACGGCCCGGTGGACGAGGCGTTCCCGCCGATGTCGGTGACGGTCCGGCTGACCGACGAGCTGGACATCTCCCGCGGCGACATGATCTGCCGGCCGAACAACGCCCCGATGGCCGTGCAGGACATCGAGGCGATGATCTGCTGGATGGACGAGACGCGGCCGTTGCAGGTCGGCGGCAAGTACGCGATCAAGCACACGACCCGTTCGGCGCGGGCGATCGTGCGCGGGCTGCACTACCGGCTGGACATCAACTCGCTGCACCGCGACGAGACGGCCGGTGAGCTGAAGCTCAACGAGATCGGCCGGGTCCGGCTGCGCACCACGGTTCCGCTGCTGGCCGACGAGTACCGCCGTAACCGCACCACCGGCGGCTTCGTGATCATCGACGAGTCGACGAACCGTACGGTCGGCGCCGGCATGATCGTCGAGGCCGGCTGACCCTGGTTTGTAAGGAAGGGCCCCTTGTTAACAGTGCGCTGTTAACAAGGGGCCCTTCCTCTACCGCAGGCGTTAATAAGGGGCCCTTCCTTACAGGCGGGTGACGCCACCGGCGGGCAGGACGGTGAGCGTGCCGGGGGCGGTGAAGCCGCGCTCGGCGTACGCCTCGGTCACGGCGGCCGCCACCGCGTCGGCGGCGTCGGCATCGACCAGGGCGAGCACGCAGCCGCCGAAGCCACCGCCGGTCATCCGCGCGCCGTACGCCCCGGCGGACAGCGCCGCCTCGACCGCGGTGTCGATCTCCGGCACGGTGATCTCGAAGTCGTCGCGCATGGAGGCGTGCGAGGCGGTCAGCAGCGGACCGGTGTCGCGGACCCGCCCGGCGCGCAGCAGCGCGACGGTGTCGAGCACCCGCTGGTTCTCGGTCACCACGTGCCGGACCCGGCGGCGGGTCTCGTCGTCGTCGAGGCGCGCCAGCGCGGCGTCGAGGCCGGCCACGTCGACGTCGCGCAGCGCTGTCACCCCGAGCGTCGCGGCGGCCTGCTCGCAGCTCTTGCGCCGAGCGGCGTACTCGCCGTCCGCGTGCCGGTGCGGCGCCCGGCTGTCGATCACCAGCACGGCCAGCCCGGCGCCGTCCAGGTCGAACGGGATCTGCTCGACCTCCTCGGTGCGGCAGTCGAGGAACAGCGCGTGCCCGGCCCGGCCGCGGATCACCGCGGACTGGTCCATGATCCCGGTGGGTGCGCCGACGTAGTCGTTCTCGGCCCGCTGGGCGAGCCGCGGCCACCGCCCGGCGGGCAGGTCGAGCCCGCCGAGGTCGACCAGCGCGGCCAGCACCGCCGACTCGATCGCCGCCGACGAGGAGAGCCCGGAGCCGACCGGCACGTCGGAGGCGACGGCGAGCCGTGCGCCCGGCACGTCGTGGCCGTCGGCGCGCAGCGCCCACACCACCCCGGCCACGTAGGCGGCCCAGCCGTCGACCCGGCCGGGCTCGTCGGCCTCCGCCGCGCCGAACTCGACCGGTTCGTCGTCCAGCTCCGACCAGACGGTCCAGCGCCCGTCGGGGGCGGGCGCGGCGGCGACCACGGTACGCAGCGGCAGCGCGAAGGGCAGCACGAAGCCGTCGTTGTAGTCGGTGTGCTCGCCGATCAGGTTGACCCGTCCGGGAGCCGCCCAGCGGCCCGCCGGCTCGGTGCCGTACCGCTGCCGGAAGCCGGCCGTGGCGCGGTCGGCGACATTCATGAGGGCTGTCCCGCGACGTGCGCCCGGTAGAACGCCCAGGCGTCGCCGACCATGTCGTGCAGGGTGGGCTTGGCCGGCGTCCAGCCCAGCTCGTCGCGGGCCAGCGCGGAGGATGCGACCAGCTCGGCCGGGTCGCCCTCGCGGCGGGGGGCCACCTCGACCGGCACCGGGTGCCCGGTGACCTCGCGGACCACGTCGACCACCTGCCGGTTGGTGAAGCCGTTGCCGTTGCCGAGGTTGTAGATGCGGTGCCGGCCCGGGGTGGCCGCGTCCAGCGCGAGCAGGTGGGCGCGGGCCAGGTCTTCGACGTGGATGTAGTCGCGGACGCAGGTGCCGTCGACTGTGGGGTAGTCGTCGCCGAAGAGCTGGAGCTTCTCCCGCCGTCCGGCGGCCACGTCGAGCGCGATCGGGATGAGGTGCGTCTCCGGGTCGTGCCGCTCGCCGATGGCCAGCCCGTCGCGCAGGTACGCCCCGGCGACGTTGAAGTAGCGCAGCGAGACGGCGGCCAGGTCGTGCGCGATCGCCTCGGAGGTGAGCGCCATGTCGACGGCCAGCTTGGTGGCGCCGTAGGTGCTGGTGGGCGCCTTGACGGCGGTTTCCGGGATGGGCAGCTCGGTGGGGTTGCCGTAGACGGCGGCGGTGGAGGAGAAGACCATCCGGGGCACCCGGGCGGCGCGGACCGCGTCGATGAGCGCGATCGAGCCGACCGTGTTGGTGTGCCAGTACAGCTCGGGGCGGATCATCGACTCGCCGGCGGCGATCAGGGCGGCGAAGTGCAGCACGCCGTCGAACCCGGCGTCGGGGGTGAGCACCCGGGCGGCCTCGTGCACCGGCAGCTCGACGTGGGTGGCGTCGGGGGCGAGGGCCTCCCGGTGACCGGTGCGCAGGTCGTCCAGCACGGTCACCTGGTGGCCGTGGTCGAGCAGCATCCGGGTCACCACGCTGCCGATGTAGCCGGCGCCGCCGGTGACGAGCAGTTTCACGTCGGTCCTCCTGCCTGGGCCGCGTCCCGCGGCGGCCGTCCCGCGATCACCCTACGGCCGGGGGCTGTGTCGCGGCTGTCGAGTTGAGTCCGCCTCCATTCCATCACAATCCTTCATGATTGAACAGATCCGAACATTGGGCCGAGCGTAGGGTGGCCGCTGTCTACCATCCTTCTCATGCGGGAGGGTGGTGGTCCCGGGCCCCGGCGGCGACCGTCGGGGCGGCCCCGACGCGAACCCGGCCCGCTGGCCCGCACCGTGGCCCGTCTCGTGGTGCGCGGCGCCGACGGCGCCACCCGCCTGGTCACCGCCCTGCTCGGGGCCAGCCCCACCGCCGGGCGGGAACGGATCAGCGAGGCCGAGCTGCGTGACCTGGTCGCGGCGAACACGCTGCTCGACCCGGACGAGCGGCGGATCATCGACGAGGTGCTGGTGGCCGGCGCCCGGCTCGTCCGCGAGGTGATGGTGCCCCGCACCGAGGTGGTCTTCCTCAGCGCGGCGCTCCCGCTGACACAGGCCCAGCGGCTGGTCCGGGCCGACCCGCACACCCGCTACCCGGTGGTCGACGGCACCCACGACGACGTGGTCGGCTTGGTGCACCTGCGGGACGTGCTGCTGCGCCCAGACGCGGACCGGCTGCTCCTGGTCGGCGACCTGATCCGGGAGGTGAAGCGCCTGCCGGACAGCAAACGCGTGCTGGCGGCGCTCACCGAGATGCGCCGGGAGGGCCACCACCTGGCCGTCGTCGTCGACGAGTACGGCGGCACCGCCGGCATCGTCACCTGCGAGGACCTGGTCGAGGAGCTGGTCGGGGAGATCCGCGACGACGAGCACGGCCCGCTCGAACCGGAACCCGCCGGTCTGCCCGCGGTCGTCGACGGCCGGCTCAACCTGACCGACTTCGCCGAGCGCACCGGGGTGCCGCTGCCCGCCGGGCCGTACGAGACGGTGGGCGGGTACGTGATGGCCGCCCTGGGCCGGCTGCCCGTGGCGGGCGACGAGGTGCCGGTGGCTGTCGACCCGGCCACCGGATCGGTCCCCGCCGATCCGGCGGGCTGGCTGCTGCGGGTGCTCACGCTCGACGGCCGGCGGGTGTCCCGCCTGGCGGTCTCCGCCGCGCGGCTGCCCGAGCCCCGGCGTGAGGTGAACGGTCCGCTTCCGCCCGTACCCGCCCGATCCACCGGCCCGTCATGACGGACGCCGGGGCTTGCTGACAGAATTGCCGCCATGTCCGACGTACCCGCCCGCCCGCGCGTCTTCTCCGGCATCCAGCCGACGGCCGACTCGTTCCACCTCGGCAACTACCTGGGCGCGCTGCGGCACTGGGTGGCGTTGCAGGACAGCCACGACGCCTACTACTGCGTCGTCGACCTGCACGCGATCACCGCGGGGCACGACCCGTTGGTGCTCAAGCGCCGCAGTCGGCTCGCCGCCGCGCAGCTGTTCGCGCTCGGCCTGGACCCGGAGCGCAGCACGCTGTTCGTGCAGTCGCAGGTGCCCGAGCACTCGCAGCTGGCCTGGGTGCTCGGCTGCATCACCGGCTTCGGCGAGGCCGGCCGGATGACCCAGTTCAAGGACAAGTCGCAGAAGCAGGGCAGCGAGCGGGCCAGCGTCGGCCTGTTCACGTACCCGATCCTCCAGGCCGCGGACATCCTGCTCTACCAGGCGAACGCGGTGCCGGTCGGCGAGGACCAGCGGCAGCACCTGGAGCTCTCCCGCGACCTGGCGCAGCGGTTCAACTCGCTGTTCGGCAGCACCTTCACAGTGCCCTCCCCGCACATCGTGAAGGACACCGCGAAGATCACCGACCTGCAGGATCCGACGGCCAAGATGTCGAAGTCGTCGTCCTCGCCGGCCGGCATCATCGACCTGCTGGAGGACCCGGCCCGGTCGGCCAAGAAGATCCGCTCGGCGGTCACCGACACCGGCCGCGAGATCGTCTTCGACGCCGAGGGCAAGCCGGGCATCACCAACCTGCTGACGATCTACTCCGCGCTGTCCGGCCGGTCCGTCGACGACCTGGTCGCCGCGTACGACGGCAAGGGCTACGGCGACCTGAAGAAGGACCTCGCCGAGGTGGTGCGGGAGTTCGTCACGCCGATCCAGGAACGCACGAACGCCTACCTGAACGACCCGGCCCAGCTCGACAAGCTGCTGGCGCGGGGCGCGGAGAAGGCCCGGTCGGTGGCCGCCGGGACGCTGCGGGACGCGTACGAGCGGGTCGGCTTCTTCCCGCCGGTGCGGTTCGAGTAACGGCCCGGACGGGCGGGAACGGGTGACGCAGCCGGTGGCCGGAGGGGTGGCGCGCGACGTGGCGGGCAGTGACACGGCGCCGGGCGGCGCGGACACGATCCAGATCGGGATCGCGGTCGACGTCCCCGAGCCCTGGGGCGGGCTGCTCACCCGCCGCCGGGTCGAGGCCGGCGACCCGCTCGCCGTCCCCGCGCATGTCACCCTCCTCGGGCCCACCGAGATTCCGGTACGCGCGCTGCCCGCCGTCGAGGAGCACCTGGACCGGGTCGCCGCCGCGCACCTGCCGTTCACGCTGCACCTGCGCGGCACCGGCACGTTCCGCCCGGTCACCCAGGTGGTGTTCGTGGCGGTGGCGGCCGGGATCAGCGAGTGCGAACTGCTGGCCGCCGCGATCAACTCGGCCCCCGAGCTGCGGCGCGAGCTGCGCTTCCCGTACCACCCGCACGTCACTGTGGCGCAGGACGTGCCGCCCGAGGTGCTCGACAGGGCGTACGAGGACCTGGCCGACTTCTCCGCGTTGTTCCAGGTGGACGCGTTCACGCTGTTCTCGCACAGCGGGGCGACCCGGTGGCAGCCCCGCCGCGACTTCCGGCTCGGCGGCCGGAGCTGAACATCCGACCGGCCGGGGCCCCTCCGCCACGGGCGGAGATCGGCGAGGATGACGGGGTGAACGTCTTCGGCCGGATCGAGGCGGCGGTGGGGCGCCGCATCGACGCGGCCCGGGGCCGCTCGTCGGTCTTCGACCACGTCTGGCGGGCCGGGACGCTCTACGCCGACCTGCTCGCCGGGCGGCTCGCCGCCGCCATCGCGTACTACGGCTTCTTCGCCGTGTTCGCGCTCGCGCTCGTCGCGTACTGGATCTTCGGCGCGGTGCTGCGCGACAACGAGGAGGTCAGCCGCGGCGCGGCCCACTTCCTGGAGGAGAACCTGCCCTTCCTCGACCCGGTGCAGATCGCCGAGAGCAGCAGCACCGTCGGCGTGGTCGGCCTGGTCATCCTGGTCTTCACCGGCATCGGCTGGGTGGAGGCGATCCGCTCCTCGCAGCGGCTGATGTACGGCTTCAACCAGCAGCCCGGCAACCTCGTGGTGCGGCGGCTTGTCGACCTGGGCGTGCTGGTGGCGGTCTTCGTGCTGCTGTTCGTCTCGGTCGCCGCCGTGGACGCGCTGGAGTCGCTGCTGCGCTTCCTGCTGCGCAGCACCGGCTCGGTGGGCCTGACCACGATCAGCGCGCTGCTGAGCGTGCTCGTCAACGCCGTGCTCGCCGCCGCGCTGCTGCTCGCAGTGCCCCGGCTGCGGATGAGCCGGCGCCGGCTGCGCCCGGCGATCCTGACCATCGCCGTCGGTATCACCCTGCTGAACACCGTGGGGCGTTACTACGTGGTACGCACCGAGCGGAACCCCGCGTACACAGTGGTCGCCACCGCCGTGGGCCTGCTGCTCTACCTCTACCTGCTCAACCAGCTGGTGCTCTTCGGCGCCGCGCTCGCCGCCACCAGCCGGTACGGCCGGGTGGTGGACCTGGCCGAGGGCGGTGCCCGGGAGGTGGACGTGGAGGCGGACGTGCTCGACGAGGAGACGGAACCGGGGACACCGGGGGGAGCGGGATGAGCGCGCGGATCCGGATCGACGCCGAGTCGGCGGTGCCGCCGTACGAGCAGGTGCGGGCGCAGTTCGCCGCGCGCATCGGCGACGGGCGGCTGCCGGTGGGCACCCGGCTCCCGGCCGTGCGGCAGCTCGCCGCCGACCTGGGGCTGGCCGTGAACACCGTGGCGCGGGCGTACCGGGAGCTGGAGGGCGCCGGCCTGGTGGAGACGCGCGGCCGGCACGGCACGGTGGTGGCCCCCGGCCGGGACGACGCCACCGACCGGCTGCAGCGGGCCGCCGCCGAGTACGCCGCCGAGGCGCGGCGCCTGGGTGTCGCGCCGGAGCGGGCTGTCGCGCTGGTCCGTGCGGCGCTGGACGCCGGTACGCGTGGCTGAGCGTGGTCCCCGAAGCGGGGAGAGTCCGATGAATGCGTTCCCCGGGCCGATGTGCGGCGACCATGATGGGCCGGTGGGCGCACTCGTGACACTGGACCTGCCGGACGACTCCCCGATCCGGAGTCTGCCGTGGATCATCACGTTCGGCCCGCTCGGTGCCGAGGACGACTGGGAGCCGGTGGTCTGCGGCCCGTACGAGCGACCGCACGCGCTGGCGCTGGCCGAGGCGGTGGTGGCAGACGAGCAGTTGATGGCGGTGGTGGAGCCGCTGCTGCCGGCGCTCACACCGGAGGAGATCCGCGGCGAGATCGCGGCCGCGCAGATCGCCGCCGAGGACGAGGCGGCCGAGATCGACCAGGCGGACCTCTACGGCGACTTCGAGGACGTCATCGACGAGGAACTGGAACGGGCCGCCGAACGCGAGCCGGAGCCCGAGCCGGTGGAGGCGCCCGACCGGGAGGAGATCCGGGCCGGGTTCGCCCGGATCGCCGCGCTGCTCACCGCCAAGGGCGGCTGAGGACGCGCGCGCTCCCCGATGGACGCCGGCCCCCCGGGAGCGGACTCCCGAGGGGCCGGGGCCACCTCACCCCCCACCACAAGGGGTCGGCAGCCCAGCCGCCCGTCGGCGCGGGGCACAACGGACGGCCAGGTCGTTGGCGGGTTACCCGGCTCAGCGCCGTTCGAACCACGCAGCCGCGTCCACCGGCAGGACGTGTCCGTCGCCCCGCTCGGTGAGTTCGGCGCTGGCGACGAGCGGGCGGCCGTAGCCGCTCACAGTCACCTCGGCGCCGCTGATGTTCACCACGCAGGTCACCTCGGCGTCCCCGGCGGTGCGGCGGAACGCCAGGACGCCGGGCTCGGTCTCCAGCCAGGTGATGGCGTCCAGGCCGGCCAGCGCCGGGTGCTCGTGCCGGGTGCGCAGCGCGGTCCGGTACAGCTCCAGCGTCGAGCCGGGCACCCCGGTCTGGGCGGCCACCGACAGCGACCGCCAGGTCGCCGGCGCCGGCAGCCAGCTCAGCTCGCTGCCGTCCGGCCCGAAGCCGTACGGGGGCAGCTCGCCGCCCCACGGCATCGGCACGCGGCAGCCGTCCCGGCTCTCCCCGGTGCGCCGGAACGCCGGGTCCTGACGCAGCTCGTCGGGAAGGTCGAGCACCTCCGGCAGGCCCAGTTCCTCGCCCTGGTAGACGTACGCGCAGCCGGGCAGCGCGAACATCAGCAGCGCGGCGGCACGGGCACGGCGCAGGCCGACCTCGCCGTCGCCGTACCGGGTGACGTGCCGCTGCCGGTCGTGGTTGGAGAGCACCCAGGTGGTCGGCGCGCCCACGATCGTGGACTCGGCCAGCGCCGTGTCGATCACCTTGCGGAACGAGTCGGCCGACCAGGTGGCGTCGAGGAAGTCGAAGCTGAACGCCTGGTGCAGCTCGTCCGGGCCGATGTAGCGGGCCAGCCGCTGTGGCGTCTCGGCCCACGCCTCGGCGACCGCCATCCGGCCACCCGGGTAGCTGTCCAGGATCGGCCGCCAGGCGCGGTAGATGTCGTGCACCTCGTCCTGGTCGAAGTACGGCAGCCGGCCCTTGCCCAGCAGCTCGGACTGGCGCTGGCCGGTGGTCATCGAGTTGAAGCCCACGTCCGGCAGGCCCTCGGCCTTGATCATCCCGTGCGCCACGTCGATCCGGAAGCCGTCCACGCCACGGTCCAGCCAGAAGCGCAGCACGTCCTCGAACTCGGCCCGCACCTCCGGGTGGCGCCAGTTCAGGTCGGGCTGGGCCGGGTCGAACAGGTGCAGGTACCACTGGCCGTCGACCACGCGCGTCCACGCCGGACCGCCGAAGATGCTCTCCCAGTCGTTCGGCGGCAGCTCGCCCTGCTCGCCCTTGCCGTCGGCGAACAGGTAGCGCTCACGCTCCGGCGAACCCGGTCCGGCGGCCAGCGCGGCGGCGAACCACGGGTGCGCGCTGGAGGTGTGGTTCGGCACCATGTCCACGATGATCCGCAGGCCGAGCGCGTGCGCGTCGGTGATCATCTCGTCGAAGTCGGTCAGGTTGCCGAACAGCGGGTCGACGTCGCGGTAGTCGGCCACGTCGTAGCCGGCGTCGACCTGCGGCGACGTGTAGAACGGCGTCAGCCAGAGCGCGTCCACGCCGAGGTCGCGCAGGTACGGCAGGCGCTGCCGGATGCCCTGGAGGTCACCCACACCGTCGGCGTTCGCATCAGCGAAGCTGCGGACGTACACCTGGTAGACGACCGCGGACCGCCACCAGTCGTCGTCGGCGGTGCGTGGGGTGGTGCTGGGGACGGAGGTCATCGGTGTCGATCCCGTTCTGTGGCGGCTTCTGGTGCGGCGCAGGGTGTCTGAGCAGAATGCCGCCATCGCACTGCAAGAGTCAAGCATTCCTTGCGCAAGAAATGACGGCCATCACCCGCCGATGCTCCGGCACCCTCTCCCGAATCCCGGGACACCGACCCACCCTCACCGCCCGCCGACTCCCGTCGATCATGAGGTTGGCGGCCTTCGTCGCCCGATTTGTCCCCGCCAACCTCATGATCGCCCCCGCTCAGGGGCGGGTGGGGTCAGGCGGGGATGGGGAGGGACGGGGTGGGGGTGGCGGAGCGCTGGCGCTTCGGAGGGTCGGCGGGGCGGGCCACCGCTGTGGAGCCGCGTACCACCAGCTCGGGCCGGAACAGGTACTCCGAGTTCGGGGAGGGGTGGCCGTTGATCTCGTCGACCAGGGCCCGCACCGCGGCCACGGCCATGGCGGCGACCGGCTGGCGCACGGTGGTCAGCGGCGGGTCGGTGAACGCCATCAGCGGGGAGTCGTCGTACCCGACCACGGAGATGTCGCCCGGCACCGACAGCCCGCGCTGGCGGGCGGCCCGGATCGCGCCGAGCGCCATCAGGTCCGAGCCGCAGACCAGCCCGGTCGCGCCGCGCTCGATGAGCCGGCCCGCGGCCGCCTCGCCGCCCTCCACGCCGAACAGCGACAGCTCCGTCAGCTCGGCCAGCTCGTCCTCGCTGATGTCGGTCAGGCGCCCCATCGCGGCCTTGTAGCCGGCGACCTTGCGCTGCACCGGCACGAACCGGTCCGGGCCGGTGATCAGGCCGATCCGGCGGTGCCCGAGCGCGACCAGGTGGGCGACGGCGAGTTCGGCGGACTCCCGGTCGTCGCAGGAGACGAACGGCGCGGGGATGCCCGGGGCGTATCCGTTGATCATGACGATCGGCAGCGGCCGGGCCAGCAGCGTGCGGTAGCGGTCGTGGTCCGCGGCGGTGTCGGCGTGCAGGCCGGAGACGAAGACGATGCCGGAGACCTGCCGGTCGAGCAGCATCTCCACGTACTCGTCCTCGCGGACGCCACCAGGCGTCTGCGTGCAGAGCACCGGCGTGTAGCCGGTGGGGGCGAGCGCGGACTCGATGATCTGGGCGAACGCCGGGAAGATCGGGTTGTCCAGCTCCGGCACGACCAGACCGACCAGCCCGGCGCTGCGCTTGCGCAGCCGGGCCGGTCGTTCGTAGCCGAGCACATCGAGGGCGGTGAGGACGGCCTGCCGGGTCTCGGGGGCCACACCGGGGCGGTCGTTGAGCACCCGCGACACCGTGGCCTCGCTGACTTCAGCCTGTTGGGCGATGTCGGACAGTCGAGCGCGCATGTGCGGCACTTTAGCCCAACGGCAAAGTCTTGCGTACACTTCTGCAAGCCCTTCCATTCTCTGCAACCTCTTGCTAACGTCCCCGCAACATGCGAGAGCAGCGGCGCAGCACCCCGGCGCCGGTCAGCAAGAAATTACAGAGGTTTCCACTGGCGGGCCGCCCTTCCCCCGGCGGGCCGCCATGACGACAGGAGTACCGATGCGCATCCGTACCGCGGGTGTGGTCGCCGTCCTCGGCCTGGCGCTCGCCGCCTCCGGCTGTGGTGACAGCGGCAGCGACGACAAGCCGGCCGCCGGCGAGTCCGCCAAGGCGACCGGCGGCAAGCTGGTCATCTGGGCCGACGACAAGCGCACGGCCGCCCTCAAGCCGTTCGCCGAGGAGTTCGGCAAGAAGAACGGCGTGACCGTCGAGGTCCAGGCCGTCTCCAAGGACCTGCAGACCAACTTCGTCACCGCCTCGCAGCAGGGCAGCGGCCCGGACGTCGTGGTCGGCGCGCACGACTGGATCGGCAACCTGGTCCAGAACGGCGCCATCGACCCGGTGCAGCTCCCGGCCGAGCAGAAGTCCGGCTTCAACGAGACCGCCATCAAGGCCGTCACGTTCAACGGCCAGCTCTACGGCGTGCCCTACGCCACCGAGAACGTCGCGCTGATCCGCAACACCGAGCTGGCCCCCGAGGCGCCGAAGACGATCGAGGACCTGGTCGCCGCCGGCAAGAAGCTCAAGGCGGAGAAGAAGGCCAGCGAGATCCTGTGCCTGCAGTCCGGCCAGAACGGCGACGCCTACCACATCTACCCGCTCTACACCTCGGGCGGCGGCTACCTGTTCGGCACCGCGGCGAACGGCGACTACGACCCGAAGGACCTGGGCGTGGGCAAGCCGGAGTCGATCGCTGCCTTCCAGAAGATCGCCAAGCTGGGTGAGAAGGGCGAGGGTGCGCTGAAGCGCTCCATCACCGGCGAGAACTCCATCGCCACCTTCACCGGCAAGAAGTGCGCGTTCCTGGTCTCCGGCCCGTGGGCCGTGGCCGACGCCAAGAAGGCCAACATCGCGTACGACATCTCCCCGGTCCCCGGCTTCGCCGGTGGCAAGGAGGCCCAGCCGTTCGTGGGTGTCCAGGCGTTCTACGTGGCCGCCAAGGGCAAGAACAAGGCCCTGGCCCAGGAGTTCGTCACCAACTACGTGACCAAGCCCGAGCTGGCCGTCGCGCTGTACAAGGCCGAGCCGCGCCCGCCGGCGCTGACCGCCGCCTTCGACCAGGTCAAGGGCGAGGACCCGGACCTGGCCAAGTTCTCCGAGGCCGGCAAGAACGGCCAGGTGCTCCCGGCGATCCCGGCCATGGCCGCGATCTGGGATCCGTTCGGCAAGGCGGAGGCCGCCATCATCGGTGGCGCCGACCCGGCCAAGACGATCACGGCCGCCGGCAAGACCATCCAGGGTCAGATCAAGTAATGAGCGCGCCGCTGTCCGGCCCGGGGTCTGCACCGCAGGCCCCGGGCCGGGAGCCCGTACGCCGTGGGCTCCCGCGCACGTCCCGTACCGCGCGGCAACACGCGCCGATCACCGCGACCGGCCTCGTCGTCAAGGTGGTCCTGCTCGGCCTGGTGGCCGGGATCGCGATCTGGGCGGCCTTCCCGCTCATCGAGGCCGAGCACTGGCTCGCGCTGGGCGTCCTGGCGGTCACCACCGCCGGCCTGTTCTACCTCTACCTGAGCCGCCGGCACATCCCGGCCAAGTACCTGGTCCCCGGCACGCTCTTCCTGATCGCGTTCCAGGTCTTCCCGGTGCTCTACACCGCGAGCACCGCGTTCACGAACTTCGGCGACGGCCACCGCGGCAGCAAGGACGACGCGATCGTCGCCGTGCAGACCGCCTCGGTGAAGCAGGTGCCCGGCTCGACCGAGTACAACCTCACCATCGCCACCAAGGGCGACCCGGCGACCGGCGCCCTGACCTTCCTGCTCAGCGACCCGAAGACCAAGGACGTCTTCGCCGGCGACGCGGACGGGCTGCGCAAGCTCGACGCCGCCGACGTCGAGGTGAGCAGCCTCAGCGGCAAGATCACCGCGGCGGACGGCTACACCCTGCTGAACATCGGGCAGGCCAGCAACCGCAGCGACGCCGTCACCGCGCTCATCGTGCCCACCGACGAGGGCGCCATCCGCTCCAACGGCCTGACCCGGGCGTACGAGGGCAAGGCCATCCGGGCGTACGACGCCGGATGCGACTGCGTCAAGGACAGCGAGACCGGCAGGACGTGGACCGCCGACGAGAAGTCCGGCTCCTTCGTCGCCGCCGACGGCGAGCGCCTCGCCCAGGGCTGGAAGGTCGACGTCGGGCTGAAGAACTTCAGCACCGTGCTCACCAACCCGAACATCTCCGGGCCGTTCTTCGGCACGCTCGCCTGGAACTTCGCGTTCGCGATCGGCTCCACCGGGCTGACGTTCCTGCTCGGCATGGCCATCGCGCTCGCGCTGCACTCACCCCGGATGCGCGGCACCAACCTGTACCGGATGGTGCTGATCCTGCCGTACGCCATGCCGTCGTTCGCCATGCTGCTGATCTGGCGGGACATGTTCAACACCGACTTCGGCCTGCTCAACAACCTGTTCGGGCTGGACGTCGACTGGTTCGGCGGCAACTGGTCGGCCCGGATCGCGGTGCTGCTGGTGCAGCTCTGGCTCGGCTACCCGTACATGTTCCTGGTCGCCACCGGCGCCTTGCAGGCCATTCCGCGGGAGCTGACCGAGGCGACCTCGGTCGACGGCGCGTCGCCCTGGCAGTCGTTCCGGGCGGTCACCCTGCCGCTGCTGCTGGTGGCGCTGTCGCCGCTGCTGATCGCGTCGTTCGCGTACAACTTCAACAACGTCAACGCGATCCTGTTCACCACCGAGGGCGGCCCGTTCGCGCCGGACAACCCGACCAACGGCGCCACCGACCTGCTGATCACCTACACGTACCGGCTCGCGTTCGGCGCACAGGGCGCCGAGTTCGGCCTGGCCGCCACCGTCTCGATCTTCATCTTCGCGATCGTGGCGACGGTGTCGGCGATCAGCTTCCGGCGGACCCGCAAGCAGGAGGAGGTGTACTCGTGACCACCATCGCGGAGACGCCCACGACCACCCGCCGGCCGGCCCGCCGCTCGCGCGGCCGCTGGTTCGCGCAGGTGGGCTGGCGGCACCTGGTCGGAGTGCTGGCGGTGGCGTTCAGCCTCTTCCCGATCCTGTTCGTGATCTCGGCGGCGTTCAACCCGCTCGGCACGCTCTCCTCCACCGAGCTGCTGCCGACCGGGGCGTCGCTGGAGAACTTCACGAACCTGTTCGACAAGACCGCGTTCGGCCACTGGTTCCTCAACTCGCTGCTGCTCGCAGGCGTGGCCAGCTTCGCGTCGATCTTCCTGTCGTCGCTCGCGGCGTACGCGTTCTCCCGGATGCGCTTCGCCGGGCGCCGGGTCGGCCTGCTCGCGCTGCTGCTGATCCAGATGTTCCCGCAGTTCCTGGCGATCGTGGCGATCTTCCTGATCTTCACCACGCTCACCGACCTCTACCCGGTGATCGGGTTCAACACCCCGTGGGGCCTGTTCCTGCTCTACATGGGTGGGGCGCTCGGCGCGAACACCTGGCTGATGAAGGGCTTCTTCGACACGCTGCCGAAGGAGCTGGACGAGTCGGCGACCATGGACGGCGCGTCGCACGTGCAGGTCTTCTTCCGGATCATGCTGCCGCTGGTGGCGCCGATCCTGGCGGTGACCGGCCTGCTCGCGTTCATCGGGTCGATCAACGAGTTCATCATCGCGAACGTGTTCCTCACCGAACCCGAGTCGAAGACCCTCGCGGTCGGCATGTTCGGCCTGGTCGCGGGCGAGCGCAACAACAACTTCGGGATGTTCGCGGCGGGCACGCTGCTCACCGCGATCCCGACGGTGCTGGTGTTCCAACTGCTCCAGCGCTACATCGTCTCCGGACTCACCTCCGGAGCGGTCAAGGGCTGAGCCTCCTCGGCTCACGCTGCGGCAAGGGCGTCGTGTCGGCGTACACCGGAGCGGTTCTCGGGCGGACCGCCGTGGTCGGGTGAACCGACCGCGGCGGGTGCCCGCCCCCTCTCCCTGTCGGTACGACGCGAAAGGCAGCACCATGTCCCTTCAGCCGCACCACGACGGCTCCGCAACCTACGTCCCGGAGCAGGAGCCCGCGCTCGGGCAGACCGTGCCGGTCTTCGTCCGGGTACCGGCCGGAACCGGCGTCTCCCAGGTACACGTGCGCACCACCGGCGACGGCGAGCCGCGCTTCGCCGAGGCGCGGATCGACCGCACCGAGAGCGGCGACGTGTGGTGGCGGGCCGACGTCGAGGTCCGCAACCCGGTCAGCAACTACCGCTTCCTGCTCGACGGCGAACGCGGCACCCGCTGGCTCAACGCCGCCGGCCTGGCCGGACACGACGTGCCGGACAACGGCGACTTCAAGCTGGTCAGCTACGCCCCGCCGCCGGCCTGGGCCCGCGACGCGGTGATCTACCAGATCTTCCCGGACCGGTTCGCCCGCTCGGCCGCCGCCGACGGCCGGACCGTGCCGGACTGGGCAATTCCATGCGACTGGGACACCCCGGTCGTCGGCCGCGGCCCGGAGACGCCCCGCCAGTTCTACGGCGGCGACCTCGACGGCGTCACCGAGCACCTGGACCACCTGGACCGGCTCGGCGTCAACACCGTCTACCTCACGCCGGTCTTCCCGGCGCGGTCCAACCACAGGTACGACGCGTCGAGCTTCGACACCGTCGACCCGCTGCTCGGCGGCGACGCGGCGCTGGCCCGGCTCGCCGACGCGGTGCACGCCCGGGGCTGGCGGCTGCTGGGCGACATCACCAGCAACCACACCGGCGACGCCCACGACTGGTTCACCGCCGCCGTCTCCGACGTGAACGCGCCCGAACGGGAGCTGTACTACTTCGACCTGCCCGGCTCGGACTACGAGTCGTGGAACGGGGTGAAGTCGCTGCCGAAGCTGAACTGGGGCAGCGCCGAACTGCGCCGCCGGTTCGCCACCGCCGAGGACTCGCTGCTGCGCCGCTGGCTGCGCCCGCCGTACGGGCTGGACGGCTGGCGGGTGGACGTGGCGAACATGACCGGGCGGCGGGGTGCGGACGCGTACACCCACGAGGTGGCGCGGCTGCTGCGCGAGGTGGTCGCCGACACCCGGCCGGGCGGGCTGCTGCTCGCCGAGCACGGCCACGACCACACCGGTGACCTGGACCGCGACGGCTGGCACGGGACGATGAACTACGTCGGCTTCACCGACCCGGTCTGGTCCTGGCTGCGCCACGGCGACGAGCCGGTGCCGAACTTCCTCGGCACCCCGGGCGGGGTACGGCGGCGCGACGCGAGCGCGGTGCTCGCCACCATGAACACCTACCGGTCGCTGGTGTCCTGGCGGTCTTACACGCACTCGTGGCAGCTGCTCGGCTCGCACGACTCGGCCCGGATCCGCACCGTGGTCGGCGACGCCGCCCGGCAGGAGGTGGCGGCCGGACTGCTCGCCACCATGCCCGGCACGCCTGTGGTCTTCGCCGGGGACGAGCTGGGCCTGACCGGCACGAACGGGGAGGGCTCGCGTACCCCGATGCCGTGGCACCGGCGCCAGAGCTGGGACCGGCGCACGTTCGACGCGTACCGGTCGTTGCTGACGCTGCGCCGCGACGAGCCGGCGCTGCGGCACGGCGGCCTGCGGTGGGTGCACGCGGACGCGGACACGCTGGTCTTCCTGCGCGAGGCGCCCTCGTCGACGGTGCTGGTGCTGGCCCGCCGCGCCCCCGGCACCCCGGTCCGCCTGACCGGCGTGGGAGCCGGAGACAACGTCTACGGCGACGCCCCCGCCCTCCACCCCGACGCCGACGGAACGGTGACCCTCCCCGCGGACGGCCCCACGTTCCAGGTCTGGCGCCTGCGCTAGCCCTCGCCCCACCCACCCACTCTCCCGCCCCCGCGATCTTGCGGTTCCGGCCCGTGGCGCGCGGCATTCGTCCCGGATGCCGGGGCGGTAACTGCAAGATCGCGGGGGAGG
>NZ_JNZR01000034.1:0-142088 GCF_000717585.1 Micromonospora globosa
GTCCACACAACCGCCCATGATCGACGGTGGCTGCACCCGTTCACACACCACACCAAGCCCCAGCTCAGCCAAGGTCAACATCCCCGGCTGGAGTACTAGTTGCGGACTGAATGTCCACGTCAGGCTCACGTAGCGCTGAGTAGTTCGCAGATGCGGGGCATCCGCGGCGAAAAATGGCTTTGTGGTGCTTCGCATCTGCGGACGGTGTCTCGATTTCTGCGATAGCTCTCCCGCCTGCTACTGCCTAGTTGCACCGATACCGGTGCCTTTAAGGTGAATGGGTCGGCTGAGTGGCGGATTAGGAAGCGATATTTCGCGTACCGGCGAAGTCTCGGTTGCTGTTGGTGAGGGAGCCTGGGTCGAGCTTAGGCTTGGCGGTCTCACCCGTAGCGTTATAGCCTGATCGTAGGTGTCGACAGCGAAACGGTAGTCCTCGAAGGGACTCGCCGCTGCTGGCGTTCTGAGGTCAAGTCACGCCTTCGGGCCGACGTGCCGGTCGAGGGCGGCCACTGCCTCCCGGCGCGCCACCGACAGGGAGTTGCGGCGGTTCATCCGCCAGGCGATGCCGAGCCGGTCGAGCGCCTGCTGACAGAGGCCCATGATGTCGGCGGACTCGTTGGCGAACATGTAGCGCGGATAGACGTAGCGCTTGCCGCGCACGACCACCTGATTGGCGAAACGGCAGCCGTCGGAGTGGAACAGGCCGCGCAGGAAGTCGCCCGGATGGGCCTCGACGATGGGTCGCTGCCAGTCGGTCAGGACGATCGGCCGCTCGTGCTTCTTGCCGGGCCCGTGCTGCGGTAGTAGGCACGGCCAGTGCTTGCCGTAGCTCTGCACATTGACGCAGCCCGGTTTGGAGACCCGCTGCACCTTTTCGGCCAGCACCGCTCGCATGGCGTCGTCGCACGCTTCGATCAGGCCCGGCCAGCAGTCGCTGCAGGCGATCCGGAGTACCGGCACCCGGGCCTTGGTGACGAGGTGCCCGTCGCCGAGGTAGAGGCCGAGGAGATAGGCGTAGGCCGCCGGGTCTGCCGGAGCGTGCATGTCGTCACGACAGCGGAAGCATCGCAGTGCGGTGCCCTGCTGCTTCGGCACCGGCCGATCCTTGCACCAGTGGCGGACCGTCGGATAGGAGAGCCCCACGGTCCGCGCCACCTCGGCGACGGTGGCGCCGTCGAGGTAGAGACGCCGCGCCCGGGCGCGCAGTTCGGGTGGATGCACAGCCCTATGGTCGAACGCCTGTATGACATTTCTGGTGCCCTCGGTGGGATTCGAACCCACACTGTATGGAGTTTGAATCCATTGCCTGCTGCCAGTTGGGCTACGAGGGCGCTCCGTGATTCGGCCTCGACAGCCTACCCGCTAGGCTGAGGGCGGCGACACCCGGCAGGGCGGGTGTCGGGCTCGAACCGGTGGGAGTGGCTCGTGGGCGAGATGCAGGCGGACGCCGAGCGCAAGCGCGTTCTGATCGCCGAGGACGAGGCGCTCATCCGGCTGGACCTGGCCGAGATGCTTGTCGAAGAGGGCTACGAGGTGGTCGGCGAGGCCGGTGACGGCGAGACCGCCGTCAAGCTCGCCGAGGAGCTCAAGCCGGATCTGGTCATCCTCGACATCAAGATGCCGATCATGGACGGGCTGGCCGCCGCCGAGCGGATCGCCGGCGCGCGCATCGCCCCGGTGATCATCCTGACCGCGTTCAGCCAGCGTGACCTGGTGGAGCGGGCGCGGGCGGCCGGCGCGATGGCGTACCTGGTCAAGCCGTTCCAGAAGAGCGACCTGGTGCCGGCGGTGGAGATCGCGCTGTCCCGCTACTCCGAGATCGCCGCGCTGGAGTCGGAGGTCGCCGGTCTCACCGACCGGCTGGAGATCCGCAAGACCGTCGAGCGCGCCAAGGGTGCGCTGATGACCACGTACGGGATGACCGAGCCGCAGGCGTTCAAGTGGATCCAGCGCACCGCGATGGACCACCGGATGACCATGAAGGAGGTCGCCGAGCGGATCCTCGCGGAGACCGCCGGCGGCGAGGTGGAGCAGCCCGCGTCCTGACCTCCCGCGGAGGCGTCCGATCGATAGGATCGGATCCATGCCTTCCGCGCGCGCCCGGCCGGTCCTCGTCGCCGTCGTCGCCGCGCTGCTCCTGGTGGCCTGCCACGCGACTCCGCGACCGCTGCCCGAGCCCGCCCCCGTACGACCGCAGTGGCAGTCCGTCGATCTGGCCCTTCCCGCCGGCGCCACCGGACGTCCGGTGCTGCGCGACGTCGCGCGGTGCGCCGGCCGGTGGTACGTGGTGGGCGGGCTGGTCGATCCGGCGGGGGAGACCCGCCCGGCTGCGTGGTCCTCATCGGACGGCGTGACCTGGTCGCCGATTCCGGTGCGCGCGCAGACGTTCTACGGCCGCCAGCACGTGCTCTACGCGGTGGCGTGCCGCGACGACGGGATGGCGGCGCTGGGCGCGAAGACCGGTGGCGTGCACGGCAATCCGCGTACCGGAACGTGGGTGTGGCGTCCGGGTGGGCCGTTGCGGGAGATTCCGGCGGCGTTCGAGTTGTTCGGCGGCCCGCGCGCGGTGAGCGCGTCGCGGCTGGCGGCGGGTCCGGCCGGCTGGCTGGTCGCCGGGGCGCGCGCGGACGGTGCGGCGGTGTGGTCGTCGCCGGACGCGGAGGGGTTCGTCCTGCGCGAGGGGGTCGCGGAGCTGGCCGGCGACGGCCGGGGCCGGACGGCGGCGTACGACGTGGCGGCTGTGGGGCCGGGCTGGCTGGTGGTGGGGTCGTTGCTGCCGCCCGGCGGTACGTCCCGGACGCCGCTTTCGTGGTTCTCGGCCGACGGCCGGGTGTGGCGGCGGGTGGCTCTGCCGATGCCGGCGGGTACCTCCGGGGCGGCGGAGCGGGTGGTGCCGGCCGACGGCGGGCCGGTGGCGGTCGGCCCGGTGGGTGACCGCTTCGCCGTGTGGCGCGGGTGCGACGACTGCGGCTCGCCGTCCGCCGGTTCGGCGGGTGCGGCGCAGGGGTGGCGGCGGGTCGGCGGGTTCGGCTCGGCGGGCCCCGGGGTGTCGTCGGTGGACGCGCTCGCGGCGTCCGGTGGGCGGCTCGTCGCGGTGACCGGGGACGGGGGTCAGCGACGGCTCTGGATGTCGCGTGACGGCGGTGCGTCGTGGCTTCCGGTGATCACGCCGGTGCCGGTGCCGGACGGGGGCGACGCGGCGCTGACGGTGGCCGTCCGCGACGACGGGCTGCTCGTGGTCGCCGACGACGGAAAAACATCCCGTGCCTGGTGGGGGGCGTTGTCCGCCGTCGATCGGTAGCGGGTGGGGAGGGCCTGGCCCGTTACCGAGGAATAGTCGGTGAAAGCCTTTGCCCGCCTTCGCTTCTTACGCCGATGGGCTTGAATCCGCCACGGCGTGTAACGGTTCGGTCAACCCCGCTTTCCAGGTCTTACGCCACCGCTCGCGGTGGGATAACGTCCCGGCCCAGACCGGCGACGACGGTCTTGGTTCGTCCACCCCGCAAGGGCCAATCAGCGGCGGGTGGTTCGGATCATGGACGGAGGAGGGTTCGGGCCTTGAGGCAGAAGCTCGCACGCGTGATCGGCGGGGTCGCCATGCTGGCGCTCGTCGCCGGTGGCACCGCTTGTTCCAGCGGCAGCGACGATGAGGGTTCCGGGGGCAGCGCCTGCGGGAGCAAGATCGCTTTCTTCGGCGCGCTGACCGGTAGCTCGGCCGCGCTGGGCATCAACGAGAAGAACGGCGTCAAGCTGGCCGTCGACAAGTACAACAAGGAGAACCCGGACTGCAAGGTCGAGCTCGCCGAGCTCGACTCGCAGGGCAGCCCGGACCAGGCGCCGGGTCTGGCCCAGAAGGCGATCGACGACACCAAGATCCTGGGTGTCGTGGGTCCGGCCTACTCGGGTGAGTCCGAGGCCGCCGGCCCGCTGTTCAACGAGGCCGGTCTGGTCACCATCACCCCCTCCGCGACCAACCCGACCCTGGCCACCAAGGGCTGGAAGACGTTCTTCCGTGCGGTCGGCAACGACCTGAGCCAGGGCCCCGCCGCCGGCGTCTACATGAAGAACGTGCTCAAGGCCGACCGGGTCTACGTCATCGACGACCAGTCCGCCTACGGTGCCGGCCTGGCCGACGAGGTCAAGAAGGTGCTCGGCCCCGCGGTCGTGGGCAGCGACAAGGTCCAGGGCGAGGGCAAGCAGGTCGAGTTCTCCGGTGTGGTCACCAAGGTCAAGGCCGCCAACGTGAAGGCGGTCTTCTACGGCGGCTACTACCAGGAGGCCGGCCTGATCCGTAAGCAGCTCACCGCTGCCGGCGTCACCGCTCCGCTGGTCGCCGGTGACGGCGTGAACGACGGCGCCTACATCACCTCCGCCGGCCAGGCGGCTGCCGAGGGCACCATCCTCACCTGCCCCTGCCAGCCGTCCACCGAGGCGCGCGGCACCTTCGCCGCCGACTTCAAGGCGCTCAACGGCACCGACCCGGGCACCTACAGCGACACCGCGTTCGACGCGGCGAACATCCTGCTGGCCGGCATCAAGGCCGGTAAGACCACCCGTGCCGACCTGCTGGAGTTCGTCAAGGGCTACAACGGCGAGGGCGTGGCGTCCACCTACAAGTTCGTCGAGGGCGGCGAGCTCGACCCGGCGCAGGTCAAGGTCTGGGCGTTCAAGGTGCAGGGCGGCAAGGTCGTCCCGGACCAGGAGATCCCCAAGTCCTGATCGGTCGATCGCTGGGCTGGCGATTGAGTTGTGATCGCGGGTGCGGCCGGGAGCTGGCTCCCGGCCGCACCCTCTTTTTCTCTTGAGCGACGGAGCGTCCCTCCCTTGGACTTCGACGGATTGTTCTCCAACTTCGGGGAACTCACCACGACCGGCTTGACGCAGGGCGCCATCTACGCCCTGGTCGCGCTCGGCTACACGCTTGTCTACGGCGTGCTCAGGCTTATCAACTTCGCCCACTCCGAGGTCTTCATCGCCGGCGCCTTCGCCGCGATCTGGACCTGGAACGGCTTCGGACTCGACCAGAACTCGCAGGTCAGCGGCATCGGCTCGATCCTGTTCTACCTGCTGGTGGCGATGATCGTGGCGGCCATCGCCTCGGCGGGCACGGCGACTGTGATCGAACGGGTGGCGTACCGGCCGCTGCGGAAGCGCAACGCGCCGCCGCTGGCGTTCCTCATCACCGCGATCGGCGCCTCGATCGCCATCTCCGAGGCGTTCGGCGTCTACACCCGGCGTCTGCCGGAGGGCGCGCCCCGGCTGGTCAGCTCGGAGCCGCTGTTCCACATCGCCGGCGTGCCGATCGACGCGGTGCAGCTGCTCACGATCGGGTCCGCGCTGGTGATGATGTTCGCGCTGGACCAGTTCATCAACCGCAGCCGTACCGGCCGTGGCATCCGCGCGGTCGCCCAGGACGCCAACACGGCGGCCCTGATGGGCGTCAACAAGGACCGCATCATCCTGATGGTCTTCATCGCCGGTGGCACCATGGCCGGTGTCGCGGGCCTGCTCTACGACGTGCGGATCCAGACGCTGACCTACAGCGTCGGCTTCCTGCTGGGCCTCAAGGCGTTCACCGCGGCGGTGCTCGGTGGTATCGGCAACCTGCGCGGCGCGTTGGTCGGCGGCTTGCTGCTCGGCGTCGTGGAGAACTACGCCTCGGGCCTGTTCGGTAGTCAGTGGAAGGACTTCGCCGCGTTCGCGGTGCTGGTCGTGCTGCTGATGTTCCGGCCGACCGGTCTGCTGGGCGAATCACTGGGGAGGGCACGCGCATGACGACCACCATCGACCCGCCGGAGCGGCGGGAGACGGCGGCGGACAAGCTGCGGCAGGGTCGGCACGCGATCTCGGAGCGCTGGCATCACGCACCGCGCTGGGTGCGCTGGGTGCTGCTGGCCGCGGTCATCGTGTTCTTCTACGCGCTGCCGAACAAGGAGTTCTACCAGTACCTCGGGCCGATCCCGACGCCCGGGGCGAACTTCACCCAGGTGCTGTTCACGGTCTCGATCTACGTGCTGCTGGCGGTCGGGCTCAACATCGTGGTCGGCTTCGCCGGCCTGCTCGACCTCGGCTACTTCGGCTTCTTCGCCGTCGGCGCGTACACGGTCGCGGTGCTGACCTCGCCGAGCAGCAACCTCAAGACGCTGTGGCCGTGGCTGCTGGTGGTGCCGATCGCGATCGGCCTGACCATGGTCTCGGGCGTCATGCTGGGTACGCCGACGCTGCGCCTGCGCGGTGACTACCTGGCGCTGGTGACGCTCGGCTTCGCCGAGATGATCCGGATCGCAGCGGTCAGTTCCGAGTTCCTGAGGGGACAGCGGGGCTTCAGCGAGATCCCGCACCCGCCCGGCCAGTACGCCGACGGCCGGCCGTGGTTCGGCGTGCTCGACGCCCGCCCGTACTACTGGCTGGTGCTCACGCTGATCATCCTGGTGGTGATCGGGGTGCGGAACCTGACCCACAGCCGGGTCGGCCGGGCCTGGATCTCGATCCGCGAGGACGAGGACGCGGCCCAGCTGATGGGTGTGCCGACGTTCAAGTTCAAGCTGTGGGCGTTCGCCTCCGGCGCGGCCATCGCCGGCCTGGCCGGCGCGTTGTTCGCCGGTAAGCAGAACTTCGTCAACTCGCAGAACTTCGAGTTGCTCAACTCGATCATCATCCTGGCCGCTGTCATCTTCGGCGGCTCGGGCAACATCGTCGGTGCGATCGTCGGCGGTGGCCTGGTGGCGTACATGATCGAGCGGTTCCGTGGCATCGAGCTGTTCGGCATCGAGCTGTACGAGTACCGGTTCCTCTTCTTCGGCCTGGTGCTCGTGGTGATGATGATCTTCCGGCCGCAGGGCCTGATCCCGAACCGGCGACGAGCGGCGGAGTTCAAGGACCGCCGCAAGGAGGTGATCGTCGGTGAGTGACACCGAGCAGACCCCGGCCGTTCCGGCCCAGGCGGCGGCCCCCGCCGTCGAGACGGTCAACGAGCGGGAGCCGTTGCTGGAGGTCGACCACGTCACGCTGCGCTTCGGCGGTGTGGTGGCCCTCAACGACGTGGACTTCACCCTCTACAAGGGTGAGATCCTCGGTCTCATCGGCCCGAACGGCGCCGGCAAGACCACCTGCTTCAACGCGATGACCGGCATCTACCAGCCCACCGAGGGGCAGATCCGGTTCCTGGGCCAGAAGATCAGTGGCAAGAAGCGCCACCAGATCACCCGCATGGGCATGGCCCGTACGTTCCAGAACATCCGTCTCTTCCCGGAGATGACCGCGCTGGAGAACGTCCAGGTCGGCGCGGACGCGCACCACAAGACCAGCGTGATCTCCGCCCTGCTGCGCCTGCCGCGGCACTGGAAGGAGGAGCGCGAGGGCCGGGAGAAGGCCGAGCGCCTGCTGGAGTTCGTCGGCATCCGCAACCGGATGCACGAGTTCGCCCGCAACCTGTCCTACGGCGAGCAGCGCCGGCTGGAGATCGCCCGCGCGCTGGCCACCGACCCGAAGCTGCTCTGCCTGGACGAGCCGGCCGCCGGCTTCAACCCGGCGGAGAAGGAAGAGCTGCTCCAGCTCATCCGGCAGATCCGGGACCAGGGCGTGACGGTGCTGCTGATCGAGCACGACATGCGCCTGGTGATGGGCGTGACCGACCGGATCGTGGTCCTGGAGTTCGGAAAGAAGATCGCCGAAGGGCTGCCCGCCGAGGTGCGGGACAACCCGAAGGTGGTCGCGGCGTACCTGGGGGTGCCGGACGATGCTGCTTGAGATCGAGGACGTGAGCCTGCTCTACGGGCGGATCCAGGCGCTGCACGGCATCAGCCTGACCGTGGACGAAGGGGAGATCGTCGCGCTGATCGGCGCGAACGGCGCCGGCAAGTCCACCACCATGCGGGCGATCTCCGGCATCCGGCCGGTCGCCTCCGGCCGGATCAAGTTCGCCGGTGAGGACATCACCAAGCTCCGGGCCGACCTGCGGGTGCGGCGCGGGCTGTGCCAGGCGCCCGAGGGCCGGGGCATCTTCCCCGGCATGTCGGTGCTGGAGAACCTGGACATGGGCGCGTACACCCGGCGCGACAAGGCCGGCATCGCGCAGGACCTGGCCCGGGTGCTGGAGCTGTTCCCGCGGCTGGCCGAGCGGCGCAAGCAGCCCGGCGGCACGCTCTCCGGCGGTGAGCAGCAGATGCTCGCGGTCGGCCGGGCGCTGATGAGCCGGCCGAAGCTGCTGCTGCTCGACGAGCCGTCGATGGGTCTCGCGCCGATGCTGATCCAGCAGATCTTC
Organism: Micromonospora globosa; assembly: GCF_000717585.1. Classification (NCBI taxonomy): domain Bacteria; kingdom Bacillati; phylum Actinomycetota; class Actinomycetes; order Micromonosporales; family Micromonosporaceae; genus Micromonospora; species Micromonospora globosa. The sequence goes on from NZ_JNZR01000034.1 coordinate 8,264, forward strand.
ACGATCATCACGGAGATCAACCAGCAGGGCACCACAATCCTGCTGGTGGAGCAGAACGCCCAGCAGGCGCTGGCGCGGGCCCACCGGGCGTACGTGCTGGAGACCGGCCGGATCGTCAAGAGCGGTTCCGGCGCGGACCTGCTGCACGACCCCTCGGTCAAAGAGGCCTACCTCGGCGTGGCCTGACCGACCCCTCGCAAAAGGAGTACAGCCATGTTCCACCCCAACCCCGGACGGCGGGCGGCGCTCGGCGTCGCCGGTGCGGCCGTCCTGCTGCTCTCCCTCGCCGCGTGCGGCGAGAAGGAGAACTCGGCCGAGCCGGGCTCCGGCCCGTCGGTGTCCGCCACGGCCGACTCCACCCTGGCCGCGAAGGTGCCGGACGCCATCAAGGCCGACGGCGTGATCAAGGTCGGCACCGACTCGACCTACGCCCCGGCCGAGTTCCTCGACGCCGACGGCAAGACCGTGGTCGGCTTCGACGTGGAGCTGTTCAACGCGGTGGCGCAGAAGCTGGGTCTCAAGGCCGAGTACGAGTCGGCGCCGTTCGACGCGATCCTGCCCGGCGTGGGTTCGGGCAAGTACGAGGTCGGCGTCTCGTCGTTCACCATCAACCCCGACCGTCTCAAGACCGTCAACATGGTGAGCTACTACTCGGCGGGCACCCAGTGGGCGACCAAGAAGGGCAACCCGGCCGGGGTCGACCCGGAGAACGCCTGCGGCAAGAAGATCGCCGTGCAGGTCGGTACGGTCCAGCTCGACGACATCACCGCCCGGTCGAAGAAGTGCACCGACGCCGGCAAGCCGGCCATCAAGATCGACCAGTACCAGGCGCAGAGCGACGCCACCGCCGCCGTGGGCAGCGGCAAGAACGACGCCATGCTGGCCGACTCCCCGGTCGGCGCGTACGCGGTGAAGCAGAGCAACGGCCAGCTGGAGGTGCTCGGCGACATCTACGAGTCGGCGCCGTACGGCTACGCGGTGAACAAGGACCAGCAGGCGTTCGCCGAGGTGCTCAAGGAGGCCGTGCAGGCGGTCATCGCCGACGGCAGCTACAAGGCCGCGCTCGCCAAGTGGGGTGTCGAGGGTGGCGCCATCACCAACGCTGAACTGAACCCGTCGGTCTGACCATGTCGGTCGACACATCCGGACGGGCACGGCCAGAACCGATCAAGGCCGTGCCCGTGCGGCACCCCGGGCGCTGGGTCGGCGTGGCGGTCATCGCCGTGCTGGTCGCGATGTTCGTGCACATGCTGGTCACGAACTCCGCGTTCCAGTGGTCGTTCATGGTGGACGAGATGTTCCGCCCGCCGATCATCGAAGGGCTGCGCGGCACCATCCTGCTGCTGATCACGTCGATGGTGATCGGCATCGGCCTGGGCATCGTCATCGCGATCATGCGGCTGTCGCCCAACCCGGTGCTGCGTGGCGTGGCCTGGGTGTACACCTGGTTCTTCCGGGCGGTGCCCCGGCTGGTGCTGGCGATCCTCTTCGGCAACCTCGGCATCCTCTGGTCGCGGCTGGAGTTCGGCCTGCCGTTCGACCGGCAGATCGGCGCCCTGTTCGGGCTGCACGACTTCGAGGCCCGGCTGTTCGGGTTCAGCGCGGTGGACATCCTCACCGGCTTCGTCGCCGGCATGCTGGCGCTGGGCCTGTCCGAGGCCGCGTACATGGCCGAGATCGTCCGGGCCGGCATCCAGTCGGTTGACGAGGGGCAGACCGAGGCGGCTCAGGCGCTGGGCATGAGCCGGGCGCAGATCCTGCGGCGGATCGTGTTGCCACAGGCGATGCGGGTGATCATCCCGCCGACCGGCAACGAGACCATCGCGATGCTCAAGGACACCTCCCTGGTGGCCTTCGTGCCGGTGTCGATGGAGCTGTTCTTCCAGCTCAAGGCCGTCGGTTCCCGGACCTTCCAGCCCTTCCCGATGTACGTCGCCGCAACCCTGTGGTACCTGCTGCTGACCAGCGTCCTGTTGGTGGGGCAGTACTACCTGGAGCGGCACTACTCCAAGGGGTTCGGACGCAGCGGGCGGGCTCGGCAGCGGCTACGAGGGCTCGCCGCGGAGAGCGGCAGCACCACGAGTGGGACGGCGCAATGACGGATATGACCGCTTCCCCGCAGACGCCGACCGCCGAGCCCGGGCTGATGGTGCGGGCCGAGCAGGTGCACAAGTCGTTCGGGCCGCTGGAGGTGCTCAAGGGCATCGACCTGGAGGTCCGCTCCGGCGAGGTGTGCTGCCTGCTCGGGCCCTCCGGCTCCGGCAAGTCGACGTTCCTGCGCTGCATCAACCACCTGGAGAAGATCGACGCCGGCCGGATCTGGGTGGACGGCGACCTGATCGGCTACCGGGAGCGCGGCGGCAAGCTGTACGAGATGCGGGACAAGGACGTCGCCGCGCAGCGCCGTGCCATCGGCATGGTGTTCCAGCGGTTCAACCTGTTCCCGCACATGACGGTGCTCCAGAACGTCATGGAGGCGCCGGTGCTGCTGCGCCAGGCCAAGAAGGCGCAGGCCCGCGAGCACGCCGCGCAGTTGCTGGACCGGGTGGGCCTGGGCGACAAGCTCGGCGCGTACCCCGGTCAGCTCTCCGGCGGCCAGCAGCAGCGGGTGGCGATCGCCCGGGCGCTGGCCATGCGGCCGAAGCTGATGCTGTTCGACGAGCCGACCAGCGCGCTCGACCCGGAGCTGGTGGGCGAGGTGCTGGACACGATGAAGGACCTGGCCCGCGACGGCATGACGATGATCGTGGTGACCCACGAGATCGGCTTCGCCCGCGAGGTGGGCGACCACCTCGTGTTCATGGACGGCGGCGTCGTGGTCGAGCAGGGCGACCCGCGCGAGGTGATCTCGGCGCCGAAGCACGAGCGGACCAAGGCGTTCCTGGCCAAGGTTCTCTGACCTCGGCCTCCGGTGCGGCGCGCGCCGCACCGGAGGCCGGAGTTGTCGGGCGTACGGACTAGAGTCGCAGCCGTGACAGCTACGACGCCGCGCCTGCTCCTCGTCGACGGACACTCCCTGGCATACCGGGCGTTCTTCGCCCTGCCTGTGGAGAACTTCTCCACCACCACGGGGCAGCCGACCAACGCCGTCTACGGCTTCACCTCGATGCTGATCAACGTGCTGCGCGACGAGCAGCCGACGCACATCGTCGTGGCGTTCGACGTCTCCCGCCGCTCCTTCCGCACCGACAGGTACGCGGAGTACAAGGCCGGCCGCAGCGAGACCCCGACCGACTTCAAGGGCCAGGTCAGCCTGGTCAAGGAGGTCCTCGCCGCGCTGCGCGTGCCGGTGGTCGAGAAGGAGGGCTACGAGGCCGACGACGTCATCGCCACGCTCGCCTGCCAGGCCCGCGACCAGGGCATGGACGTGCTGATCACCACCGGCGACCGGGACGCGTTCCAGCTCGTCGGCGAGCGGGTGACGGTGCTCTACCCGCGCAAGGGCGTCTCCGACCTGGCCCGGATGGACCCGGCCGCGGTCGAGGCGAAGTACGGCGTCACCCCGGACCGCTACCGCGACCTGGCCGCGCTGGTCGGCGAGACCAGCGACAACCTGCCGGGCGTGCCCGGCGTCGGCCCGAAGACCGCCGCCAAGTGGATCAACCTGTACGGCGGCGTCGAGGGCGTGGTGGCCCGCGCCGACGAGATCAAGGGCAAGGCCGGCGACAGCCTGCGCGAGCGGCTGGCCGACGTGATCCGCAACTACGAGATCAACTGCCTGGTCTCCGACCTGGATCTGCCGGTCCGCCCCGAGGACGCCCGCTGGCAGGGCTGGGACCGCGAAGCGGTGCACCAGGTCTTCGACACGCTCCAGTTCCGCATCCTGCGTGACCGGCTCTACCAATACCTGGAAGCGGTCGAGCCGGAGGCCGAGGCGGGCTTCGATCTCGCAGGCGAGGTGCTCACCGAGCCGGGCGCGCTCGCGGGCTGGCTCGGCACGCACGCCCCGGCGGGCGCACCGGTCGGCCTGGCGGTCACGCTCGACACCGGCCCCAACCGCCGGCACACCGCCACGGTCACCGCGATGGCGCTGGCCACCGCCGCCGGCGCGGGCGCCTGGTTCGACCCGAGCCGGCTGGACGCCGACGACGAGGCCGCGCTGGCCGGTTGGCTGGCCGACGCGGAGCGCCCGAAGGTGCTGCACGACAGCAAGCCGGCGGTGCTGGCGTTCGCCGCGCACGGCTGGGAGCTGCACGGCATCGCCCGCGACACGCAGATCGCCGCCTACCTGGCCCGCCCCGACCAGCGCTCCTACGACCTGACCGACCTGGCGCTGCGCTACCTGCACCGGGAGCTGCGCGTCGACGCGCCGGAGACCGGTCAGCTCACTCTCGACGGGCTCGGCGACGAGGGCGTGGCCGAGCAGAACCTCATGCTCCAGGCCCGCGCCACGCTCGACCTGGCCGACGCGATCGACGCCGAGCTGTCCCGCGACGGCGAGCAGTCGGCCCGGCTGATGGCCGGCGTGGAGCTGCCGCTGATGCGGGTGCTCGCCACCATGGAGCGCACCGGCATCGCCGCCGACACCGACTACCTCTCCGAGCTGGAGGCGCACTTCGCCGCCGAGGTGAAGGCCGCCGCCCAGGGCGCGTACGAGGTGGTCGGCCGGGAGTTCAACCTCGGGTCGCCGAAGCAGTTGCAGGAGATCCTCTTCACCGAGCTGGGCCTGCCCAAGACCAAGCGGATCAAGACCGGCTACACCACCGACGCCGACGCACTCCAGTGGCTGTTCGCGCAGACCGAGCACCCGCTTCTGCACCACCTGCTGCGGCACCGTGACGTCGCGAAGCTCAAGTCGACTGTCGACGGGCTGCTCAAGTCCGTCTCCGACGACGGCCGCATCCACACCACGTTCAACCAGACCGTGGCGGCGACCGGGCGGCTGTCCTCCACCGAGCCGAACCTGCAGAACATCCCGATCCGCACCGAGGAGGGGCGGCGGATCCGGCGCGCGTTCGTGGTCGGCGAGGGCTACGAGTGCCTGCTCACCGCCGACTACAGCCAGATCGAGATGCGGATCATGGCGCATCTGTCCTCGGACGACGCGCTGATCGAGGCGTTCAACTCCGGGCACGACTTCCACGCCGCCACCGCGTCCTCGGTCTTCACTGTCGAGGTCGGCGACGTGACCGCCGACCAGCGCCGCAAGATCAAGGCCATGAACTACGGCCTGGCGTACGGGCTCAGCGCGTTCGGCCTGTCCCAGCAGCTCGGCATCAGCGCCGAGGAGGCGCGCGGGCTGATGGAGAACTACTTCGCCGGGTTCGGCGGGGTCCGCGACTACCTCCAGGAGGTGGTGGCCCGCGCCCGCCAGGACGGCTACACCTCCACCATCCTGGGCCGCCGCCGCTACCTGCCCGACCTGGTCAGCGACAATCGGCAGCGCCGCGAGATGGCCGAGCGGATGGCGCTCAACGCCCCGATCCAGGGTTCGGCGGCCGACATCATCAAGGTCGCGATGCTGCACGTCGACAGCGCGCTGCGCGACGCCGGGCTGCGGTCGCGGATGCTGCTGCAGGTGCACGACGAGCTGGTCTTCGAGGTCGCCCCGGGCGAGCGGGAGACGCTGGAGGCGCTGGTGCGCAAGCAGATGGGCGAGGCGTACCCGCTGTCGGTGCCGCTGGAGGTCTCGGTGGGCGACGGCCGCGACTGGAACAGCGCCGACCACTGACGCCACCGCCGCCCCACCCGCGCCGGCCACCGCCGCCCGCCCGCCCACTCACCCGCCCCGGCGTTGATCAAGGAGTTCAGAGGCCGAGCAGGACGGGCATCGCGTTGACCGCGCCGTGCACCACGAGCAGCGGCCACATCCGGCGGTACCGCGACCACAGGTAGCCGAGGAACAGCCCGGCAACCCCCTGGTTCACGATCACCGACGCCAGGTCGACGGCGGGCCGGCCGCTGCCCTGGATGGCCACGTGCCAGGCCGCCCACACCAGCGACGCGAGCACGATCGCCGGCCAGCGTCCCAGCAGCGACTCCCACCGGGTCTGCAGCCACCGCCGGTAGAAGACCTCCTCCAGCAGCGCGTTCACCGCGAAGGCCACCAGCAGCGTGACGGCCAGCTCGACCGGCGTGACGGTCCGCCCCCAGTCGCTCGCCGGCACGGCCAGCGGCGTCGCGTAACTGAGCACCAGCCACACCGCCACCGGCAGCGCCGGACCCCACCGGTGGGCGGCGTCCGCCGGGGCCGGGCCCGGCCGCCACCGCGGCGGCCACCGGCGCGCGACCAGGAACACCACGGTGGGCACGCCGAGCAGCAGCGCCAGCTTCAACACGGTGTACGCGGGTTCGCCGCCCAGCAGCGGCATGACGGCGGCGAACGCGATCCCGGCCAGCAGCAGCGGCACCGCCTCGCGGTAGGGCGCGACCGGGTCCGGCCACCTCGGGTCGGGTGCGGGCGGGATCAGCCGGATCAGCGCGATCCCGGCCAGCGCCGGTATCCACCGGCTCCACATCGGTACGGTGCCGTCGTGGTCGGCGCTGTACCGGATGCCGGTGTTCCCGGTCACCACCAGGAGGAGCGCCGCGACGGCGACGAGCCCGAGGCCCGCCACGAGGACCACCCGCCCGGCACGGGGATGACGGCCGGCGGTCGGGACGTCTGTCGTCATCGCCGGCACGGTACCAACGCGCGGCTAACGGACCGGGCGGCTCAGCCCTTGAGCGGGTCGTGACCCCAGTTCATCAGCGACCAGCGCCACCTGGTGTCCCGGACGTCGCCTGCGGGCCGCTGCGCCAGGTGGCGGTGGACGTACCCGATCACCTTGCGCATGTGCTTGTAGTCGGCGGCGGTGAGGTCGGCGCGCTTGCGGCGCAGCAGGTCGACGATGCGCCGGCCGGAGTCGTGGCCGACCGACTCGCCGCCCTGGGTGCCCTTCTTGTGCCAGCCGACGTGCTTGGACTCCTCGCTCTCCAGCCAGCGGGACAGCTCGCCCGGCTTCATGTTCACCGCGTCGGTGAACTCCCGGTACGTCTGCTGCGGGTCCTCAGCGCGACTCATGGCGAAGCACCTCCGGGCGGTGGGCCACGTCGCGGCCCGAGTCGTCGTTGGTGATCCGGTACTGCGGTTGCTCGGGCGAGGCGTTCACCGTGTGCCCGCGTACGTGGGTGCGCTCGGTCAGCTTCTCCTTGACGACGCCGTACGCCCGGCCGCTGTGGCTGGCCCAGGAGACGTGGTCGCCGGTGCGGAACTCGTTCTCGGCCATGCCGCCCGGTTACCCGCGGCGGGTACCGAGTAACGGCGTGCTCAGGGCCGGATCTCCGCGATCGGCAGCTTGATCGCGAAGGGCTCGGACAGCTCGATCACCTCGCTGCTGTCGTCCACCAGCTCGTACTGCCGCTCGCCGCCGGGGCCGATCCGGTCACCGAGCCGGTACGCGTAGAGGTGCACCGGATCCTGCTCGATCCGCCAGTAGAACGGGATCCCCGCGGCGGCGTACTCGCCCGGCTTGGCGAACCGGTCGACCCGCCGGGTGCCGGGGGAGACGATCTCGACGGCCAGGACGACGTCCGCCGGTCGCAGGAGGGACCTGTCGCTCGGCAGCCCGGCGTGGTGGAGCAGGACGTCCGGTTGGCGGCTGGTGTTGGGGCTGAGCCCGACCCCGACGGCTTGGGACGCCCGCAGGTGAACCGGTGCGTGCGATCGAAGCCAGAGCCACAGCAGGCTGGAGATTGTCTGGTGGCCCAGGGTGGGGGAGGGTGTCACCTGGAAGACTCCGTCGACGAGTTCGACGCGGGGGGCGTCGTCCGGCAGGGTGAGCAGATCCTCCAGCGTGTAGTCCGCACGCTGCTGCCGCATCGGGTCCGGACACCAGGGGCCAGGTGATGTCGGGATGGGCTCGGCGCTCATGCGGCGAGCGTACCGCCGGGTGCCGGAGCCCGTGTCGCACCGGACGTGCGACGCGCTCAGTCCGCCGGCTTCTCCGCGACGAAGATCGCCGTGCCGGGGAACAGCCGCCCGCGCAACGGGCTCCACTGCCCCCAGATCCCCTCGTGCCCGGCCGGCCACTCCGGCTCCACCAGGTCCAGCAGGCGGAACCCGGCGCCGACCAGCTCCCGGATCCGGTCGCCGAGGGTGCGGTGCTGCTCGACGTACGTGGCCACCCCGTGCTCGTCCTGCTCGACGTAGGGGGAGCGGTCGAAGTACGAGTGCACGGCGGTCAGCCCGCCCTCGCCCGGGTCGTCCAGGAAGATCCAGCGCATGGGGTGGGTGACCGAGAAGACCCACCGGCCGCCGGGGCGCAGCACCCGGGCCACCTCGCGCATCGCCGCCGCCGAGTCGTCCACGAACGGGATCGCGCCGAACGCGGTGCAGACGGTGTCGAACGCGGCGTCGGCGAACGGCAGGGCGAGCGCGTCGGCCTGCACCAGCGGCACGCGTACCCCGGTGCGCCCGGCGGCCTCGGCGGCGTGCCGCAACATGCCGGCGGACAGGTCCAGCGCGACCGGCCGGGCGCCCTGGGCGGCGAGCCAGCGGGCGGCGGCGGCCGCCCCGGCGCCGAGTTCGAGGATCCGCCGCCCGGCGACCTCGCCGAGCAGCCGGGCGTCGGCCTCGCGCAGGCCCTCCGGGCACCAGACGAAGTCGGCGTCGCCGAGGAACGCGCCGTGCTCGGCCTGGTACGCGTCGGCGTCGGTGTCCCACCATCCGCGGTTCGCGCGGCGGATCTCCCCGGCGTCGACCCGTCGGCGGGTCACCCTGTCGTCGTCCACGGGTTCACGCTAGGTCCGGCGGCCCGGACCCGGTGCGGTGGGGTGGTGGCTGGGGCGGATGTGACGGACGAGACAGCTGTGGCACCTTACCGCGCAAAATCTCCGCTTTCGCAGCGGATGAGTTCGCGCGGACCCGGGAGGGCTTGCACGCTGTGGTAATGCAGCGGGTAGGCTAGACGATGCGCTCGCGGATCGTGTGCCTCGGCAGGGAGCAGGTGCGCGGTCACCGGAGCCACTAATGATCTTCTCGCGTCGATCGTTCGGTGTGCCCGGCGACGGATCCGTTGGCGCGGCAGAGTCACCGCGACACCCATGCCCGCTGTGACAACCCATCCGACCGGAGCAACCGCCCACATGACGAGCAGCATCGAGGCCACCTCGAGCGCCAACAAGGTCACCCACGACGACCTCGGCTCTGAGGAAGCTTTCCTCGCCGCGATCGACGAGACCATCAAGTACTTCAACGACGGCGACATTGTCGAAGGCACCGTCGTCAAGGTCGATCGGGACGAGGTCCTGCTCGACATCGGCTACAAGACCGAGGGTGTCATCCCCTCTCGGGAGTTGTCGATCAAGCACGACGTGGACCCGGCCGAGGTCGTTTCGGTGGGTGACCACATCGAGGCCCTCGTCCTCCAGAAGGAGGACAAGGAGGGTCGGCTGATCCTCTCCAAGAAGCGGGCGCAGTACGAGCGGGCCTGGGGCACGATCGAGAAGATCAAGGACGAGGACGGCGTCGTCCGCGGTTCGGTCATCGAGGTCGTCAAGGGTGGTCTCATCCTCGACATCGGCCTGCGTGGCTTCCTGCCCGCGTCGCTCGTCGAGATGCGGCGTGTGCGTGACCTGCAGCCGTACGTCGGCCGCGAGCTCGAAGCCAAGATCATCGAGCTGGACAAGAACCGCAACAACGTGGTCCTGTCCCGCCGTGCCTGGCTGGAGCAGACGCAGTCCGAGGTGCGCACCGAGTTCCTCAACAAGCTCCAGAAGGGGCAGGTCCGCAAGGGCGTCGTCTCCTCGATCGTCAACTTCGGCGCGTTCGTCGACCTGGGCGGCGTGGATGGCCTCGTGCACGTCTCCGAGCTGTCCTGGAAGCACATCGACCACCCGTCCGAGGTCGTCGAGGTGGGCCAGGAGGTCGAGGTCGAGGTCCTGGACGTCGACCTGGACCGCGAGCGGGTCTCGCTGTCGCTGAAGGCGACGCAGGAGGACCCGTGGCGTCAGTTCGCCCGCACCCACGCGATCCAGCAGATCGTGCCGGGTAAGGTCACCAAGCTGGTGCCGTTCGGTGCGTTCGTCCGCGTGGACGACGGCATCGAGGGCCTGGTCCACATCTCCGAGCTGGCCGAGCGCCACGTGGAGATCCCGGAGCAGGTCGTGCAGGTCGGCTCCGAGGTCATGGTCAAGGTCATCGACATCGACCTGGAGCGCCGCCGGATCTCGCTGTCGCTCAAGCAGGCCAACGAGGGCTTCGTCGAGGGCGAGGAGCACTTCGACCCGACCCTCTACGGCATGGCCGCGACGTACGACGACCAGGGCAACTACATCTACCCGGAGGGCTTCGACCCGGAGACGGGCGAGTGGCTCGAGGGCTACGACAAGCAGCGCGAGACCTGGGAGCAGCAGTACGCCGAGGCGCGTCAGCGCTGGGAGGCCCACACCAAGCAGGTGCAGACCTCCCGCGCCGCCGACGCCGAGGCCGCCGCCAACCCGGCTCCGGCCACCACCGGCACCACCACCTCGACCTCGGCCCCGAGCCGTCAGGCCGAGGAGCCGGCCGGCACGCTCGCGACCGACGAGGCGCTCGCCGCGCTGCGGGAGAAGCTCGCCGGCGGCAAGTGACCGGACGCTGACGCCTGTTCGTCCCACCGGACGAGCCGGCGACTGCCTCTGACGACGGGCCCCGTCCCCGCGTTCCGCACCAGCGGAGCGCCGGGGGCGGGGCCCGCGTCGTACGCCGGGAGGGTTTGGCATGCGGACGGCAGATCCGGTTGACTGTCCGGGTGCTGAAGGTGGGGCTGACCGGCGGAATCGGATCGGGCAAGAGCGCGGTGGCGAGCCGGCTCGCCACGCTGGGCGCGGTGATCGTCGACTCGGACCGCATCGCCCGCGAGATCGTCGCGCCCGGCACCGACGGGCTGGCCGAGGTCGTCGCCGCCTTCTCCGAGAAGGTCCTGGACGCCGACGGGGCGCTGGACCGGGCCGCCCTCGGCGCGCTGGTCTTCGGCGACGAGGCGGCCCGCCGCACGCTCGAAGGGATCACCCACCCCCGGGTACGCGCGCGCAGCGCCGAGCTGGCCGCCGCCGCCCCCGCCGACGCGATCGTGGTGAACGACGTACCGCTGCTGGCCGAGGTGGGACTCGCGCCGACGTACCACCTGGTGGTCGTGGTGCAGACGGCCGTGCCGACCCGGATGGCCCGGCTGACCCGCGACCGGGGCATGGCCCCGGCGGAGGCCGAGCGGCGCATCGCCGCGCAGGCCGACGACGCCACCCGCCGTGCGATCGCCGACGTGCTCCTGACCAACGACGGCACGCTCACCGACCTGCACGCCGCCGTGGACGCCCTCTGGCGGGACCGCCTGTCGCCCTACGAGCGCAACGTCCGCGAACGCCGCGCCGTCCCGCCCGACCCGGCGGCGCTCGCCGGACCGGACCCGACCTGGCCCGAGCAGTACGCCCGGCTGGCCGCCCGGATCCGCCACGCGGCCGGCGGTGAGATCCGGGTCGACCACGTCGGCTCCACCGCCGTGCCGGGACTCGCCGCGCCGGACGTGATCGACATCCAGGTGACTGTGTCCTCGCTGAACGAGGCGGACGGGCCGCTCGCGCAGCGGCTGGCCGAGGCGGGTTTCCCGCGGCTGCCGGGCGAGTGGTGGGACGCCCCGCGACAGCCGGAGCCGGTGCGCTGGGCCAAGCGGCTGCACGGCGGCGCGGACCCGGCGCGTCCGGTGCGCCTGCACCTGCGGGAGGCCGGTTCGCCCGGCTGGCGGTACGCGCTGCTGATGCGCGACCACCTGCGCGCCGACCCGGCGCGGCGGGCCGACTACCTCCAGGTGAAGCGGGAGCTGGCGGCCGCCGCGCCGGAGCACGCCGCCTGGGGCACGGTGACCGATCCCTGGTTCGACGAGGAGCACCTGCGCGCCGAGGAGTGGGCCGCGCAGACCGGCTGGCGGCCCTGACCGGGCCGTCCCGGCGGCGCCGGTTCGGCGGACCGCGGAGGCCGCGCCGGTTCAGCGCGACGTCGAGGCCGACGATCCGCCGCTGCCCGCCGTACGACCCGGCGTGAGGTCCAGCCGGATCCACACGCCCGGCCCGGTCCGCAGCTCCATCCGGTGCGGCACACCGCCCCGGTCCAGCCACAGGCGTCTGCCGCCCGGCACCTCGAACACGTCGACCGTCCGGTCGCCCAGCCGGTCCTCCCGGACCCGGACGGTGTCACCGGCGGGCGCGCGCCGGGCCGCCCGCAGCGCCGCGTCGAGCAGCCGGTCCAGGTCGTCGCCGGGCGGGCGCGCGGGGGCCGCGAGCAGCGCGGCCGGCACCGGTGCCGGGGGAGTGGCGGGCCCGTCGGGGGACCGCTGTACCTCGGCCACCCGTCCCGGCCGGACCCACCGGAGGGTACGCCTGCCGCTGCCCTCCTCGGTCACCGCGAGGTACGCCGACGGGCTCGTCCAGTCCACCGTGCCGGTGGCCCGCAGGTTCGCCGACGGGGCGAGCGGAGCGGCCACCGTCACCGCCGCGCCGCGCAGTGCCCGGAGCCGGGCGGGCAGCGCGGCCAGCCGGGCGACTTCGTCATCGGTGAGCGCCCGGGGCTGCCCGGGCCGGCCGCCGAGGGCGTCCACCGGATGCAGTGTGGGCCGGTCGGCGCGGGTCAGGTCGACGGTGACGGGTGTGCCGTCGGCCAGCCGGCCGGTGAGCCGGTGCAGCCGGGCGTCGGCGTCCACCCACAGCGTCGGCCGCGGGTCACCAGGCGGTGCGAGGGATGCCTGGAGCACGTCCACCGGGATGCCGCCGACCCGGTCGGCGCGTAGCCACCGGCCGTCGGCGGCGGGCCTGTCGACCCGGTCGGCGCCGAGCCCGATCAGCAGGTCGCGTACCGCGCCGAGGCCGTGCCCGCCGGCCGGGGACCGCATCCGCCACCGGTCCGCCGGCGGCACCAGCGGGGGCCGGGCCGGGGTGGGCAGCGCGCCGGGGTCGGGCCGCACCAGCAGCGCGGACGCGGTGGCCTGGACCAGGCCCCTGTCGTCGCCCGCGCCCGGGCCGCCGACGTCCAGATAGACCAGGGGGCGGGCCCAGTCGACCCAGCCGACCAGTTCGGTACGGGCGCCGCCGGCGCCGACCGTGACCCGGACGCCGGCGCGTACGTCGCGCAGGTTGGTGACCCGCAGCGCGGCCACCCGGTCGGCCTCGGCGGCGTTGAGCGGGCGCGCCGTCCCGGTGTCGTCGCCGCCGGGTACCCAGGTCAGCAGCCCGGCGACGAGCGTCGCGGCGGAGAGCGCGGCGGCTGCCACGAGCGCGGCGAGCGCGATCCGGCGCCGGTCCGGCCCGTCCGGCGGGTCGTCGGCGCCGTCCAGTTCCGGGTCGCCGCCCGGCCGGGTGGTGAGTGTGGGACGGCGGCCGGCGAGCGGGTCGGCGCGGCGGCGCCGGCCGGCCACGGTGGCGGGCCGGGTCGGTGCGCCGGTGCGGCCGCGGCGGTGGCCGCGACCCGGTTCCCGGGGTACGGCCTGGTCGCCGTCGCCACGTGCGGAGAGCCGGTGCGGGCGGCTCACGCCGCGCTGGCGGCCCGGCTCGTCGGCGGGCGGGGGCGTGCCGGTGTCGGGCTCGCGTCGCGGCCGGCGGTCGGGAGAGGTCCCCACGAGTGGAGAACGCGAGAGCGGGGTTTCGGTGACGAGCAGGGGCGCTCGCGGCGGCCGGTCAGCGCTGCGCGCGACCACCGTCGGCGCGCACGCCGGTCGTCCCGGGTGCTGCGGCCCTGGCGCCGGGGGCGACCGGCCCGCGAGGGGCGATCACCGGCCCGGTCGGCCGCCGCGAGCGGCCTACGGTACGAGGGTAGACCGGTGAGATGAGCCACACAATGGGAATATCGAAGCCGATCAGGGACGGTCGGTGGTCGTGGCCGGAAGTGTCGGACCGCGGGCGTACGGTTGGTGTCATGGCGCTCGACATTCCCCGGCTCGACGGCCGCTTCCAGGTCGTCAGTGAGTTCCAGCCGGCCGGTGACCAGCCGGCTGCCATCGACGAGCTTGAGCGTCGCGTGCGGCGCGGCGACCGCAACACGGTGCTGCTCGGCGCGACCGGCACGGGCAAGAGCGCCACCACGGCGTGGCTGGTCGAGCGGCTCCAGCGGCCGACCCTGGTGCTCGCCCCCAACAAGACCCTCGCCGCCCAGCTCGCGAAGGAGTTCGGCGAGCTGATGCCGCACAACGCGGTCGAATACTTCGTCTCCTACTACGACTACTACCAGCCCGAGGCCTACATCCCGCAGACCGACACCTACATCGAGAAGGACTCCTCGATCAACGAGGAGGTGGAGCGGCTGCGGCACTCGGCCACGATGTCGCTGCTCACCCGGCGGGACGTCATCGTGGTCGCCACCGTCTCGGCGATCTACGGCCTGGGCACGCCGGAGGAATACCTCGACCGGGCCGTGCGGGTCAAGGTCGGGCAGGAGCTGGACCGTGACCAGCTGCTGCGCCGGCTGGTCGACATTCAATACGCGCGCAACGACATGGCCTTCCAGCGCGGCACCTTCCGGGTCCGCGGCGACACGCTGGAGATCATCCCGGCGTACGAGGAGCTGGCGGTCCGGATCGAGCTGTTCGGTGACGAGATCGAGAAGCTCTACTACCTCAACCCGCTGACCGGTGACGTGGTCCGTGAGGTCGACAGCCTGATGATCTTCCCGGCCACGCACTACGCCGCCGGTCCCGAGCGGATGGAACGGGCGATCCGCGACATCGAGGCCGAGCTGGGCGAGCGGCTGGCCGAGCTGGAACGGCAGGGCAAGCTGCTGGAGGCCCAGCGGCTGCGCATGCGCACCACCTACGACATCGAGATGATGCGCCAGGTGGGCTTCTGCTCCGGCATCGAGAACTACTCCATGCACATCGACGGCCGGCTGCCGGGCAGCCCGCCGCACTGCCTGCTCGACTACTTCCCCGACGACTTCCTCACGGTGGTCGACGAGTCGCACGTGACCATCCCGCAGATCGGCGGCATGTACGAGGGTGACGCCTCCCGCAAGCGGATGCTCATCGACCACGGCTTCCGGCTCCCCAGCGCCGCCGACAACCGGCCGCTGCGCTTCGACGAGTTCCTGGAGCGGGTGGGCCAGATGGTCTTCCTTTCCGCCACCCCCGGCCCGTGGGAGCTGGAGCAGGCGCAGGGCGAGTTCGTCGAGCAGGTGATCCGGCCCACCGGCCTGATCGACCCCGAGGTGGTGGTCAAGCCGACCAAGGGGCAGATCGACGACCTCATGCACGAGATCAAGCTGCGTACCGAGCGGGACGAGCGGGTGCTCGTCACCACGCTCACCAAGAAGATGGCCGAGGACCTCTCCGACTACCTGCTGGAGAACGGCATCCGGGTGCGCTACCTGCACTCCGAGGTCGACACCCTGCGCCGTGTCGAGCTGCTGCGCGAGCTGCGCAAGGGCGACTACGACGTGCTGGTCGGCATCAACCTGCTCCGGGAGGGTCTCGACCTGCCCGAGGTCTCGCTCGTGGCGATCCTCGACGCCGACAAGGAGGGCTTCCTGCGCAGCGGCCGGTCGCTGATCCAGACCATCGGTCGCGCGGCCCGTAACGTCTCCGGCCAGGTCCACATGTACGCCGACAAGATCACGCCGTCGATGGCGGACGCGATCGACGAGACCAACCGGCGCCGGGCCAAGCAGATCGCGCACAACGAGGCGAACGGCATCAAGCCGGAGCCGCTGCGCAAGAAGATCCACGACATCCTCGACGACATCTACCGCGAGGCGGAGGACACCGAGAACAGCAACGTCGGCGGGGCGGTGCGGCAGTTGTCGCGGGGCAAGGCGCCGGTCAAGGAGACCCGCAGCCGCCGGGGCGCGGCGGCCACCCCGTCGCGGGAGGGGATGGCCCGGGCCGACCTGGCCAACCTCATCCAGGAGCTCAACGACCAGATGCTCGCCGCCGCGCGCGAGCTGCAGTTCGAGCTGGCCGCGCGGATCCGCGACGAGGTGGCCGACCTCAAGAAGGAGCTGCGCGGGATGGACGCCGCAGGGGTCCGGTGACCGGCGTGACGGCCGAGGCGGCGCGATGCTGACCGAGGCCGTCATCGGGCGGCCCGACCCGCGGCTGCGCCAGTGGGTGGACCGCTACCTCGGCTACCGCGAGGACGCGCCCGTCCCGCTCGTACGCCGGGAGGTGGCGGGCGCGTTCGTGGTGCTGATCCTCGGCTGGGGCGACCCCCTCGACGTGACCGACCCGCGTGCCCCCGGTGAGGGCGCGTATGCCGCCAACGCCTTCCTGGCCGGCCCGTTCGACGGCTGGTGCGCCACCCGGACGGCCGGAACCGGCACCGGGGTGCAGGTGCTGCTCACCGCCCCGGCGGCACGCCGCCTGCTCGGGCTGCCCCTGGCCGAGCTGACCAACCGGGCGGTGCCTCTCGACGCGGTGGCGGGCTGGCTGGCCCGGCTGCGCGACGAGCTGGCCGGCGAGCCGGGCTGGCCGGAGCGCTTCGCCCGGCTCGACGCCGCCCTGGCCGCACGGCTGGCGGCGACCGCGCCGCTGGACCCGCACCTGCTGGCGGCCTGGCGGCGTCTGGACGGCAGCGGGGGAGCGGTCGGCGTGACCACGCTCGCCGGGGAACTGGGCTGGTCCCGCCGCCACCTGTCGGTCCGGTTCCGGCGGGAGTTCGGCCTGCCGCCGAAGACCGTCGCCCGCCTGCTGCGCTTCGAGCGGGCGTACGCGAGCCTGGGCCGGACGCTGCTCACCGCGGACGCCGCCGTGCCGGACGACTCCGGGTGGGCGGAGCGGGCCGCCCGGTGGGGCTACTACGACCAGTCGCACCTGATCCGGGAGTTCCGCGAGTTCGCCGGCGCCACTCCGGCCGCGCTGACCGCACCCGGATCGCATTCGTCCAATCCGGCCTGACCGCCCCGGCGGCAGACTGACGTTCATGCGAAGCATCTATCCGGTCCTGCGGTATCCCGACGTGCGAGCCGCCGCCGACTTCCTCTGTTCCGCGTTCGGCTTCACGGTGCGCGAGGCCCACGAACTCCCCGACGGCACGATCGGCCACGCCGAGCTGGCGTACGGCGACGACCTGGTGATGCTCGGCCCAGGCCCGGCGCCGCGGTCCCGGCCCGCCGACGACGACTACCGCGTCTACGTGGCGCTCGACGACGTGGACGCGCACCACGAGCGGGCCCGGGCGGCCGGGGCGGAGATCGTCCGGGCGCCGTTCGACACCGACTACGGCTCCCGTGACTACGCCGCCCGCGACCTGGCCGGGCTGGTGTGGTCGTTCGGCACCTACCGCCCCTGAGCGCTCAGCCCGCACGGTTGCGCTGTGTGGGCGAGGTATTGCCGAGCGTGACGGTGATGCGTACGCTCCCTCCCGGGAGGCGTGCATGCCGTTGTCAGCAAGTCCTGTGGTCCGGAGGGCGAGGCTCGGCGTGGAGCTGCGCCGGCTGCGTCGTCGCGAGTCGCTCACGCTCGAACAGGTCTGCGCCCGGCTGGGCTGGGCGTCCACGTCGAAGCTGTCCCGCATCGAGCTGGGGCAGAGCCGGCCCGACCTGGCCGACGTGCTCGACCTGCTCGACGTCTACGAGGTGCCGTCACCGCAGCGCGACGAGCTGATCGTCATCGCCCGCGACGCCGCCACCGGCCGGGGCTGGTCGAAGGCGCTCGGCGAGATGGGGGAGCGCCAGCGGGCGTACGCCGAGCTGGAGGCGGGCGCGGAGCGCATCGTGGAGTACCAGTGCGTGCTCGTGCCCGGCCTGCTCCAGACCCCGGCGTACGCCCGCCTGCGCGTGTCGGCCGGTGCGGCACTCGGCGGGGAGGTGGACGTGGAGGCCGACGTGCGCGCCCGGGTGGCACGCCAGGAACTGCTGATCCGGCCGGACCCGCCGCACTACACCGCACTGTTGGACGAGCGTGTCTGCGACCCGGACGGCCTGCCCGCGGACGTGTGGCGCGACCAGATGCGGCATCTGCTCGCGCTCGCCGAACGGCCACGCGTCACCGTCCGGGTGCTGCGGTCCGCGGCGTCGAGCGGCGACGGGCCGCACCCGCTGGCGCCGTTCTCGTACTACGCCTACCCGGACCCGGAGGACCCGCGCACGGTGCTGGTGGAGACGCTCACCACCGACCTACGGCTGGTCGCCGAGGCGGATGTGGCCCACTACGAGCGGGTCATCGAGCGGCTGCTGGCAGCGGCGCTGCCGGCGGACGCCTCCGCCGAGCTGGTGGCCCGGCGGCTCGGCGCGGCGCCGGTGCCCCGGCCGCGCGATCCGCACGAGCTGGAGTGAGCCGCAGGGCCCGCCGCCGGTGAGGCGCGACCACCGGGCCCGGCGCCCCCGATGCCCGTCGGGACCGGTGGCCGCGCAGCGCGCAGGCTACGGCAGGGGTACGACAGTTCAGGCCGGAACGTCGATGAAGTGCTCGACCAGCGGCGGGCCGGCGAAGTGCGGGCCGATCAGCCCGCGCCACTGCGCGAACCGCTCGGTCTGGCGGAAGTTCACGTCGTGCGCCTCGACCGAGTCCCACTCGACGAGCAGCACGAACCGGGTGGGCGACTCCACGCCCCGGGTCATCCGAACGGAGCGGCAGCCTTCGGCGCCGGCGAGGATCGGCCGCGCCTGCGCGTAGGCGGCGGCGAACTCGTCCTCGTGTCCGGGCGTGACATCGATCAGCGCGACCTCAAGAACCATGCAGGCAGCCTGCCATGCCAGCCCGCCGCCGGTACGTCCCGGGTGACGTCCCGGCGCGCCGCCCACAAGGGATGGCTAGCCTCCTAGGACGCGCCGCGCGACGTGAGCCGCAGCACGTCGAGAGATCGACGGGTGGCCCGGAGATGCGCCACCTGGGTGCGATGGTGAACAATGGCGGCCGAGGAGGGGAGTATTCCCCCGCGACGGAGTCGTCAGCACGGAAGAGCGCCGGCACCCCCGGTGGCCCGACCCGGCTCCGCCGGTCGGAACCCGGCACCCGGGTTCCGGCGGAAGAGACCTCCGACAGTCACCCCTGTCAGCGTCGACGCACCCCGGCACCAACACCCGGCGTACGGTGTGCCCGACGCAGCGTGTCTGCCGGAGGATGGATTTGAACGTGTCCGCATTGGTGTGGGCGGTAACGCTGATCGCGATGATCGCGGTCCTGCTCGCCGACCTGTTCATCATCGGCCGGCGGCCGCACGAGCCGAGCGTCCGCGAGTCCAGCCTGTGGGTGGGCTTCTACGTCGGTTTGGCGCTGCTCTTCGGCGTGGTGCTCTGGCTGACCGCGGGGGGCCGCGTCGCAGGCGAGTTCTACACGGGCTGGCTCACCGAGTACAGCCTCTCGGTGGACAACCTCTTCGTCTTCGTGATCATCATGGCCCGGTTCGGGGTGCCCCGGCAGTACCAGCAGAAGGTGCTGCTCGTCGGCATCATCCTGGCGCTGATCATGCGTGGTGGTTTCATCGCGGCCGGCGCGGCGCTGATCTCCCAGTTCTCCTGGGTGTTCTACATCTTCGGCGCGTTCCTCATCTACACCGCGGTGAACCTGGCCCGGCAGGGCGAGCCGGACGAGGACGAGTTCAGCGAGAACCTGCTGATCCGGTGGAGCCGCAAGGCGCTCCCGCTGTCCCGGGACTACGACGGGGCGCGGATGACCACCCACGAGCACGGGCGGCGCCTGTTCACCCCGATGCTGATCGTGATGATCGCGATCGGCACCACCGACCTGATCTTCGCGCTGGACTCGATCCCGGCGATCTTCGGCATCACCCAGGAGCCGTACCTGGTCTTCACCGCCAACGTGTTCGCGCTGATGGGACTGCGGCAGCTCTACTTCCTGCTCGGCGGCCTGCTGGACCGGCTCATCTACCTCAGCTACGGCCTGGCGGTGGTGCTCGGCTTCATCGGCGTGAAGCTGGTGCTGGAGGCGCTGGCCGAGAACAACCTGCCGTTCATCAACGGCGGCGAGCACGTGGCGTGGGCCCCGCACATCCCGATCTGGCTCTCGCTCACTGTCATCCTCGGCACCCTGGCCGTGGCCACCGCTGCCAGCCTGGCGAAGTCGTCCCGGGACCGGCGCCGGGAACTGGCCCAGGCCCGCCGCTGACCCGCCCGTACCGTAGGGGCGCTCCCATCCCCGGGGGCGCCCCGCGGCGTGTCAGGGGTCAGACGCGGTAGGCGCCGACGAGGGTGGCGGTCCGGTCGGCCGGCAGCTCCTCCTCGACCACCCGGCGGGTCAGGTAGCAGGCGTGCAGCATCCGGCGCCGGCCGCCGCGCGGCTCGGCCGACACGATCCCGACGTGGTGGATGCGCCGGCCGGGCCGGGCGAAGAAGTAGAGGTCGCCGGGGCGTTCGGCGTCCAGCGGCACCCGCGAGGTCGCCGCCGCCTGGTCGTCGGCGTCGCGCGGCAGCGTGATCCCGTACCGCCGCCAGGCCAGGTGCACCAGCCCGGAGCAGTCGATGCCGTCGGTGGACATGCCGCCCCAGACGTAGACCAGGTCGCGCAGCCGTTCGGCGACCGCGAGCACCTTCTCGGCCTCGGGACGCTCGGCGGGCAGCGGCACCAGGTCGTCCTCCGCGGCCCAGAGCGGGTCGGCCCGCCCGGGTACGCGGACCGGGCGTCTGCCGTCCACCGGCGGGCCGGCCGGGGTGAGCCGGGTGCCGAGGACCACGCCGGTGAGCGCCGCGTCGCCGTCCGGCTCGGCGCGCAACGCGGTGTGGGCGACGTCGACAGTCAGCGGGGCGTCGGCGGCCGAGCCGGAACCGGCCGGACCAGCACCGGCCGGGCCGGTACCGACCGGTGCCGGTGCGGCCGGTCCTGGTCCGGACAGAGCGGGGCCGGCCGGGCCGACGTCGGTCGGATCAGGGCAGGACGGGTCGGCGTCGGCCGGATCGGCCAGGTGGGCGGCCCGCAGCCACCCCGGGTAGCCGTCGGCACCGAGCTTCGCCGCGGGCTGGCCCAGCGCCACCACCCGCACCCAGCCGTCCGGCCGGGTCTCGGTGACGCGCACCGGCTCGCCGAGCAGCAGCTGGGTCAGGACGCAGTCGCCGACGAGCTGGTCGCGGTCCATGCCCGCGATCCAGGCGGCCACGTCGGGGGAGCCGGCGAGGGCGGGGCAGTCGATCGGACGTACCGCCTCGGGCGCGGTCCAGAGGGTCGCCACCGGTACCCGTACGACGGCCCGGCGGCCGGGCTGAGGCGCCACGCGTACCCCTCTCTGCGGTGGTCGTCGGGGCGACCATATGAAAAATTCTGACGTTGCTCAAGCATGTGTCTGAATTTTAGCTTCACGCAGTCCGGTGACTCCCAGGCCCGGCGCGTCCGGCAGCAGCACGCTCGCGCCCTCGTACCGGATGCCGCCGCTGACCGGCGACCAGGCCAGCCACCAGGCGGCGTCGAGGTCCGACACGGCAGTGGTGCCGTAGGCGGCGACCAGGCTGGCCGCGGCGCCGACCCCCACCGGGCCCTCCATCATCGAGCCGACGATGGTGCCCATGCCGTGCGCGGCGGCCAGGTCGAGCAGCGTGCGGGCCGGTTGCAGGCCGCCGCACTTGGCCAGCTTCACGTTGACCATGTCGGCGGCCCGCCGCCGGATCACCTCGACCAGGTCGCGCACGTCGAAGACGGACTCGTCGGCCAGGATCGGCAGGTCCACCCGGTCGCTGACCCAGGCCAGCCCGTCCAGGTCGCGGCGGTGCACCGGCTGCTCGACCAGCTCCACGTCGAGCCCCGCGTCCTCGATCGCGCGGATCACCCGCACCGCCTCCCGGGGCGTCCAGCCCTGGTTGGCGTCCAGCCGGATCCGTACGTCCGGGCCGACCGCGGCGCGCACCGCGCGGACCCGGTCCAGGTCGCCGCGGGCGTCCGTGCCGACCTTGAGCTTGAGCACCGTGAACCCCTCGGCGCCGCGCCGCGCCGCCGTCGCGGCCAGGTCGACCGCGTCACCGGCGGCCAGCGTGACGTCGGTCGGCACGCGCAGCGCCGTGCCACCGAGCAGACGCACCAGGGGTACGCCGAGCCGCCGCGCGGCCAGGTCGTGCAGCGCCACGTCGAGCGCCGCCTTCGCCGACTCGTTGCCCACCACGGCGCGGTGCACCAGGGCACAGGCGGCCTGGAGGTCGTCGGCGTCGCGGCCGATCAGCAGCGGCGCGAGCAGTTCGCGTACGCACGCCTCGGCGCCCGCCACCGACGCGCCGGTGACCTGCCAGACCTGCGGCGCCTCCCCGAAGCCGGACCGGCCGTCGCCGTCGACCACCTCCACGACCAGGGTGTCCACGGTGGTGGTGCGGCGCAGCGCGGTGACGAACGGGGTGTGTAAGGGGGCCGACAGACGGTGGGTGCGTACCGCGGCGATCGTCATGTGGGGCACCCTATAGCCAACTGGCGGCGAGCAGGGGAGGGCCGATGGCCGGGCGGGAATGGGAGCTGGTGGGCGCGCCGAACGCGCGTGACCTGGGTGGACTGCCGACGACCGACGGGCGGCGGGTACGGGCGGGGCGGCTCATCCGCACGCCCGCGCTGGGCCGGCTCACCGACGAGGACCTGCCGGTGCTGGGCAAGCTGGGACCGGCGTGCGTGGTGGACCTGCGTGACGTCCACGAGCAGGCGGTGGCCCCGCCGGACCGGCTGGTCGGGGAGCCCCGCACCGTGCACCTGCCGGTCTACGACGCGGCGCACCCGGTGTTCACGTACGTCTCGGCAGTGTTGCAGGGCCACGACCTGGACGCGTACGCGGCGCTGGCCCGCGAGGGCATGCCGGGGGCGATGACGGCGATCTACCGCTGGTTCGTCACCGGGGAGTCGGCGCGGGCCGGGTTCGGTGCGGCGGTGCGGCTGGCCTCCGAAGGCGCGAACCTGCCGCTGCTGTTCCACTGCTCGGCCGGCAAGGACCGCACCGGCTGGCTGTCGGTGGTGCTGCTGACCGCGCTGGGCGTGGAGGATGAGGCGATCCGCGCCGACTACCTGGTGCACAACGAGCTGACCGAGAGCCTGCGCGAGGTGCTGCTGTCGGCGATGATCCAGCGCCGGCCGGACCTGGACCCGGCGGTGGCCCGGCCGCTGCTGGAGGTGCGCCCGGAATACCTGGACGCCGCCTACGACGAGGTGCGCCGCGCGCACGGCTCGTTCGACGCGTACCTGCGGGACGGTCTGGGGGTGACCGACGCGGACCGCGCCGCGCTGCGCGAGCGGCTGCTGGAGTAGCCGGGTCAGCCGGCCAGGTCGTGCCGGGCGGCCCAGACCCGCTCGGAGACGTGCGCGATCAGCCGGCAGGCGTCGTCGGAGACCTCATCACCGTCCGCGCCGCCGTCGGCCAGGTCGGTGGTGGTGCAGACGACGATCGTGTACGGCGGCGCGTCGTCCGGGAACACCACTCCCGCGCCGTGGCGTACGCCGCGTACCCAGCCGTTCTTGTGCGCGATCCGGGTGCCGTCGGGCAGCCCGGCGGCCAGGTCCTCGCGGTGTTCCTGCGCGACGAGCACGTCGAGCATGGCGGCGCAGCCGGCCGGCGAGGCGAGCCGGCCGGGCCGGGTCGCGCCGAGCGCCAGCTCACCGAGCACGGCGGCCAGGTCGGCGGCGGTGACCAGGTTGTCGATGCCGGAGTCGCGGGCGGCGAAGTCCTCGATGCCGCGGCCGGTGACGCTGTGCCGCGCCCCGGCGAGCGCCCACGCCTGCGCCACCGCGGGCAGCCCCACCTGGCCGATGCAGATGTTCGTGGCGAGGTTGCTGGACCGGATGATCATCCGTTCGGCGAGCCAGCGCAGTGGCGCCTCGCCGCCGACGCGGTCCCAGACCGCCTCGTCGTTGTCGTAGTCGCGGTCGTTGGCGAACCGGGGCACGCCCGGCAGCGCGGAGTCGAACGAGTTGCGCACCGGCACCGGCGCGTCCAGGTCGAGCCGGCCGGCCTCGGCGGCGCGGAACAGCGCCACCAGCACGGCGAGCTTCATCGTGCTCGCCGCGTAGTGGGTGGCGTCGGCCCGCCGCGTCCACGTGGGCCGCGCGCCGGGACGGCCCACGTACGCGGAGACGGTGCCGGGCACCCGGTCCAGGTGCGCGTCGAGGTCCTCCCAGATCATGTGCGCACCGTAGCCGATCTTCGGGGCGTACGCGGGGCAGCGGCGACCACGGGGGCGGGGCTAGCGTGCGGAGATGACGACCCCGTTGTACGACGACATCGCCGACTGGTACGAGGAGTACGCCAGCGAGACCTCGTCGGTCTACATGGACCGGGTCCGGTCGGTGCTGGCCGACCTGCTCGGTGACGGCCCGGGGCGGTGCGTGGACCTGTGCTGCGGCACCGGGGCGCACGCGGCCGAGCTGCGGCGTCTCGGGTGGACACCGGTGGGAGTGGACCTGTCCGGCGGGCAGCTACGCCACGCCCGCGCCCGGCTGCCGGTGGCCCGCGCCGACGCGACCGCGTTGCCGCTCGCCACCGGCGCCGTACCGGCGGTGGTCTGCGTGCTCGCGCACACCGACATGCCGGACTATCCGGCGGCGGTCGCCGAGGCGGCGCGGGTGCTGGCGCCCGGCGGCCGGCTGCTGCACGTCGGGGTGCACCCGTGCTTCGTGGGCGCGTTCGCCGACCGGTCCGAGCCGGAGCGGATCGTGATCGACGGCGGGTACGCCTCGCGGGACCGCACGGTCCGCTCGTGGAACGCGACCGGGGTGCGGGCGCGGGTGGGCGCGTGGCATCTGCCCCTGGCCGGCCTGCTGGACGCCGTGGCGGCCGCCGGCCTGCGGCTGACCCGGGTGGTCGAGTCCGGCTCCGGCCCGATCCCCGACGTCCTGGCCCTGGAGGCCACCAAACCCCACTGACCCCACCCCCACCCCCACCCTCGCCCTCGCCGCCTCGCGCCCACCCCGTCGATCATGAAGTTGGCGGCGGATTTGATCTCCTTGACTGCCGCCAACCTCATGATCGTCCGGCGGCGGGCAGCGGCGGGGCGGGCGGAGACGGGTGAGGGGA
Source organism: Micromonospora globosa (assembly GCF_000717585.1). Classification (NCBI taxonomy): domain Bacteria; kingdom Bacillati; phylum Actinomycetota; class Actinomycetes; order Micromonosporales; family Micromonosporaceae; genus Micromonospora; species Micromonospora globosa. The sequence goes on from NZ_JNZR01000034.1 coordinate 33,122, forward strand.
ACGGTGGGGACGGTGGGGACGGGGGGAGCCCGGTCCGCCTAGGGCGGGCCGGGCTCCGGGTGGGGCTGGTGAGCTGGTGGATCAGCCGGCGTGCTTGCGGCGGGCGGCCATCCGGCCGCGCTGGGTCTGGTCCAGCACCACCTTGCGGATGCGCACCGCGGCCGGGGTGACCTCGACGCACTCGTCCTCGCGGCAGAACTCCAGCGCCTGCTCCAGGGACAGCTTGCGCGGCGGGATCAGCTTCTCGGTCTCGTCGGCCGTCGACGAGCGCATGTTGGTGAGCTTCTTCTCCTTGGTGATGTTGACGTCCATGTCGTCGGAGCGGGAGTTCTCGCCGACGATCATGCCCTCGTACACCTCGGTGCCCGGCTCGACGAAGAGCTGGCCGCGCTCCTGGAGGTTGGTCATCGCGAACGCGGTGACCGCCCCGGCCCGGTCGGCGACCAGCGACCCGTTGTTGCGGGTGCGCAGCTCGCCGAACCACGGCTCGTACGACTCGAAGACGTGGTGCAGGATGCCGGTGCCGCGGGTCTCGGTGAGGAACTCGGTCCGGAAGCCGATCAGGCCGCGCGCCGGGACCAGCCACTCCATCCGGATCCAGCCGGTGCCGTGGTTGACCAGCTGCTCCATCCGGCCCTTGCGGGTGGCCAGGAGCTGGGTGATGGCACCCAGGTACTCCTCCGGGGAGTCGATGGTCAGCCGCTCGACCGGCTCGCAGGTCTTGCCGTCGATCTCCTTGGTGACGACCTGCGGCTTGCCGACGGTCAGCTCGAAGGACTCGCGGCGCATCTGCTCGACCAGGATCGCCAGGGCCAGCTCGCCGCGGCCCTGCACCTCCCAGGCGTCCGGCCGCTCGGTGGGCAGCACCCGCAGCGACACGTTGCCGATCAGCTCCTTGTCGAGCCGGTCCTTGACCATCCGGGCGGTGACCTTGGCGCCCTTGACCCGGCCGACCAGCGGCGAGGTGTTGGTGCCGATGGTCATCGAGATGGCCGGCTCGTCCACGGTGATCAGCGGCAGCGGCACCGGGTTCTCGGCGTCGGCGAGCGTCTCACCGATCATGATCTCCGGGATGCCGGCGACGGCGATGATGTCGCCCGGCCCGGCGGACTCGGCCGGCTTACGCTCCAGGCCCTCGGTCATCAGCAGCTCGGAGATGCGTACCCGCTGGGTGCTGCCGTCGGTGCGGCACCAGGCCACGGTCTGGCCCTTGCTGATCGTGCCCTGGCGGACCCGGCACAGCGCGAGCCGGCCCAGGAACGGCGAGGCGTCGAGGTTGGTGACGTGCGCCTGCAGCGGCGCGCCCTCGTCGTACGCGGGCGCGGGAATGGTGTCCAGCAGGGTGCGGAACAGCGGCTCCAGGCTGCTGCTGTCATCCGGGACCGCGCCGTCGGCGGGCTGGGTCAGCGAGGCGATGCCGTCGCGGGCGCAGGCGTAGACGATCGGGAAGTCGATCTGCTCCTCGTCGGCGTCCAGGTCGAGGAACAGCTCGTAGGTGTCGTCCACGACCTCCTTGATCCGGGCGTCCGGACGGTCCACCTTGTTGATCACCAGGATGATCGGCAGCCGGGCGCGCAGCGCCTTGCGGAGCACGAACCGGGTCTGCGGGAGCGGACCCTCGCTGGCGTCGACGAGCAGCACGACACCGTCGACCATGGTCAGGCCGCGCTCGACCTCGCCGCCGAAGTCGGCGTGACCGGGGGTGTCGATGATGTTGATGGTGACGGCCTCCGAGCCGTCCGCCGGCAGGTACCGCACGCCGGTGTTCTTGGCGAGGATGGTGATGCCCTTCTCGCGCTCGAGGTCCATCGAGTCCATGACCCGCTCGGTGGTCTCACCACGGGCGCCGTAGGCGCCGGCCTGCCGCAACATGGCGTCGACCAGGGTCGTCTTGCCGTGGTCGACGTGGGCGATGATGGCGACGTTGCGGAGGTCGGTGCGTAGCTGCATACCCTCCATACTCCTGTCTGCGGTTGCCGGGGCACGCCTCGGGGTCACCCCGAGACAACCCGGATCTGCGTCGAAAGTGCTGTGCCGACCGTTCCAGCGACTGGCATGCTGACACCCGTGCGGGGTGTCCGATGCCTGACCTGCTGAGCTGGCTGCAGGAGCTGCCGCCCCTGCTGATCTACGTGGCCGCCGCGGCGATCGTCGCGGCGGAGACCGCGGTGATCGTCGGGCTGCTGATGCCCGGCGAGGCGACCCTGCTTCTGGTCGGCTTCCTAGCGTACGCGGGGACGCTGCGCCTCGCGCCCGTGCTGGTGGCCATGACCGCCGCCGCCGTGATCGGAGACACACTCGCGTGGCGGGCGGGCCGCCGGTACGGCCCCCGTCTGCGCGCCTCGGGCGTGGGTGCCCGGATCGGCGCGCACCGGTGGCGGCGCGCCGACTCGCTGCTGGAGCGCCTCGGCGGCCGGGGCGTGCTCGCGGCCCGCTGGATCGCGTTCGCCCGCACGCTGGCGCCCCGGCTGGCCGGGTCGGCCGGGATGCCGTACCGGCGGTTCGCGCCGTGGAACCTCGCCGGGGTCGCGAGCTGGGTCGGCGCCTCGGTGCTGGCCGGCTACCTGGCCGGTGAGTCGTACGAGCGGGTGTCGAAGCTGCTCGGCCGGGCCACCGGCGCGGTGCTGGCCCTGCTGCTGTGCCTGCTCGCCGTGGTCCTCGCGGGCCGCTGGCTGGGGCGCAACCCGGACCCGGTACGCGCGCTCACGGCGCGGGCCGCCGCGTTGCCGCCGCTGCGCTGGGTGCGGGCCCGGTACGGGGTGCTGTTCTTCCTGGTCGCCATGCGGGTCGGCCCGGCCTGGACGCTGCTGATCAACCTGGCGCTGGGACTGGCGCTGCTGTTCGTCGCCGGGCTGGCCGTGGCGGTCCTGCTGGAGGCGGTCGTCGCGCACAGCGGGCTCGGGGTCCTCGACGGGCTGGTCGCCGACTGGTTCGCCGCCCGGCGTACCCCCGGGGTGGTCGACACGGCGCTGCTGGCGGTGTCGGTCCTGCGCGGCTGGGTGCTGATCGCCGCGGTCGCCCTGGTCGCCGCGGTGGTGGCGCGGCGGGGCCGGGCGTGGGGGGCCGACCCGCTCGGGGTGCTGGGTACTGTCGGCGCCGCCGTGCCGCTGGTGCTGCTCGTCGTCGTCGCGGACCTGACCGGCCCGGGTGGCCCGGACCGCCCCGGTGACCTGTTCCCGACCCAGAACGCGGTGGTGACCGCGAGCTTCGGCACGCTCGCCTGGCTGCTGTCGCGGGGGGCCCGCTGGCCGGTGGGCGCGGCGGTGTGGACGGCCGCGTCGGCGGGGGTGGTCACTGTCACCGGCGCGCGGCTCTACCTGGGCTTCAGTACGGCGAGCGGCACCGTCACGGCGGTGCTGCTGGGCCTCGCGTGGACGACCGTCTTCGTGGTGGCGTGGGCGACCCGGGACCGGCTGGCCGACCGGGACGAGCGACCGGCCGGCGCGGACCGCGGCGAACGGCCGGCCGACGCGGTGGCGGGGGAGTCGCCGCCCCGGCCCCGGCGCCGCCGGTCCGCGTCGCGGGTACCCCCCGGACCCGTCGATCCTTGCTAGGGTGCGCCGACGGGGGACTACGGGGAGGTCCGATGCGGCGAGGACTCGGCCGGTGGGCCGTGACAGTGGTGGCGCTGCTCGCGGCGGCCACGCTGACGGCGTGCGGCGAGGAGGAACGGCCGGTCCGGGAGGTCGCTGCGGACCTGCCCACGGCGGCCCCGGCGGAGCAACCGCAGGAGGCGCCCGCCGACGCGCCGAGCGAGGAGCCGCCGGCGGTCGCGGCGATGGGCGGCCGGCCCAGCCCGAGCGCGTCGGCGAAACCGAAGCCGCGGGCCAAGCCGTCGCGCACGACCACGGCGCCGCTGGCCCGGCCGAAGCCGCCGACCGAGACCCAGGTGCCACCGGCGCCGCCGAAGCCGGTGGACGACGGCTGCAAGCCGAGCTACCGGGGCACCAAGGCCAGCCAGAGTCAGGTGAAGGCGGCGCTCGCCGACGCGGCGGCGCGGACGTACTGGCCGACGTCGGCGCCGGACATCCGCATCCCGTCGGCGCTGCTGAAGGCCACCGCCTGGCAGGAGAGCGGGTGGCAGTCCAACATCATCGCCTGTGACGGCGGGGTCGGGCTGATGCAGGTCATGCCGGCCACGGCGGAGTGGATGAACCAGCGCTTCGGCCAGTCGTACGACATCGACGGCTACCGGGACAACGCCTATCTGGGCGGCACCTACCTGGCCTGGCTGACCAAGTACATCGGCGACATGTACTTCGAGTCCGACTACCGGCTCGACGCCTCGCTGTGCACCGCCGAGCTGAACTCCTGCCTGCTCAACGCCGTGATCGCGGCCTACAACTACGGGCACGGCGCGGTCGCGCGGGAGGATCAGCCGCTGACCATCCCCAACCCGCAGTACGTGCGCAACGTGCGGGCGCTGATGACCGAGTGCGAGTGCCTGAGCTTCTGAGCGACCGGACGGACGGGCGGGGGCCGGCGTACGCGCCGGCCCCCGCCCGTGTCGTCAGTCCCGTGCGGTGACCGGCTCGGCCGGCGTCGCGGCGGGCGCGTCGGCGTCCCGGGTGATCCGCCCGGGCCACCAGAACCGGTCGCCGAGCAGGAACGCCAGCGCCGGCACCAGGACGGTACGGACCAGCAGCGTGTCCAGCAGCACGCCGATGCAGACGATGATGCCGATCTGGGTGAGCGTGATCAGCGGCAGCACGCCGAGCACCGCGAACACCGCGGCCAGCAGGATGCCCGCGCTGGTGATCACGCCGCCGGTGACCCGCAGCGCCGACAGCATGCCGTCGCGGGTGCCGGTGCGGCGCGCGTCCTCCCGGGCCCGGGTGACCAGGAAGATGTTGTAGTCGACGCCGAGCGCCACCAGGAACACGAACGCGAGCAGCAGCACCCCGCTGTCCAGCGCCGGGAAGTCCAGCACGTGGTCGAAGAGCAACCAGGCCGCGCCGAGGCTGGCGAAGAACGAGCCGATGACTGTGAGCACCAGCAGCAGCGGCGCCAGGAGCCCGCGCAGCAGCAGCACCAGCACCGCGCCGACCAGCAGCAGGATGAGCGGCAGGATCAGCTGGAGGTCCTTGGTGTTGGCCTCGTTCGAGTCGTAGGTGGCGGCGACCGAGCCACCGACCAGGGCACCGTCGGGGGCGTCCGCGCCCTCCACGGCGGGCGGTGCCGAGTCCGGTACGGCGGACACGGCGTCGCGCAGCGCCACCACGGCCCGGTCGGAGGCGGCGCTGCCCGGCTCGGCGGTGAGCACCACGTCGATCTGGGCGACCCGGTCCCCGGCGGCGCCGGGCCGCGCCGAGGCGACCCCGTCGACGCCGCTCGCCGCGGCGAGGACCGCCTGGGCGGCCTGCGGGGTGGTGAGCACCGCGACCGGCTGGGTGCTGCCGGCCGGGAACGCCCGGGCGAGCGTCTCGGCTCCGGCGACCGCCTCGGGCTTCTCGCTGAACTGCTCGGTCTCGGACAGCCCGGTGCGGATGCCCAGGCCGCCGAGGGCGAGGCCGGCGAGCAGCAGGACTGCGAGCGCGGCGACCGGCAGCGGCCGGCGGACCACCAGCTCGCCGAGGCGGCCCCAGATCCGGCCCTCGCGGGCGGCGCTGCCGACGCGGGGGACGAACGGCCAGAACAGGCCCCGGCCGAACAGCAGCAGCGCGGCGGGGAGCACGAACAGGGCGGAGAGCATGGCGAGGATCACACCGGTGGCGCAGGCCAGGGCGAGCGCCCGGTTGGTCTCCTGCTCGGACAGCAGCAGCGTGAGCACGCCGAGGACGACGGTGCTGCCGCTGGCCAGGATCGGCTCGGCGGTGCGGCGCAGCGCCGACCGCATGGCGGCGAACCGGTCCTCCTCGCGGCGCAGTTCCTCCCGGTAGCGGGCGATGAGCAGCAGCGCGTAGTTGGTGGCGGCGCCGAACACCAGCACGCTGGCGATGCCGGTCACCTGCCCGCTGGGCAGGTAGATGCCGAAGGCGGGGACGAGGGACTCCACCACGCGCAGCGTGATCTGCTCGGTGGCGCCCACCACCAGCAGCGGTACCAGCCACAGGAACGGGCTGCGGTAGGTGACGAGCAGCAGCACCGCCACCACGGCGGCGGTGACCAGCAGCAGGGTGGTGTCCGCGCCCTGGAACACCTTGCCCAGGTCGGCGGTGAACGCGGGCCCGCCGGTGACCTCGACGGTCAGCTCGCCGGGCAGGTCACCGACGGCCTCGCGGAGCTTCTCCACCTCGTCGACCACCGCCGACGGGCCGCCCTCGGTGGACAGCGGCACCGCGACCAGCGCCACAGTGCCGTCCGGGGAGACCTGGGCGGGGGAGACCCGCCCGCCGGCGGCGAGCGAGCTCAACTCGCCGCCGAGGCCGTCGAGCACGCTGCGGTCGGCCCCGCTCAACGGGGCCCGGTCGGCGCGGCTGACCACCACCAGGGCGGTCTGGGCGTCCTTGGAGGGCAACTGCTCCTGGAGCCGCTCGACCTGCGTCGACTGCCACTCCACGGACAGGCCGGTGTCGGAGACGGGCGCCGGATTGTCCGGCTTCGGTAGCCCGAAGGCGACCACGCCGACGACGAGTGCGGCGGCCAGCGTGAGCCAGGCGGCCAGCCGGCCCCGGACGACGCGGGTGAACAGAGACATCTGATGCCCTCACATATTGGTCGCGGGGGATTCTCTCTTAACGAGTATCTTGATGAGCGAGATTATCCGCGGTGGTTCTATGCTGCAACCGGAACTGTTCGACAGGGGGTGGCGGCAAGCGGTGGCGGCGCACAGGATGTACCGGCGACGTGACGACCCACGCGGGCGCATGGTGGCCGACATCACCAACGACCTGCGTCGTTACTCGGTCGACGCGCAGCACATCGGGCACGCGTTCGCCGGGCTGCACGGGCTCAACGCCACCGACCTGTACGCCCTGATCGCGGTCATGGAGGCCGAGCTGGTGGGCGACCCGATCACCCCCGGCCGGCTCGGCGAGGCGCTCAACCTCTCCTCCGGCTCGGTGACCGCGCTGGTCGACCGGCTGGAACGCGGCGGCCACATCCGGCGCGACCGGGACACCGCCGACCGTCGCAAGATCCTCCTGCACTACGCCGACCGCGGCGCGACGCTGGCGCAGAGCTTCTTCGGGCCGCTGGGTCGCCGTACCGACGAGGTGATGGACCGCTTCAGCGACGACGAGCTGGCCGTGGTGCACCGGTTCATGGCCGAGATGGTGCACTCCATGCGTACCCACCGGGACGAGATCCGCGCCGCTCCCCGTCGCGGCGACGCCTCCGGCCCGGCCGACTGATCATGCGGCTGGTCACCCGGGCCGCCACCGCGGCGCTGCGACTGCCCGCCGCCCGCACCGGGCGGGTCACCGTCACCCGGGACATCCCGGTCCGGGTACGCGACGGGGTGACGCTGCGCACCGACCACTACGCGCCCGGTCTGCCCGCCGCGCCGTGCGTGCTGATCCGCACCCCGTACGGGCGGGGCGGGCCGGTCCGGCTGCTGGGCCGCCTGATCGCCGAGCGGGGTTTCCACGTGGTGATCCAGTCGTGCCGCGGCACGTTCGGCTCCGGCGGCGAGTTCGCGCCGCTCGTGCACGAGCGCGACGACGGCCTGGACACGCTGGACTGGCTGCGCCGCCAGCGGTGGTGGACCGGCGCGTTCGGCATGTTCGGCGCCAGCTACCAGGGCTTCGTGCAGTGGGCGCTCGCGGCCGAGGCGGGCGACGAACTGCGCGCGATGGTCGCCGTGGTGACCGCGTCGGCCACCCGCGACTCCACGTACGCGGGGGAGTCGTTCGCGCTGGACACGGTGCTCACCTGGGCCGAGCTGCTCCAGGCGCAGACGGTGCCCTGGCTGGCCCGGCAGTGGGAGCTCAAACGCGGCCAGCCCCGGCTCGCCCGCGCCCTGGCGCACCTGCCGCTGGCCGAGGCGGACCGGGTCGCCACCGGCGTGACGGTGCCGTTCTTCCAGGAGTGGCTGCGTCACCACACGCCCGACGCCGACTACTGGCGTACCCGGGTCTTCGGCGACCGGATCGCCGAGGTCCGGGCCCCGGTGGCGATGGTCAGCGGCTGGCAGGACATCTTCCTGCCGGCCCAGCTCGACGACTACGCCCGTCTGCGGGCCGCCGGGACGCGGACCCGCCTGGTCGTCGGGCCGTGGACGCACGGCAGCCCGGGGCTGCTCCTGGCGTCGCTGCGGGAGGGCCTGGACTGGCTCGACACCCACCTGGCCGGGCGGCCCGGGCCGGAACGCGCGCCGGTACGGGTGCACGTCGGCGGCGACGGCGGCGGCTGGCGCGACCTGCCGGACTGGCCGCCACCGGCCACACCCGCGCGATGGCACCTGCGATCCGCCGGCGGGCTGGCCCCGGAACCGCAGGAGCACGGCGCACCGGACCGGATCTGGTACGACCCGGCCGACCCCACCCCGTCGCTCGGTGGCCCGCTGCTGGTGGCCCAGCGGGCCGGCGCGGTGGACAACCGGCCGGTCGAGGCGCGCCCGGACGTGCTCACCTACACCAGCGAGCCGCTGCGCGACCCGGTCGAGGTGGCCGGGCCGGTACGCGCCGAGATCCACCTGCGCAGCGAACTGTCGTACCTGGACGTGTTCGTGCGTCTGTGCGACGTGGACCGGCGCGGGCGCTCCTGGAACGTCTGCGACGGCCTGGTCCGCGTCGAGCCCGGGCGGTTCCCGCGCGATCCGTCCGGAGTGGTCACCGTGCCGGTGACGCTCTGGCCGACGGCGTACCGCTTCGCGTCCGGGCACCGGCTGCGGGTGCAGGTCTCCGGTGGCGCCCACCCCCGCTACGCGCGCAACCCCGGCACCGGTGAGCCGCTCGGCACCGCTGTGACCCTCCGTGCTGGCTGGCGGGAGATCCTCCACGATCGTGAGCATCCCTCGGTGTTGGTGCTGCCGCTCGTGCCGGCACCGTCCACAGCGGGCTGATAGTTCAAAAAAGCGCCCCTGAGCTGGGCACTTCTGCCTAACCGTGGTTAAGCTCGGAGCAAGTGCCCGGTGCCGTGCAGTTATCCGGCGGGGCGCGTCCGCGGATCGCATGTCATCACGCGGTGTGATTGTCGTGCCCTCGCCGGTCATCGATCGGAAGGGGAGCTGCCATGACGTCGGCCCCGGCGAACCTGCTGGCCGTCCGGAACCTGTTACTCACCTATCTCAACGTCGACAAGAACGCCGTACGCGCCGACGACCTGGAGCCGGCGGAGGTCGGCATCGTCGGCGACGTGAACCACCGCGGCGGCTACCACTGCGGCTCCGACCGGGTCGTCACGAACGACTACTCGGTGGTGGAGTCCAGCCGGGACCGGTCCGGGCTCACGTTGTACGCGTCAGCGCTGGACGTCGGCACGTTCTCGGTCCGCTCCGGCGGCGGCACGCACAACCTGCGGACCTTCTCCGCCTGGATGGTGGCGCAGTGCGCCGCGAACGCGGCCGACACCCGGGACATCCGGGAGATCATCTACTCCCCGGACGGGCGGACGGTGCGCCGCTGGGACCGGCTGGGACGGCGGACCGGCGGCGACAGCAGCCACCTGTTCCACACCCACTTCAGCTTCTTCCGCGACGCCACAAAGGCGGGGCGGGACCAGACCCCGCTGTTCCGCCGCTACCTCACCGCGATCGGGATGATCGCCGTCGTGAAACCGGAGGACGACATGGAACAGACCGACAAGCTCATCGGGAACACCGGCTCGAAGAGCCGTACGGTCGGCGACGTCCTGGCCGACCTGCAGAACCTGCGCAACTGGCTCATCTCGCCGGCGAACACCACCGGGCTGGTCAACCCGCCCATGGCGAACTCGCCGTTGCAGCAGATGCTGGCGATGCTGCGCGCCTGGCCGGCACTCGTGGCGCAGGTGAACGAGTTGTCCGGCAAGGACTTCACCGACGAGCAGCAGATCGTCTCCGGGGTGCTGGCCGGGCTACCGCCGGAGAAGATCGCCGAGGCCATCCCGCCGCAGATCGCCCGGGACGTGGCCGACGAACTGTCCCGCCGGCTGACCGCCTGACCGTCCGGCGCCGCGACCCTCGTGTCGCGGCGCCCCGGTCCGGCCCATTCGGCAAGAGATATTGCGCAACAGCTCTTGCGAATGTCAGACTCGCCGGATGGAACAGCCCACCGTCCGGCAGGTCACCGACTCGCGGGTGCTCGCCGCGCTCGCCCACCCACTGCGCCGCCGGCTCATGGACGTGCTCAAGGTGTACGGCCCGTGCACAGTCGGCATGCTCGCCGAGCACACCGGCCAGGCGCCGGCGAACGTGAGCCACCACCTCAAGGTGCTCGCCGCCGCGGACCTGCTGGTCGAGGCGCCCGAGCTGGCCCGCGACCGCCGGGAACGCTGGTGGCGGCTGCGCGACCGGGGGGTGCGCTGGTCCAACAGCGACTTCGACGACGACCCGGCGGCCCGGGTGGTGGCCGACGCGGCCAGCTCACTCAACCTGGAGCGGCACGCCGAGCTGGTCCGCGCCTGGCAGGCGGCGCCCGACGAGGCGCACGCCGCGTGGGGCGAAGGGCCGTTCAGCACCGACAAGTGGCTGCACCTGACCCCGGACGAGCTGGCCGAACTCAGCCGCGAGGTGATCGAGCTGCTGGCCCGGTGGGCCGACCGGACGGTGCCCGACGACGGGCGCCGCCGCGAACCGGTCTTCGTGTTCGCCCACGGCGTCCCGGGCCGGCCGTGACCGCCACCGCGCGGACGTCCGGCCCGGTCGACGCGCCGCCCGGCGGCTTGTTCCGGCACCGCGACTTCCGGCTGCTCTGGACCGCCCACACGGTCAGCGCCGTGGGCAACAACATGACCGTCGTGGCGCTGCCGCTGGTCGCGGTCGCGGTGCTCGACGCGACCACGTTCCAGGTGGCGGTGCTCACCGCGGCGGCGTGGCTGCCGTGGCTGCTCGCCGGGCTGCCGGTCGGCGCGTGGGTCGACCGCGTCCGCCGCCGGCCCGTGATGATCGCCGCCGACATGGCCGCCGCCGCGCTGTTCGCGAGCGTGCCGGTGGCCGCCCTGCTCGGCCTGCTCACCGTCGGCCACCTGCTGGTCGTGGCTCTGGGCGCCGGACTGGCCCGGGTCTTCTTCGAGACCGCCGACCAGGTCCACCTGCCCACGCTGCTGCGTCCCGGGCAGGTGCCCGAGGCCAACGCCCGCCTGCACGCCACCCAGACCGCGAGCTACCTGGTCGGGCCCGGGCTGGCCGGCCTGGTCGCCCAGCTCGTCGGCGCGGTGGCCGCGGTGGCGCTGGATGCGCTGAGCTTCCTGCTCTCCGCGCTGTGCCTGCGCCGCATCCGCGCGGCCGAACCCCGGCCGCACCGTCCCGCCGGGACGACGTCGCTGCGCCGCGAGGTCGCCGCCGGGCTGCGGTTCGTCGTCCGCGACCCGTACCTGCGGGTGCTGACGGTCTTCGGGGCGGCCAGCAACATCGGGCTCACCGGCTACCAGGCCGTGCTCGTGGTGTTCCTGGTCCGCTCGGCCGAGCTGCCCGCCGGGCTGGTCGGCCTCCTGATCGGACTCGCCAGCCTCGGCGGCGTGATCGGCGCCGCGCTGGCCGCGCGCCTGTCCCGGCGGCTCGGCAGCGCCCGGACGCTGCTGGTCGCCGGTGCCCTCACCGGCCCGCCCGCGCTGCTGATCCCGCTCGCCGGGCCCGGCGCGCGCACCGGCTGGCTGGTGCTCGGCGGGATCCTGGTGAGCCTCGGCGTCGCCGTCGGCAACGTGGTCAAGGGCAGTTTCCGGCAGACGTACACGCCGTACCGGCTGCTCGGCCGCGTCACGGTGAGCATGCAGCTGCTCAACTACGGGACGATTCCGCTGGCCGCCCTGCTCGCCGGGGCGCTGGGCGCGGCGTGGGGGCCGGGCGGCGCGATCCGGGTGATGACCGCCTGGCTGGCGCTGACCCCGCTGATCCTGCTGGCCGGGCCACTACGGAAACGGCGCGACCTGCCGGCCGCGCCGTTGTGAGGATGCACTGCGGCGGCGGTCGGAGCCCGACCGCCGCCACCGGCACGCGCTACATCGGACGAACGTTGTCCGCCTGCGGGCCCTTCTGCCCCTGGGTCACCTCGAACTCGACCTTCTGGCCCTCGTTCAGCTCGCGGTAGCCACTGCTCTGGATGGCCGAGTAGTGGACGAACACGTCCGGGCCTCCGCCGTCCTGCTCGATGAAGCCGAAGCCCTTTTCCGAGTTGAACCACTTGACCGTGCCGGTTGCCATGCGTCTCTCCCTGTTCAATGCGAGCGAGCACCGGCTCCGCGGCCGGTGATCGCCCTGTACCACCCTGACAGTAACCGTCCGGACCGGAATCCGCTGCCGGAAGCGCGCGGCGCGCCCGTGAATACGTGCGCGACCGGAAAAAGACCCCGCCGTCGGGCCGGGCACGGCATGCTTGCCCCGATGAGCAGGCAGACGGCTCTGGCCGACCTGGAGCAGGAGATCGCGGCGCCCGGCGGGGGCCCGGACCGCCTGCGCCTGGTCGGTACGCCGTTCGTGCCGGAGGTGCGCCTGTACCTGGCCGAGGACGCCATCCTGTGGTGGGCCCGGATGGAGGCCGCCGCCGGGCGGTCGCTGCCGCCGCCGTACTGGGCGTCGGTCTGGGCCGGTGGCCAGGCGCTCGCCCGGCACCTGCTGGACCACCCGGAGCTGGCCGCCGGGCGGCGGGTGCTCGACCTGGGCGCCGGCTCGGGGCTGGTCGCCATCGCCGCCGCGCTCGCCGGGGCCGACCAGGTCATCGCCAACGACATCGACCCGTACGCGGTGGCGGCGGTCACCGTCAACGCCCGGGCCAACCGGGTCCGGGTGACAGCCGACGGCGCCGACCTGCTCGACGGGGTGACCGGCGCCGACCTGCTGGTAGCAGGGGACGCGCTCTACGACGCGGGCCTGGCCGCCCGGGTCCTGCCCTACCTGCGGCGCTGCGCCGCGCACGGCGTGCAGGTGCTGGTCGGTGACCCGGACCGGGGCCACCTGCCGCCGGACGGGCTGGAACTGGTGGCGAGCTACCCGGTGCCGACCACCGAACCCTCGGTCGACTCCCCGGTACGCCGGGTGCAGGTGCTCCGGCCCCGATGAGCCCGGCTGACCCTAGGGGTCTGCCCGGCCAGGTGTCGGGGACCACTGGGGGATCATGCCCGATGTGCCCGCGTGCCGCCGCCGCATAGCGTGCAGCTCATGAACGAACTCGTGGCCGCCGCCGGTGAGCTGCCCACCACCCTGTTGATGGGGCTGCTCGGCGTGGTCATGCTCGCCGACGCCGTACCCCTGATCGGGGTGCTGGTGCCCGGCGACGCCGCGGTCCTGGCCGCGGTCGGCGCGGGTCGTCCGGCCGGTGGGGCGCTCACCGTCGCGGCGGTGGTCGCGGGCTGCCTGGCCGGCTGGTCGCTGAGTTTCTTCGCCGGCCGGCGCTGGGGCGGGCGGCTGCGGGACAGCCGGGTGGGCGGCTGGATCGGCGAGTCCCGCTGGGCCGCAGCCGAGACGCTGCTGCACCGCGGCGGAGGACGGATCGTGCTGGTGGCGCCGTTCCTGCCGGTGTTCAACGCGTTGCTGCCGCTGGCCGCGGGCGGGCTGCGGATGTCGTACCGGCGGTTCCTGGTCTGCGCGGCGGCCGGGGCGACCGCGTGGGCCGGGCTCTACGTGGCGCTGGGGCTCGCCGCGCGGGCGCTGACCGGCCTGCTCCCCGGGGCGCTCAACCCCACGGTGCTGACCATGGCGGTCGGGCTGCTGCTGGCCGGCCCGGTGCTGCTCGCCACCCGGCGCCGGCTGCGGGCGCTCACCGCCTGACCGCGCCCGGCCCGGCCGTCACGGGGGAGGCCGGGCCGGGCGTCCTCACCAGCCGCGGGCGCGCCACTGCGGCAACGCGGGCCGCTCGGCGCCGATGGTGCTGTCCTTGCCGTGGCCCGGGTAGAACCAGGTGTCGTCCGGCAGCCGGCCGAACAGCTTGGCCTCGACGTCGTCGATGAGCCGGCCGAAGCGCTCCGGATCCTGGTCCGTGTTTCCCACGCCACCCGGGAAGAGGGAGTCCCCGGTGAAGAGATGCGGGGTGCCGGCCGGGTCGCGGTAGAGCAGCGCGATCGAGCCCGGTGTGTGCCCGCGCAGGTGGATGACCTCCAGCCCGCAGTCACCGACCGGCACCGTGTCGCCGTCGGCGAGCCGCTCGGCCTCGATGGGCAGGCCCCCGGCGTCGTCGGCGTGCACCAGCGCGCGCGCCCCGGTCTTGGCCACCACCTCCTCCAGCGCGACCCAGTGGTCCATGTGCTGGTGGGTGGTCACCACGGCGGCCAGCCCGCCGTCGCCGACCAGCTCCAGCAGGCGCGGCGCCTCGTTCGCGGCGTCGATCAGCACCTGCTCGCCGGTGGCGTTGCAGCGCAGCAGATAGGCGTTGTTGTCCATCGGGCCCACCGACAGCTTGGTGACGGTGAGCCGGTCGAGCTCGCGCACGGCCGGCGGACCGCCGGGCGTGACGTCTCCGGTGTAGGTCATGACGATGTTCAGATCCATTCCGGTGGGTTCGGCAGGGGGCCGTCGGGTTCGACGGTGAGCAGCTCGCCCGCGCCCCGGCCGGTCAGCCAGGCGGCGAGTTCCGGCGCGGGGCCGGTGACCGTGGGCGCCCCCTCCGGGTCACCCACGACGAGTTCGGACGCCGCGCCGTCGAAACGCAGCACCATGGCCGGTGCGGCCGGGTTGCCGGCCAGCCCGGTCACCACCTCGTGCAGCAGCCGCTGGGCGAACGCCTCCGGCCAGTCCGCGGGCCGGTAACCGGCCGCCAGGTCGACGTGGTGCACCTCGACCTCGCGCAGCCGCCCCCAGACCAGCATCGCCGCCGGCCACGGGCCACGCCGGGTCTGCACCGTGGCGCCCCAGGCGTCCACGGGCATCGCCGCGACCGCCGCGTCGAAGCGCTGGCCGCTGCGGCGTACGTCGTCCAGCAGGTCGGCCGGGCCGCGGTCGGCGCCGGCGTCGATGTCGTCGGCGCGGGCCTGCGCCGAGGCGTACATCGGGATCTCCTCGCCGGTGCGTGCCGAGGTGAGCAGGTTGACGAACCCGTCGGCGTTGCGGGCCAGGTGGGTGAGCACGTGCGCGCGGGTCCAGCCCGGCAGCAGCGAGGGCGCCGCGACGTCCGCGGCGGTCAGACCGGACACGGTACGCAGCAGCCGGTCGTTCGCCTCGGCCAGCGGGCCGGTCAGCAGCAGGGGGTCGGCGGTCATCGCGTTCTCACCCGTCCGACCCTAGCGGGCCGGACCGGGCCGTGCCCGGGGGGAAATCGCTTTCGGCGCGTCGGCGTGCCACCTACCGTCGGGGCCGACGACATAGGGCCGGCGCCGGACGCGCCGGGCTCCACGTCGTCGAGTACGCGGCACCGGGAGTCGGAGGGGAGGTGGTGCGCATGCCGGTCGCAGCGCGTGTGTTCCGCCGTACCTCCCCTCGACACCGATGAGGACACCATGACTCTCGATCTGACCGCCCTCGGCTGGGACGCCGGCTGGGCGGCCCATCTCGACCGGCGCGCCGGCCACCGTCCCGGGCGGGTCGCCCGGGTGGACCGGGGCGTCTGCACCGTGCTGTGCCCGCAGGGGCCGGTGCGGGCCAGCCTCGGCGGCGGCGTGCTGTCCGCCGCCGCCCGCGATCTGACCGCGCTGCCCTGCGCGGGTGACTGGGTGCTGCTGTCCACCTGGCCGGACGGCCCGGTCACGGTGGAGGCGGTGCTGCCGCGGCGTACCGCGCTGGTGCGGCGTACCGCGGGCAAGGACGCCAGCGGCCAGGTACTGGCCGCCAACCTCGACGCCGCCGCGGTGGTCGAGCCGGTGCACCCGGAACCGGACGCCGCGCGGATCGAACGGCTGCTCTCCCTGGTGCACGAATCCGGGGCGGAGCCGCTCGTCGTGCTCACCAAGGCCGACCTGGCCGCCGACCCGGCGGCGGTGGCCCGGCAACTGGCCGACCTCGCGCCGGGGGTGCCGGTGCTGCCGGTCAGCGCGGAGCGGGGCACCGGCCTGGCGCCGCTGCGCAGGCACGTCGCCCCGGGGCGCACGCTCGGCCTGCTCGGCCCTTCCGGCGCCGGCAAGTCGAGCCTGGTCAACGCGCTGGCCGGGGCGGACGTGATGCGCACCCAGGCGATCCGCCGGGTCGACGGCAAGGGCCGGCACACCACCACCTGGCGGTCGCTGGTGCCGCTGCCGGGTGGGGGAGCGGTGCTGGACACCCCGGGCGTACGGGCGGTCGGCCTGCTCGACGGCGCGGCCGGCCTGGACCGGGCGTTCGCCGACATCACCGAGCTGGCGGCCGGCTGCCGGTACGCCGACTGCGCCCACGACGCCGAGCCGGGCTGCGCGGTGCGGGCCGCGATGGACGACGGCGAGCTGCCGGTGCGCCGCTGGGAGAGCTGGCGCCGGTTGCAGCGGGAGATCGAGCACGAGGGCGGTCGCCGCGCGGCCCGGCTGGCGGCCGAACGGCGGGGCGGATGGCGGGCCGGGCGGCGACGCACCGGACGTCCGGCGACCCCGCCCGCACCAGGGGCATTCTGAGCCGGCCCGGGCCGGTCGGGTGGACCTGCGTGGTTCCCGCCCGACCGGCCTGAGCTGGGGGAATGTTCGCGCGACGGAAGTTGTCATACGTCGGGGCTAGAGTTGCCGAGGCGTCTTTTCTGCGCCCGACAACCTGTGAAAACCACCCAGACCCGGCGTCTGGTGCACAGATCCGCCTCATATTCTTCTTCCGGGAGCACACGCACCGTGGCCGACCGACTGATCATCCGTGGCGCGCGCGAGCACAACCTGCGTGACGTCAGTCTCGACCTGCCCCGGGACGCCCTGATCGTCTTCACCGGGCTCTCCGGTTCGGGCAAGTCGAGCCTGGCGTTCGACACCATCTTCGCCGAGGGCCAGCGCCGCTACGTCGAGTCGCTGTCGTCGTACGCCCGGCAGTTCCTCGGCCAGATGGACAAGCCCGACGTCGACTTCATCGAGGGCCTCAGTCCCGCCGTCTCCATCGACCAGAAGTCCACCTCGCGCAACCCGCGCTCCACCGTCGGCACGATCACCGAGGTCTACGACTACCTCCGCCTGCTGTTCGCCCGCATCGGCGAGCCGCACTGCCCGATCTGCGGCGAGCGGATCTCCAAGCAGAGCCCGCAGCAGATCGTCGACCGCGTCCTGGCCATGGCCGAGGGCACCCGGTTCATGGTGCTCGCGCCGGTGGTGCGCGGCCGCAAGGGCGAGTACGTCGACCTGTTCGCCGAACTCCAGGCCAAGGGCTACGCCCGCGCCCGGGTCGACGGCGTGGTGCACCCGCTGACCGAGCCGCCGAAGCTCAAGAAGCAGGAGAAGCACACCATCGAGGTGGTGATCGACCGGCTCAGCGTCAAGCCGAGTGCCAAGCAGCGGCTGACCGACTCGGTCGAGGCCGCGCTCGGCCTGTCCGGCGGCCTGGTGCTGCTCGACTTCGTCGACCTGCCGGAGGACGACCCGGCCCGGGAGCGCCGCTACTCCGAGCACCTGGCCTGCCCGAACGACCACCCCCTCGCGATCGAGGATCTGGAACCCCGCGTCTTCTCCTTCAACGCCCCGTACGGCGCCTGCCCGGAGTGCACCGGCCTCGGCACCAAGAAGGAGGTGGACCCCGAGCTGGTCATCCCCGACCCGGAGCGCACGCTGCGCGAGGGCGCGATCCAGCCCTGGGCCACCGGCCACAACCTCGAATACTTTTTGCGGCTGCTGGAGGCGCTCGGCGAGGCCGAGCACTTCGACATCGACACGCCGTGGCGGGCGCTGCCGTCGCGGGCGCAGAAGACGATCCTGCACGGCTCCGACGACCAGGTGCACGTGCGCTACCGCAACAAGTACGGCCGTGAGCGCTCCTACTACACCGGCTTCGAGGGCGTGGTGCAGTGGATCGAGCGGCGGCACACCGACACCGAGTCGGAGTGGTCCCGGGACAAGTACGAGGGCTACATGCGGGACGTGCCCTGCGCGGCCTGCGGCGGCACCCGGCTCAAGCCGGAGGTGCTCGCGGTCACCCTGGCCGGCAAGAGCATCGCCGAGGTCTGCAACCTCTCCGTCGGCGAGGCGGCCGACCTGCTCGCCGGCATCGAGCTGACCGACCGGCAGAAGATGATCGCCGAGCGGGTCCTCAAGGAGATCAACGCCCGGCTGAAGTTCCTGCTCGACGTCGGTCTGGACTACCTCTCGCTGGACCGCCCGGCCGGCACGCTCTCCGGCGGTGAGGCCCAGCGCATCCGGCTGGCCACCCAGATCGGCTCCGGCCTGGTCGGCGTGCTCTACGTGCTCGACGAGCCGTCGATCGGCCTGCACCAGCGCGACAACCACCGGCTCATCGAGACGCTGCTGCGGCTGCGCGGCCTGGGCAACACGCTGATCGTGGTCGAGCACGACGAGGACACCATCCGGGTGGCGGACTGGATCGTCGACATCGGCCCGGGCGCGGGCGAGCACGGCGGCAAGATCGTGCACAGCGGGTCGGTGCCGGCGCTGCTGGACAACACCGAGTCGGTCACCGGGGCGTACCTGGCCGGGCGGAAGTCCATCCCGACGCCGGCCGCCCGCCGGCCGCAGACGCCGGGGCGCGAGCTGGTGGTGCACGGCGCGCGCGAGCACAACCTGCGCAACCTCACCGTGAGCTTCCCGCTCGGCCAGCTCATCGCGGTCACCGGCGTCAGCGGCTCGGGCAAGTCGACGCTCGTCAACGACATCCTCTACACCGTGCTCGCCAACCAGATCAACGGCGCCCGGCTGGTGCCCGGCCGGCACACCCGGATCACCGGCCTGGAGAACGTGGACAAGGTCGTCGGCGTGGACCAGTCGCCGATCGGGCGGACGCCGCGCTCCAACCCCGCCACGTACACCGGTGTCTGGGACCACATCCGCAAGCTCTTCGCCGAGACCACCGAGGCCAAGGTCCGGGGGTACGGCCCGGGCCGGTTCTCGTTCAACGTCAAGGGCGGGCGCTGCGAGGCGTGCTCCGGTGACGGCACGATCAAAATCGAGATGAACTTCCTGCCGGACGTCTACGTCCCCTGCGAGGTGTGCAAGGGCGCGCGCTACAACCGCGAGACGCTCGAGGTGCACTACAAGGGCAAGACGGTCGCCGAGGTGCTGGACATGCCGATCGAGGAGGCGGCCGAGTTCTTCTCCGCCATCCCGGCCATCCACCGGCACCTCAGGACGCTCGTCGACGTCGGCCTCGGCTACGTCCGCCTCGGCCAGCCCGCGCCGACGCTGTCCGGCGGCGAGGCGCAGCGCGTCAAGCTCGCCTCCGAACTCCAGAAGCGCTCCACCGGCCGCACCGTCTACGTGCTCGACGAGCCCACCACCGGCCTGCACTTCGAGGACATCCGCAAGCTGCTGATGGTGCTGGAGGGCCTGGTCGACAAGGGCAACACGGTCATCACCATCGAGCACAACCTCGACGTGATCAAGACGGCCGACTGGCTCATCGACATGGGCCCCGAGGGCGGCCACCGGGGCGGCACCGTGCTCGCCACCGGCACGCCGGAGGAGGTCGCCGAGGTGCCGGAGAGCCACACCGGGCAGTTCCTGCGGCCGATCCTCAAGCTCGACGGCGAGGCCAAGGGCGCCAAGGCGGCCACCACCCGGGCGGCCAAGGCCAACGGCAGCGCCAAGACGCGGACCCGCAAGGTCCCCGCCGGGGCGCGCTGACCCATCCGGTACGCGTTTTCGCAGGCCGGGCCGTCGGTGCCCGGTCTGTGACGCGCCAGTATGAACCGTGCCCCACGCTGGTGCGTGTTTCCGCAGTAAGCCGAGAGAAAGGCCGGATATGAGTGATGATCAGGCGCTGACCCGACCGGTCACCCAGAGCCGCCGTACCCTGCTCACCGGAGCCGGAGCGATCGGCGCGGCCGTGGTGCTCGCGGGCTGCGGCAGCGACGACGACGCGTCCCCCGGGCTCGCCCCGACCAGCGGCGGCCCGCCCGGCGCCACCGCGACCGGCGACGCCGGCGGCGGCGACCGGGACGGCGGCAGCGCGCTGGCGCGCACCTCGGACATCCCGGTGGGCGGCGGCGCCGTCTTCGCCAGCCAGGGCGTGGTGATCACCCAGCCCGAGGCCGGCCAGTTCAAGGCGTTCGACCCGATCTGCACGCACCAGCGCTGCCCGGTGTCGAACGTCGACGGCGGCACGATCAACTGCACCTGCCACAACAGCCGGTTCTCGATCGTCGACGGCTCGGTGAAGGGCGGCCCGGCCACCAAGCCGCTCGCGGCGAAGGAGATCAAGGTCGACGGCGACCAGATCACGCTGGCCTGACCCGTTCCGCGCCCCCGCCGGCCGGTCGTCGGCGGGGGCGCGGTGACGGTCGCGTGTCAGGGGTGCGGACTAGGCTTGACGCCGTGGCTGACCCCTCGACCTACCGTCCCGCGCCCGGCACCATCCCGGAGTCGCCAGGGGTCTACCGCTTCCGCGACGGCACCGGCCGGGTGATCTACGTCGGCAAGGCGCGCAACCTGCGCAGCCGGCTCAACTCCTACTTCGCCGACCCGGTCGGCCTGCACCAGCGCACCCGGCAGATGGTGTTCACCGCCGAGTCGGTCGACTGGATCACCGTCGCCACCGAGGTCGAGGCGCTCCAGCAGGAATACACCTGGATCAAGCAGTACGACCCCCGGTTCAACGTCCGCTACCGCGACGACAAGTCGTACCCCTACCTCGCGGTCACGCTCGACGAGGAATACCCCCGACTGCAGGTGATGCGCGGCGTGAAGCGCAAGGGTGTGCGCTACTTCGGGCCGTACTCCCACGCCTGGGCCATCCGCGAGACGCTCGACCTGCTGCTGCGGGTCTTCCCGGCGCGGACCTGCTCGTCCGGGGTGTTCAAGCGGGCCGGCCAGGTCGGCCGGCCCTGCCTGCTCGGCTACATCGGCAAGTGCTCGGCGCCGTGCGTCGGCAGCGTCACCGCAGAACAGCACCGGGAGATCGTCGACGGCTTCTGCGACTTCATGGCCGGCCGCACCGACAGCATGGTCCGGCGGCTGGAGAAGGAGATGCTCGACGCCAGCGAGCAGCTGGAGTTCGAGCGGGCCGCCCGGCTGCGCGACGACGTCGCGGCGCTGCGCCGGGCGATGGAGAAGCAGACGGTGGTGCTCGGCGACGGCACCGACGCCGACGTGGTCGCGTTCGCCGACGACCCGCTCGAAGCCGCCGTGCAGGTCTTCCACGTCCGCGGCGGCCGGGTGCGCGGCCAGCGCGGCTGGGTGGTGGAGAAGACCGAGGAGCTGACCACCGGCGACCTCGTGCACCACTTCTGCACCCAGGTGTACGGCGGCGAGCAGGGCGAGGCCGACGTGCCCCGCGAGCTGCTCGTCCCCGAGCTACCAGGCGACGCCGACGCGCTCGCCGACTGGCTCACCGCCCGCCGGGGCAGCCGGGTGTCGCTGCGGGTGCCGCAGCGCGGCGACAAGCGGTCGCTGCTGGAGACCGTCGAGCGCAACGCCAGGGACGCGCTGGCCCGGCACAAGCTCAAGCGGGCCGGTGACCTGACGACCCGCAGCCAGGCGCTCGACGAGATCGCCGACGCGCTCGCCATGAACACCTCACCGCTGCGCATCGAGTGCTTCGACGTGTCCCAGATCCAGGGCACCGACGTGGTCGCCAGCATGGTCGTGTTCGAGGACGGGCTGCCCCGCAAGAGCGAATACCGCCGGTTCATCGTGCGCGGCGCCACCGACGACCTGTCGGCCATGTCCGAGGTGCTGCGGCGGCGCTTCGCCCGCTACCTCGACGCCCGCGCCGAGACCGGTGAGCTGGGCGAGGAGACCGCCTCCGACCCCGACCGGCCCGGCATCGACCCGACCACCGGGCGGCCGCGCAAGTTTGCGTACCCACCGCAGCTCGTCGTGGTCGACGGTGGTCCGCCCCAGGTCGCCGCCGCCGCGAAGGCGCTCGCCGAGCTGGGCATCGACGACGTGGCGCTGTGCGGGCTGGCGAAGCGGCTGGAGGAGGTCTGGCTGCCCGACGACGAGTTCCCGGTGATCCTGCCGCGCACCTCCGAGGCGCTCTACCTGCTGCAACGGGTCCGCGACGAGGCGCACCGCTTCGCCATCACGTTCCACAGGCAGCGGCGCTCCAAGCGGATGACCGAGTCGGCGCTGGACAACGTCCCCGGCCTCGGCGAGGTACGCCGCAAGGCGCTGCTGCGGCACTTCGGCTCACTGAAGCGGCTGTCGTCCGCCACGGTGGAGGAGATCACCGAAGTGCCCGGGGTGGGCCGGCGTACGGCCGAGGCGATCCTGGCCGCGCTGGACGGCTCCACCACCACCACCACCACCGAAGCCGCCCCCCGCCCCTGACCCGTTCCCCGGCTCCTGCCCGTTCCTGCTCGCGCCCGTTGTCCGGCCCGCCGGCAACGCCCGAGTGGAACACCATGGGTGTCTCCGCCCGCATTTGACACCCATGACGTTCCACCGACGGCGCTGGTCCCGATGGGCGGAAGCGTCATTCCACCTCCTGGGAGGGTTCCGCGGGTGGTTTGGTGGGGGTTGTGTCGCCACGCGAGGGCGGGTGACCCGTCGTCCCCGCCCTCCCGCCCCGGCCTCGGCCTCGGCCCCGGCCCCGGCCTCGGCCCCGGCGATCTTGCACTTTGGGCCCGTGGGATGCCCGTTTCGTGAGGCGTGTCCGGCACCAAAGTGCAAGATCGCGCGCGGGCAGGGGTGGATCTTGGTGTTCGGAGCGGAGATCTCCGTGCACCCATCCGCGCGGCGCGGGCGGTTTGGTGAGTGGTGTCCGGTTCGCTGCGATGGGCGGGGGCCTGGCTGTGGTCGGTGCCATCGTCAGCGTGGAATCGGTGGCGGGCGCGGGGCGTTGTACATGGCTGACCGCCGAGGAACCGGGTCGAGCGCCGGACACCGGCCCGCCCGGCACCCGGGAGCGGATCGCCAGGTCAGGGAATCGGCCCGGCCCGGTCGTCGTTACATCCCCGAGCCGCGGAGCAGGCCCCCAGGGTCGCCCGCGCGCCAGCCCGGTTTCGACGGGCACCCCCAAGACTTTCCCCCTTTCGCGCGGCATCCCCCGCCGCGTCATCCCCCACTTCAGGGAGGCAACCATCATGGCTACCACTCTGCTGCGCAAGACCGTTCTGACCGCTGCCGGTATCGCCGCCACCGCCGGAGGCATCGCCGGCCCCGCGATCGCCGCCCACGCCGCCCCCACCACCAGCACCAGCGTGGTGGCGGACCGCAAGGGCCACGGCGAGCGGGAACTCGACGTCCGCTACGAAGCCCAGCCCAACTTCTACTTCTGCGGCCCCGCCGCCGCCATCACCCCCGTACTGAACAAGGAGACCGGCACCAAGGACGCCTACAAGTCGGTCGAGATCAGCACCCCCAAGGCCGACGACAAGCAGACCGACACCCTGCGCGCCGACATCGTCAAGACCGTCGACGCCGGCCGGGCCGTGGTCGCCAACATCGCCGGCACCGCCACCGACACCGACGGCACCACCCACTCCTTCGAAGGCGGCCACTACATCAGCGTCATCGGCTACCGCGACAACGGCAACACCGTCACCATCGCCGACAGCGCCGACCCCACCACCGCCACCTACCGCATGAACATCGACAACCTCGCCGACTGGATCGCCACCCGCGGCTACAGCACCAGCTAAGACAACACCGCCGCGCCGATGGCTGCAGAGCAAGAAAACGCAGCCAACGCGGCCAGCACGACCTCACGGACCAGAGCACCACCGCGTGAACCCCAGCGAGGCCACAGCACACCGGAAGGGCCCGACCCCCACCGCGGGGTCGGGCCCTTCCGTGCGTGCGTCAGGATTCGGCGAGGACGGCCAGGATCGCCTCGCCGTACTTGGCGAGCTTGTTCTCGCCGACCCCGTTGAACCGGGACAACTCGGCGAGGGAGGTGGGCGGCTCGGCGGCGATCTGCCGCAGGGTCGCGTCGTGGAAGATGACGTACGCTGGGACGCCCTGCTCCTTGGCGGTGGCCGCGCGCCACGCGCGGAGCCGCTCGAAGACCGGCGCGGCGGCGGGGGACAGGTCGGCGACGACGGTGGCAGCGCCCCGGGGTTTGGCGGACCGGCCGGCGGCCGGGCGCTCGGGCTCCTTGCGCAGCGTGACGGTACGGCGGCGGCCGAGCACGTCCGCGCTGGCCTCGGTCAGCGCCAGCGTGCCGTAGTCGCCCTCGACTGCGAGCAGACCCTCGGCCAGCAGTTGCCGCACCACCCCACGCCACTCGGCCTCGCGCAGCTCGGTGCCGATGCCGAACGTGCTGAGCGCGTCGTGGCCGTACTGGTCGATCTTGTCGGTGTGCTTGCCGAGCAGGATGTCGATGCTGTGCCCGGCGCCGAACCGCTGGTTGCGCTCGCGGTCGAGCCGGAAGACGGTGGACAGCAGCTTCTGCGCGGCGACGGTGCCGTCCCAGGACTCCGGTGGTTCGAGGCAGGTGTCGCAGTTGCCGCAGTCGGCCACGCCGGTCTCGCCGAAGTATTCGAGCAGCTGGGCGCGGCGGCAGCGGACCGTCTCGCAGAGCGCCAGCATGGCGTCCAGGTGGGCGGCGAGGTTGCGCCGGTGCGCCAGGTCGCCCTCCGACGTCTCGATCATCTTGCGCTGCTGCACGACGTCCTGGAGCCCGTACGCCAGCCAGGCCGTGGACGGCAGCCCGTCGCGCCCGGCGCGGCCGGTCTCCTGGTAGTAGCCCTCCACCGACTTCGGCAGGTCCAGGTGGGCGACGAAGCGCACGTCGGGCTTGTCGATGCCCATGCCGAACGCGATGGTGGCGACCATGACCAGGCCGTCCTCGCGCAGGAAACGCTGCTGGTTGGCGGCGCGGGTCGAGGCGTCCAGCCCGGCGTGGTACGGCAGCGCGGGGATGCCGTTGGCGACCAGGAACTCGGCGGTCTTCTCCACCGAGGCGCGGGACAGGCAGTAGACGATGCCGGCGTCGCCGGAGTGCTCGTCGCGCAGCAGGCTGAGCAGCTGGCGGCGCGGCTCCCGCTTGGGCACGATGCGGTACTGGATGTTGGGCCGGTCGAAGCTGGCCACGAAGTGCCGGGCCTCGGTGAGCCGCAGCCGGGTGGCGATCTCGGTGCGGGTCGCCTGCGTCGCGGTGGCGGTCAGCGCGATCCGCGGCACGTCCGGCCAGCGTTCGTGCAGCATCGACAGGTTGAGGTAGTCGGGGCGGAAGTCGTGCCCCCACTGCGAGACGCAGTGCGCCTCGTCGATCGCGAACAACGCGACCCGGCCGCGTTCCAGCAGGCCGAGTGTGGACCGCACCGCGAGCCCTTCCGGGGCGAGGTAGAGCAGGTCCAGCTCGCCGGCGAGGTAGGCCGCCTCGACCCGGCGCCGCTGCGCGGGATCCTGGGTCGAGTTGAGGAACCCGGCCCGGACGCCGACCGCCGTCAGGGCGTCGACCTGGTCCTGCATGAGCGCGATGAGCGGGGAGACGACCACCGCCACACCGTCGCGGACCAGCGCGGGGATCTGGTAGCACAGCGACTTGCCGCCACCGGTGGGCATGAGCACCAGCGCGTCGCCGCCGGCCACCACGTGCTCGACGACCTCCTGCTGGAAGCCGCGGAAGGCGTCGTACCCGAAGACGCGGCGCAACACGTCGAGCGCGTCGCCGGCCGGTGGGGAGGTGGTCCGCTCGTCGGTGGGGGAGACCATCCGCGCAGTCTACGAGCGTCCCCCGACACCGACCGTCCCGGCGAGCCGTCACGAGCGCGGCGACTTGTTCCGGTCGTCACCCCGTGGAATCCCGGGCCGGGTCGCAGCCGTTAGAGTCGCTGATTGACCATGCGCGGCCGACCGGGCCGCGGCGCCACGGCTGGGGGTAGCGGGTGAGCGAGGCGCGTACAGCGGGTGACCTGGGGCCGACCGAGGCGGAGACGACGCCGGTGCGACCGGCGCCGGCCGAGTCGGACACCTCCCTGGTGGTGGTGACCGGCCTGTCCGGCGGCGGGCGCAGCACCGTGGCGCGGGCGCTGGAGAACGTCGGCTACTACGTGGTCGACAACCTGCCGCAGGCGCTGCTGCTGGACATGGCCGAGCTGGCGTTCAAGGCCGGTGGCGCGGCCCGGCGTACGGCGATGGTGCTGGACGTGCGCTCGCGCGCGTTCTCCACCGACCTGGCCGGGGCGATCCGTGAGCTGCGTGAGCGCGGCTTCCAGCCCCGGGTGGTCTTCGTCGACGCCGACGACGAGGTGCTGATCCGGCGGTTCGAGAGCGTGCGCCGCTCGCACCCGTTGCAGGGCGACGGGCGGCTGGCCGACGGCATCGCTGTCGAGCGGGCGCTGCTGGAGGAGGCCCGCGAGCAGGCCGACGTGATCATCGACACCAGCCACCTGAACGTGAACCAGTTGCGCCGCCGGGTCGAGGAGCTGTTCGGCGGCGAGGACGCCCGCCGGCTGCGGATCACCGTGATCTCGTTCGGCTTCAAGTACGGCCTGCCGCCGGACGCCGACTTCGTGATGGACGCCCGGTTCCTGCCGAACCCGTACTGGGTGCCGGAGCTGCGCGAGCACACCGGCCGCGAGGAGGCGGTCAGCGCGTACGTGCTGGGCCAGGAGGGCGCCGACGCGTTCGTGGCCGGGTACGCCGATCTGGTCAACGCCACCACCGCCGGGTTCGAGCGGGAGGGCAAGCGCTACCTGACCGTGGCGGTCGGCTGCACCGGCGGCAAGCACCGCAGCGTGGCCATCGCCGAGGAGCTGGCCTCCCGGCTGCGCCACTCCGGCATCGCCGCGAACGCCCAGCACCGGGACCTGGGGCGGGAGTGACCCTGACCAGGGTGGTCGCCTTCGGCGGCGGGCACGGGCTCTCGGCGTCGCTGCGGGCGCTGCGTCACTGCGTACCCGAACTGGACCTGGACATCACCGCGGTGGTCACCGTCGGTGACGACGGGGGCTCCAGCGGCCGGTTGCGCGCCGAGCGCGGCGGCCTGCCGCCGGGCGACCTGCGGCAGGCGCTCGTCGCGCTGGCCGGTGACCATCCGGCCACCCGGCGCAGCGCGGCGTTGTTCCAGCACCGCTTCGCCGCCGCCGTGCCGCAGGCGCCGACGCCGGCCGCGCCGGTGCCGGTCGCGGTCGGCGACTCGCTCGCCGGCCACGCGGTCGGCAACCTGCTGCTGCACGGGCTCACCGAGCTGCTCGGCGACCCGGTGGCCGCGCTCGACCACGCCGGGGCGATGCTCGGCGGGGTGGGGCGGGTGCTGCCGATGTCCCGCCAGCCGGTGGGCATCGAGGCCCGGGTCCGCGGCGCCGACCCGGAGCACCCGGACGAGGTGTCCACGGTGCGCGGCCAGCACCAGGTCGCGGTCACCCCGGGCACCGTCGAGTCGCTGCGGCTCAACCCGTCGGCGCCGGCCGCGTGCGCCGAGGCGGTGACAGCGGTACGCGCCGCGGACTGGCTGATCTTCGGGCCGGGCAGCTGGTACACGAGCGTGCTGCCGCACCTGCTGGTGCCGGGGCTGGCCGACGCGATCGTGTCCAGCCCGGCGCGGCGGCTGGTGACGCTCAACCTGGTGGCCGAGAAGGAGACCTCGGGGCTCTCCCTGCCCGACCATCTGGACACACTGCGGCGCTATCTGCCCGAGCTGAAGGTGGACCGGGTGCTCGCCGACTCCACGGCGGTGGGTGATCCCGCGGCGGTCGAACGTGCGGCAGAATCGCTGGGTGCCCGGCTGGTCCTCGCTCCCGTCGCCGTCCTGGACGGCACGCCCCGTCATGATCCAGCCGCCCTGGGCGCCGCGCTGGTGCCTGTCCTGCGCGCCGATCGTTAGACACGTACGTAATCACCGGCGACACGCCGGAACCGGTCCGTGAGGGGGCGCACTATGGCGATGACGGCTGCGGTCAAGGACGAGCTGAGTCGGGTCGACGTGCCCAAGCCCTGCTGTCGGCGGGCGGAGATGGCCGCCCTGCTGCGTTTCGCCGGCGGCCTGCACATCGTGTCGGGCCGCGTGGTGGTCGAGGCGGAGCTGGACACCGGCGCGGTCGCGCGCCGGCTGCGGCGGGAGATCGCCGAGGTGTACGGCTACTCCAGCGAGATCCACGTGCTCGCCTCCGGCGGGCTGCGCAAGGGCAGCCACTTCATCGTGCGGGTGGTCAAGGACGGCGAGGCGCTCGCCCGGCAGACCGGCCTGCTCGACGTGCGGGGCCGCCCGGTGCGCGGCCTGCCGCCGCACGTGGTGGCCGCGAACGTCTGCTGTGCCGTGTCGGCGTGGCGGGGCGCGTTCATGGCGCACGGCTCGCTCACCGAGCCGGGCCGCTCCAGCGCGCTGGAGATCACCTGCCCCGGTCCGGAGTCGGCGCTGGCGCTCGTCGGCGCCGCCCGCCGGATCGGCATCACCGCCAAGAACCGCGAGGTGCGCGGCGTGGACCGGGTGGTGGTCAAGGACGGTGACGCGATCGCCGCGCTGCTCACCCGCATAGGCGCGCACTCCAGCGTGCTGGCCTGGGAGGAGCGCCGGGTACGCCGGGAGGTGCGCGCCACCGCGAACCGGCTGGCCAACTTCGACGACGCCAACCTGCGCCGTTCCGCGCGCGCCGCGGTGGCCGCCGCCGCCCGGGTGACCCGCGCGCTGGAGATCCTCGCCGACGACGCGCCGAACCACCTGACCTCGGCCGGGCGGCTGCGCCTGGAGCACCGTCAGGCCTCGCTGGAGGAACTGGGCGCGCTCGCCGAGCCGCCGCTGACCAAGGACGCCATCGCCGGCCGGATCCGCCGGCTGCTCGCGCTGGCCGACAAGCGTGCCCGTGACCTGGGCATCCCGGATACGGAAGCGGCAGTCACGCCGGACATGCTCGTGGTCTGATAGGACTCGGGCGGCAGTGCACCGCGAGCGGGATCACCACCCGCCGCAGCGCGACGCCGCGCGCTCGGATATGGTCGCTGCGTACGGCAAGGGGGCCGGAACAGGCGCTCCTCGCCGTGCTCACCGCCTCGGGCGGTCAGGTCTCCGTGACCGCGGCGGGGTGGCCGAGATGACATGTCGACGGCCGGCTCCAACGGTCGGCGCACACACCTCCGCCGGCAGCGGTCTGGCGCCGGCGGACCAGAACGCGAGGAGATGGGACCTGTGACCATCCGGGTTGGCATCAACGGCTTCGGCCGGATCGGCCGCAACTTCTTCCGGGCAGTGCTGGCGTCCGGCGCTGACATCGAGGTCGTGGCGGTCAACGACCTGACCGACAACGCGACGCTCGCCCACCTTGTCAAGTACGACAGCATCCTGGGCCGCCTCCCGCACGAGGTGAAGGCCACCGCCGACGAGATCACCGTGGGCGGCAAGACCATCAAGGCGTACGCCGAGAAGGACCCGGCGAAGCTGCCGTGGGGCGAGGTCGGCGCCGACGTGGTCATCGAGTCCACCGGCTTCTTCACCGACGGCACCAAGGCGAAGGCGCACCTCGACGGCGGGGCCAAGAAGGTCATCATCTCCGCTCCGGCGAAGAACGAGGACGTCACCGTGGTGATGGGCGTCAACCAGGACCAGTACGACCCGGCCAAGCACAACATCATCTCGAACGCCTCCTGCACCACCAACTGCCTCGCGCCGATGGCGAAGGTCCTGCAGGACACGTTCGGCATCAAGCAGGGTCTGATGACCACCATCCACGCGTACACGCAGGACCAGAACCTGCAGGACGCGCCGCACAAGGACCTGCGCCGGGCCCGGGCCGCCGCGCTCAACATCGTGCCGACCTCGACCGGTGCCGCGAAGGCCATCGGCCTGGTGCTGCCGGAGCTCAAGGGCAAGCTGGACGGCTACGCGCTGCGCGTGCCGATCCCGACCGGCTCGGCCACCGACCTGACCGTCGAGGTCGGCCGGGAGACCACTGTGGACGAGGTGAACGCCGCGCTCAAGGCCGCCGCCGAGGGCCCGCTGCGGGGCATCCTCACCTACAACGAGGACCCGATCGTCTCCGCCGACATCGTGACCGACCCGGCGTCGTGCATCTTCGACGCGCCGCTGACCAAGGTGATCGGCAACCAGGTCAAGGTCGTCGGCTGGTACGACAACGAGTGGGGCTACTCGAACCGCCTGGTCGACCTGGTCAAGCTGGTCGGTCAGTCCCTGTGAGTGCGAGGAGCGAGCTTGCGAGCCCCGCAGTCACGAACGGAGGGCTAGCTCTGTGACGATCCGCAACCTCGACGACCTGCTCGCCGAGGGGGTGTCGGGTCGGCGCGTGCTGGTGCGCGCCGACCTGAACGTCCCGCTCGACAAGCAGACCGGGGACATCACTGACGACGGCCGGATCCGGGCCGTCCTGCCGACGCTGAGCGCGCTGGTGCAGGCCGGCGCGAAGGTGGTCGTCTGCTCGCACCTGGGCCGCCCGAAGGGCGCGCCGGACCCGCAGTTCAGCCTCCGCCCGGTCGCCGGGCGGCTCGGTGAGCTGCTCGGTGCCCCGGTGCACTTCGCCGAGGACACCGTCGGCGACTCGGCGCGGTCCACCGTGGCCGACCTGGCCGACGGCCAGGTCGCGCTGCTGGAGAACCTGCGCTTCAACAAGGGCGAGACCAGCAAGGACGACGCCGAGCGGGGCGCGTTCGCCGACCAGCTCGCGGCGTTCGGCGACGCCTACGTGGACGACGCGTTCGGCGCGGTGCACCGCAAGCACGCCAGCGTGCACGACGTACCGGCCCGGCTGCCGCATTACGCGGGCTGGCTGGTGCTGCGCGAGGTCGAGGTGCTCAGCCGCCTCACCGGCGAGCCGGAGCGGCCGTACGTGGTGGTGCTGGGCGGCTCGAAGGTCTCGGACAAGCTCGCAGTGATCGAGGCGCTGCTGCCGACCGTGGACCGGCTGCTCATCGGCGGCGGGATGTGCTTCACCTTCCTCAAGGCCCAGGGCCACGAGGTGGGCACGTCGCTGCTGGAGAAGGACATGGTCGAGACCTGCCGCAACCTGATGGAGCGCGCGCCGGGCAAGATCATGCTCCCGGTCGACGTGGTGGTCGCCGACGCGTTCGCGCCGGACGCCGCGCACGACACCGTGCCCGCCGACGGCATCCCGAGTCACCGGCTGGGCCTGGACATCGGCCCGGAGACGGTGGCCGGTTTCGCCGCCGCGCTGTCGCAGGCGAAGACCGTCTTCTGGAACGGCCCGATGGGCGTGTTCGAGATGGCGGCGTTCGCCAACGGCACCCGCGGCGTGGCCGAGGCGATCACCAAGGCCGACGCGTTCAGCGTGGTCGGCGGCGGCGACTCGGCCGCGGCGGTGCGCGCGCTGGGCCTGGACGAGTCCTCGTTCGGGCACATCTCCACCGGTGGTGGCGCCTCCCTGGAATACCTGGAGGGCAAGACCCTCCCCGGCATCGCGGCCCTGGAGAACTGAATGGCGAGCACGACCCGCCGGCCGCTGATGGCCGGCAACTGGAAGATGAACCTGAACCACCTCGAGGCCAACCTGCTGGTGCAGAAGCTGGCCGCGAGCCTGAACGAGAAGCAGCTCACCGACGTCGAGTGCGTGGTGCTGCCGCCCTTCACCGACCTGCGTACCGTGCAGACGGCCGTGGACGGCGACAAGCTGCTGATCGGCTACGGCGCGCAGGACCTGTCGCCGCACCCGTCCGGCGCGTACACGGGTGACATCGCCGGGCCGATGCTCGCCAAGCTGGGCTGCGGCTACGTGGTGGTCGGGCACTCCGAGCGGCGGCAGTACCACAACGAGGACGACGCGCTCGTCAACGCGAAGGTGTCGGCGGCGCTGGCGAACGGGCTCACCCCGATCCTCTGCATCGGTGAGGGCCTGGAGGTCCGGGAGCAGTCGGGTCAGGTGCGGCACTGCTGCGACCAGCTCGACGGCGCGCTGAAGGGGCTCACCGCCGAGCAGGTCACCAAGGTCGTCGTGGCGTACGAGCCGGTCTGGGCGATCGGCACCGGCAAGACGGCGACCCCGGACGACGCCCAGGAGGTCTGCGGCGCGGTGCGCAAGCGCATCGCCGAGACCTACGACGAGGGCACCGCCGAGCAGGTCCGGATCCTGTACGGCGGGTCGGTAAAGGCGTCGAACGTCGCCGCGATCATGGCGCAGCCGGACGTGGACGGGGCTCTGGTCGGGGGCGCCAGCCTGGACGCGGAGGAGTTCGCGCAGATCTGCCGGTTCCCGGAGCACATCACCCGCTGATCGCTCGCTATCCTTGACGCTGCCCGTCCACCGGTCGGTGCCGCCGTGCCCGACAGGTCCGGGCAGTGATCGCAACGAGAGGACTGACCCCCGCCATGCCGATCTGGTTCGCCTACACGATGATCGTGTTGCTGGTCATCACGAGCGTCCTGCTCACCCTGCTGATCCTCCTGCACCGCGGCAAGGGCGGCGGGTTGTCGAGCATGTTCGGCGGCGGCGTCAGCTCCAGCCTGGCCGGTTCGTCGGTGGCCGAGAAGAACCTCGACCGCTACACCGTTCTGGTGGGAATCGTCTGGTTCGCGTGCATCGTCGGGCTTGGGCTCTGGCTGCGACTGCAGATGGCCAGCGGCACCTGAGCCGACGCTGAGAAGCGTACAATCTGCGCGCGGTCCGTCACGGACCGCGCGCAGTTTTGTTTCTCCGCACGTCGCCCGTCGCCCACCCCCTCCGGCGACGGTCCCCTCCGACGACAGGGAGCGAGCAACCGTGCCCAGCAACAACGTCATCCGCGGCACCCGGATCGGGTCCGCCCCCGAGCGGTTCGACCAGCGGGTCGAGCCCGCGCCGCGCCGGCCGGTCGTCTACTGGTGCCGCCACGGGCACCGCGTCGAGTTCCTGATCGCCGCCGAGGCGGAGACGCCCGCCGCCTGGGAGTGCCCTCGCTGCGGCGAGCCGGCCGGCCCCGACCCGGGCGACCCGCCGGGCCGCCAGCGCGCCGAGCCGTACAAGACCCACCTGGCGTACGTGCAGGAGCGGCGTACGCCGGAGGAGGGGGAGGCGCTGCTCGCCGAGGCCCTCGACGCGCTACGGCGTCGCCGCGGCCGCGCCTGACCCGAGGTGTTAAGGAGGGGCCCCTTCTCTACCGGAGACGTTAAGAAGGGGCCCTTCCTTACATGCTCAGCGCAGGCTGCGCAGCCGCGGCGGCACGCTGGCCGCAGCGGCCCGGTCGAGGAGCCAGAGGGTACGGGAGACGCCCCGCACCCCGGCGGCAGGCAGCTGCACCGGCCCGGCCCCGGCCAGCGCCATGCCCACCGCCCGGGCCTTGTCCGCCCCGGCGGCGATCAGCCAGACCTCCTCGGCCGTGTTGATGGTCGGGAGCGTCAGCGTGGTCCGCACCGGCGGCGGCTTCGGGCTGCCCCGCACGGCGCTGACCGGCCGGTTGTCGTGGTGCACCGGGTGTTCCGGGAACACCGACGCGACGTGCCCGTCCTCGCCGACGCCGAGCATCAGCACGTCGAAGTGCGGCACCACCGCGTTCCCGGGCCGGGCCGCGGCGGCCAGCTCCCGCGCGTACCCGGCGGCAGCCGCCTCCGGGTCGTCGCCGGCCGGGCCGTCCGACGCCGGCATCGGGTGCACCCGGGCCGGGTCGAGCGGCACCGAGTCCAGCAGCGCCGCCCGTGCCTGCGTCTCGTTACGCTCCGGGTCGCCGCCGGGCAGGAACCGCTCGTCGCCCCACCACACGTCGACCCGGGACCAGTCGACGGCGTCCCGGGCGGGCAGCTGCCCGACCGCCCGGTACACCGCCGCGGCGATCCGCCCGCCGGTCAGCACCACCGACGCCTGGCCGCGCTCGGCCTGCGCGTCGAGCAGCTTCACCACCAACCGGGCCGCCACCGCCTGCGCCAGCAGGTCGGGGTCGGCGTGTACGGCGACACTCGCCTCAGTCATCCGTCGAGCCCTCGTGTTCCGACCGCCCACCGGCGGTCACCTGTGCCTCCGACCACCCGGTCCGGGCGGTCACTCGTTCGCGGTCGCGCCCGCGTGCGCGGTCACGCCGGCCTCGGCCCGCTGGGCGGTCGCCGGATCCTTCCACACGTGCACCCGCTGGGCCGGACGCTGGTCGAGGCCGGTGATCCCGGCCGCAGCGCCGAGCGCCTCCGCGTACACCTGGTCGGCGTCGAGGCGGCGCAGCTCCTCGGCCAGCTCGTCGCCGAGCGGCCGGCGCACCAGCGGCAGCGTGCGGTCCTCCTGCCCGGTACGCCGGAACACCGCGACGCTGTCGTCCCGGGTGAGCGTCAGCTCGTCGCCGTTGGCGCAGCGCAGCTGCACCTGGCGCATCCGCGGGAACTCCTCGGTGGCGGTCAGGACCGGGTCGATGCCGAGCCGGGCCTTGAGCCAGCCGCGCATCAGCGCCGCCGTCGGGTCCGACGGGGGCGCCACCACGCTCGCCTCGGTGACCCGGGCCTGGGTGGTGTCGAACGCGCCCGCCACGAGCGTGCGCCACGGGGTGATCCGGGTCCACGCCAGGTCGGTGTCGCCCGGGGCGTAGTCGTGGGCCCGCTGCCGCAGCTCGGCGATCGGGTCGGCCGCCTGCGCCGCGTCGGTGATCCGCCGGTCCGCGACCACGCCGAGGAAGTCGGTGGAGATCTCCTCCGGCGGCTCGCCGTGCCACCACGTCACCACCGGTACGTCCGGCACCAGCAGCGGCATCACCACCGACTCGGCGTGCAGCGCGAGCCGCCCGTACATCCGGGTCACCACCGCCTCGCACGGCCCGAGCCGGCCACCCACGACGATCTCCGCGTCCAGCCGGTTGCGGTCGCGCTCCACGTCGGAGCGGACCACCACGAGCAGCCGGCACGGGTGCGCCGCCGCGGCGATGGTGGCCGCCGCCTCGGCCTCGCGTACCCGCTTCTCGTCCACCACCACGATCAGCGTGAGCGCCATGCCACTGGCCACCCCGCCCGCGCTGCGCCGTTCCGCGGCCAGCGCCTTGACCACCTCGTTGCCGGTGGTGTCCCACAGCCCGATCATGCTCTTCTCCAAGCCCGGCCCTCGCGGGCCAGCATCTCGTCGGCGGCCCGGGGCCCCCACTCACCGGCCCGGTACGGCTCCGGGGTCGTGCCCTCCCAGGCGTGCTCCAGCGGGTCGACGACCTGCCAGCTCTGCTCCACCTCGGCGGCGTCCGGGAACAGCGTCCGGTCGCCGATCAGCACGTCCAGCACCAGCCGCTCGTA
This sequence comes from Micromonospora globosa, assembly GCF_000717585.1. Taxonomy (NCBI): domain Bacteria; kingdom Bacillati; phylum Actinomycetota; class Actinomycetes; order Micromonosporales; family Micromonosporaceae; genus Micromonospora; species Micromonospora globosa. The sequence goes on from NZ_JNZR01000034.1 coordinate 68,190, forward strand.
CGCCTCGGGGCTGGACTCGGTGAACGCCTCGCCGTACTGGAAGTCCATCGCGATGTCGCGGACCTCCATCGTGGTGCCCGGCACCTTGGAGCCGAACTTCAGCACCACGCCCTCGTCCGGCTGTACCCGGATGACGAGCTGGTTGGGGCCGAGGGACTCCATGTCGGCGGCGTTGAACGGCAGGTGCGGCGCCTTCTTGAACATGATGGCCACCTCGGTGACCCGCCGGGGCAGCCGCTTGCCGGCCCGGATGTAGAACGGCACCCCGGCCCAGCGGCGGTTCTGGATGCCCAGCTTCACCGCCACGTACGTCTCGGTGGTGGAGCCCTCCGGGACGCCCTCCTCCTCCAGGTAGCCCTTGGCGCGCTCGCCGCCCACCCATCCGGGTAGGTACTGGCCGCGCACGGTGTCCTCGGAGACGTCCCGCGGCACGGTGATCGCCTTGAGCACCTTGAGCTTCTCGGCCCGGATCTCGTCGGCGTCGAAGCTCGTCGGTTCCTCCATCGCGACCAGGGCGAGCAACTGGAGCAGGTGGTTCTGGAGCACGTCGCGGGCGGTGCCGACCGAGTCGTAGAAGGCGGCGCGGGTGCCGATGCCGACGTCCTCGGCCATGGTGATCTGCACCGAGTCGACGTACTTGGAGTTCCACAGCGGCTCGAACAGGTTGTTCGCGAAGCGCAGCGCCAGGATGTTCTGGACCGTCTCCTTGCCCAGGTAGTGGTCGATCCGGAACACGTCCTGGCGGGTGAAGACGTCGTCGACCAGGTCGTTGAGCGCCTTGGCCGAGGGCAGGTCGTTGCCGAACGGCTTCTCCACCACGACCCGCCGCCAGCCGCCGGACTTGGCGTTGTCCGCCATGCCGGTGCGGGCGAGCTGCTTGAGCACCACCGGGAAGGCCGCCGGGGGGATGGAGAAGTAGAAGGCCGCGTTGCCGGGGATGCCGTGCGAGCCGCGCAGCTCGTCGAGCGTGGCGGCGAGATGGTCGAACGCGGCGTCGTCGTCGAACGAGCCGCCGACGAACTTGATGTTGCCGGCCAGCCGGGCCCACACCTCCTCCCGCCACGGTGTGCGGGCGTGCTTCTTGGCCGCGTCGTGCGCCACCGACTCGAAGTCGCCGTCGCCCCAGTCGCGGCGGGCGAAGCCCAGGACCACGAAGCCGGGCGGCAGGAGCCCTCGGTTGGCCAGGTCGTAGACCGCCGGCAGCAGCTTCTTGCGGGCCAGGTCACCCGTCACCCCGAAGATCACCAGGGCACACGGCTCGGGGATCCGGGGCAGCCGCCGGTCCTGCGGATCGCGCAGCGGGTTCACCGGGCCACCTCCTCCTGCGTCTCGGTCCGCTGATTCCAGGTCGTTGATCGTCACGTGCGTGTCCGTCCGGCCGTTTCCAGGAGCTGGGCGACGCCCGTCGCCCGCTCGGTCAGGTGCAGTCGCAGCACCGGTCGCTCCCGGCCGGCCAGGGCCCGCCGGTCGCCGGCGGCCTGGGCCGCCTGGAGCTGCGCGAAGGTGTACGGACGACCGGGCACCTCCAGATCATCGGTGACCGCACCGGTGATCTGGAGGTGCCGGCCGTGGATGTCGGTGTGTTGCGGCCGGCGCGGTCCCCAGCCGAAGGTGACCGGCCGTCCGGCGGCCCGCGCCAGCAGCGGGCGCAGCCCGGCGACCGCCGCGTCGGCGTGCCGGTCGAGGTACGCGGTCACCACGAGGTGCTCCCGTTCACCCAGCCCGTCGAGCAGCCAGCGCAGCGCGCCGGTCAGGTCGGCCGGGGCGCCGCTCGGGGCGTACACCTCGATCGCGCCCTCGACCGACGACGGCGGCCCGCTCTCCGGCGCGTCGCCGGCCACTGCGGCGGCGGGCGCCGCGAACGGGTCGGTCCGCAGCGTCACCGCGGCGGTCGCCGCCGCGTAGGCCCAGGTGAGCAGGTGCGCGCCGAGTGGTCCGTTGACCGCGACGTCGGCGGACACGCCCGGTCCGACACCGGCGCCGAGGGCGCCGCCGAGACCGACCGTCAGCACGCCCGGCCCGGTGGCGCCGGGGGAGTCGGGGGACTCCGCGACCACGGGCAGCAGCCGTCCACCAGTCGCGTCGGCGAGCAGCGCGCCGGCCCAGCGGCCCAGACCGTCGAGGCCGGTGCCGTCGGGAACCAGCGCGATCGTGTCCCGGCCGGCGCCGGGCGCCGCGCCCAGTGCCGCGCCGAGCGCCAGGGCCGGATTGTCCCGGTCCCGGTCGAGCGCGCCGGTGAGCGCCTCGGCCTCGTCCAGCACCTCGGCCACCGGGGCGCCGGCCAGCGCCGCCGGGACCAGGCCGGACGCGGTGAGCGCGGCCCACGGCCCGGACACGCCGGGCTCGGCCGGGATCACCATCGCGCCCAGCTCGTCGGCACGCGCCGCGAGTTCCGAGCCGGGTTCGGTGACCACCACGACGTGCCGGGCGGCGTCCGGGCCCTCGTCCGCCCACGCCTGCCGGTAGGCGCGCAGGTGGGCGTCGGTGGCCGGGTCGAGGCCGTGCCGTGCGGCGAGCACCAGGAGGGTACGCGCCGGACGGTCGGCGAGCGCGGCCCGGATCGGTCCCGGGTCGGCGGTGTCGAGCACCGTCAGCGGCCGGCCCAGGCACTCGGCCAGCACCTCCGCGGCGAGCGTGTCGTCGTGTGCGCCGGCCAGCACCACGTGGTCCAGGTCGCCCAGCTCGGCGGCCAGTTCGGCGAGCTGGGGGAGCAGGTCCCGGCTGCGCCGGTGAGCGTGCAGCCAGCCCAGCCGGTCGAGGGCCGCCGGCTCGGCGGCGGGCCCCCAGAGGGCCGGGTCCGCGGCGGCGAGCCGGGCCGGGACGTCGTGGGAGACGAGCGTGGCGCGCGTGGACGCGCCGAGAGCGTCCGCGCCGCGCACGGCCAGGCCGGCGGCCATGTCCGCCCGCCCGGCCAGCAGGTCACTCACCGCGCCACCTCGGCTCGCTCAAGGCAGACCACCTCACCCGGTCCACGGTACGGCGCGACGCGTCCCGGGGCCGGGCCCCGGGACGCGTCGGACGCCGTCGGTCACGCGTTGCCGCCGGCCTGCTGCGCCGCCTGCGCGTTCTTCCCGGCGGCCCGGTGCGGGCTGCCCGAGCCCTTGGCCGCCTCGGCGAGGGACTTCTTGACCCCCTCCAGCAGCTCCACCCAGCTCGCCTCGAACTTCTCCACGCCCTCGCGCTCCAGCGTGGCGATCACGTCGGACAGGTCCACGCCCACCGCCAGCAGGTCGTCGAAGACCTGGCGGGCGTCGTCGTAGGCGACGGTGACGGTGTCCGCCTTCGTCTCGCCGTGCTCGGCGTAGGCGTGGATGACCGGCTCCGGCATGGTGTTGACGGTGCCGGGCGCGATCAGCTCCTCGACGTAGATGACGTCCCGGTAGTCCGGGTTCTTCGTCGAGGTGGAGGCCCACAGCGGGCGCTGCGGGTGGGCGCCCGCGTCGGCCAGCTTCTGCCAGCGCGCCGAGGAGAACACCTCGCCGTAGCGCTCGTACGCCAGCCGGGCGTTGGCGACCGCGGCCTTGCCGCGCAGCGCCTTGGCCTGGTCCGAGCCGATCTTCTCCAGCCGCTTGTCCACCTCGGTGTCGACCCGGGAGACGAAGAACGAGGCGACCGAGCCGATCTTCGACAGGTCGTGCCCGTTGGCCTGCGCCTGCTCCAGGCCGGCCAGGAAGGCGTCCATCACCTGCGAGTACCGGTCCAGGCCGAAGATCAGCGTGACGTTGACGCTGATCCCCTCGGCCAGGGTCGCGGTGATCGCGGGCAGGCCCTCCTCGGTGGCCGGGATCTTGATGAACAGGTTCGGCCGGTCGACCAGCCACCACAGCGCCTTGGCCTCGGCGACGGTCTTCGCCGCGTCGTGCGCCGAGCGCGGGTCCACCTCGATCGACACCCGGCCGTCCACGCCGCCGCTGACGTCGTACGACGGGCGCATCACGTCGCAGGCCCACCGCACGTCGTACGTGGTGAGCATGCGGACCGCCTCCTCGACGTCCACGCCGCGTACGGCGAGGTCACGAAGCTGCCAGTCGTACTCGTCGGCGTCGCTCAACGCCTTCGCGAAGATCGTCGGGTTGGTGGTCACCCCGGCTACGTGGCTCTCCCGGCGCAGCTTGTCCAGCCCGCCGGAGGTCAGCCGTACCCGGGAGAGATCGTCGAGCCAGATCGCCACACCGGCGCCCTGGAGCTCCTTCAGCCTGTCCGTCATGCCGTCCACGCTCCCCTCAGTTGCCGGTCGTGAAACCGGTGATGTCGCCCACCCGGGTCAGCGCCGCGTGCGCGGCGGCCACGATCCGGTCGGGGGTGAACCCGAACTGCTCGAAGAGCACGGTGTGCGGCGCGCTGGCGCCGTAGTGCTCGATGCTCACGCACTCGCCGCTGTCGCCGACGATCGCGCGCCACGACATGGCGATACCCGCCTCCACGCTCACCCGTGCCTTTACCCCGCGAGGCAGCACCGACTCCCGGTACGCCTCGTCCTGGGCGAAGAACCACTCCTGGCAGGGCATGGAGACGACCCGGGTGGGGGTGCCGTCGGCCTCCAGCCGCTCCCGCGCGGTGAGGCAGAGCTGCACCTCGGAGCCGGTGCCGACGAGGATCACCTGCGGCTTGCCGTTCGACGCCTCGGCCAGCACGTACCCGCCCTTGGCGACGCCCTCGGCGCCGGCCAGGTCGGTGCGGTCGAACGTCGGCAGCGCCTGGCGGCTGAGCGCCAGCGCGGTCGGCCGGTCGGTGTGCTCCAGCGCCTGCCGCCACGCCCAGACCGTCTCGTTGGCGTCGGCCGGGCGGACCACGTCCAGGCCGGGGATGGCCCGCAGCGCGGTCAGGTGCTCGATCGGCTGGTGCGTCGGGCCGTCCTCGCCGAGGCCGATCGAGTCGTGCGTCCAGACGTACGTCACCGGCAGCTTCATCAGTGCGGCCAGCCGCACCGCCGGGCGCATGTAGTCGCTGAACACCAGGAACGTGCCGCCGTACGGGCGGGTGCCGCCGTGCAGGGCGATGCCGTTGAGGATCGCGCCCATGGCGTGCTCGCGGATGCCGAAGTGCAGCGTGCGGCCGTACTCGTCACCCGGGAAGTCCTTGGTGGCGTGCGCGGCCGGGACGAACGACGGCTCGCCCTTCATCGTGGTGTTGTTGCTCTCGGCCAGGTCGGCCGAGCCGCCCCACAGCTCGGGCAGCACCGGCGCGAGGGCCTCCAGGATCTTGCCGGAGGCGGCCCGGGTGGCGACGCCCTTGGCGTCCGCCGGGAAGGTCGGCAGCGCGTCGGTCCAGCCGGTCGGCAGCGTACGGGTGGCCATCCGGTCCCACAGCGCCTTGCGCTCCGGGTTGGCCTGCGCCCAGGCGTCGAACCCGGTGGTCCACTCGGCCTGCTCCTGCGCGCCGCGCTCCAGCACCTGACGGGCGTGCTTGAGCACCTCCTCGTCGACCTCGAAGGTGCGCTGCGGGTCGAAGCCGAGGATCTCCTTGGTGGCCTTCACCTCGTCCGCGCCGAGCGCCGAGCCGTGGATCTTGCCGGTGTTCTTCTTGTTCGGCGCGGGCCAGCCGATGATCGTGCGCAGCGCGATGAACGACGGCCGGCCGGTCTCCGCCTTGGCGGCCAGCAGCGCCTCGTACAGCGCCTCCACGTCCTCGTGGTAGTCGCCCTGGTCGGCGTCGCCGCGGCGCCAGTCGACGGTCTGCACGTGCCAGCCGTACGCCTCGTAGCGGGCCGCCACGTCCTCGCTCTTGGCGATGCGGGTGTCGTCCTCGATCGAGATCTCGTTGTCGTCGTAGATCACGCAGAGGTTGCCGAGCTGCTGGTGACCGGCGAGCGCGCTGGCCTCGTGGGTGATGCCCTCCTCGATGTCACCGTCGGAGGCGATGCACCAGATGTCGTGCCGGAACGGCGAGTCGGCGCGGTCCGGCTCGGGGTCGAACAGGCCGCGCTCGCGGCGGGCCGCCATCGCCATGCCGACCGCGTTGCCGAGGCCCTGGCCGAGCGGACCGGTGGTGGTCTCCACGCCCGGGGTGTGGCCGTGCTCCGGGTGGCCCGGGGTGAGCGAGCCCCACTGGCGCAGCGCCTTGAGGTCGTCCAGCGCCAGCGGGTAGCCGGAGAGGAAGAGCTGGATGTAGAGAGTCAGGCTGGAGTGCCCGGCCGACAGCACGAACCGGTCGCGTCCGGCCCAGTTCGGGTCGGCGGGGTTGTGCCGCATGACCCGGTTGAAGAGCAGGTACGCCACCGGGGCGAGGCTCATCGCCGTCCCCGGGTGGCCGTTGCCGGATTTCTCCACGGCGTCCATGGCCAGCACGCGGACCGTGTCGACGGCCCTGCGGTCGAGGTCGGACCAGTTGAGAGCGGGAAGCTCGGGTCGGTTGGCAGCCACGATGGTTGTGCTCCTCGGCAGATGGGCGGAACCCTCACTGATGACCCTATCGAGCGGTGCTAAACGTCCGCCCGGGGATCTCAGCATGCTGTTCTGTACGGATCGCGGACGTTCGGTCGTTCAACCCCAGGTGTGACGGCTCGCACCGTTGCCGGGTCCACGGGGCAGCGAAAACGACGCCGCGTAGTGTGTGGGGCGGTGTGTGGACCCGCAGCGGTCCGGGCCGAACGACCTCCCCCGCCGATGCCGGAAGGTGGCAATCCGTGAGCATGATCACCGAGCGCCCCGTCAGCAACCCTGCCGGGCAGTCGCCGGTGGGCGCGGTGGCGGAGGCGCCGGCGAGCGGCCGGCGGGACGTACGCGCCGTGGTGGCGGCGTACGTGACGCTGACCAAGCCGCGGATCGTCGAGCTGCTTCTGGTCACCACAGTGCCGGCGATGATGCTGGCCCACGGCGGGATGCCGTCGCTGTGGCTGGTCGCCGTGGTGCTGGTCGGCGGGTCGCTCGCGGCCGGCGCGGCGAGCGTCATCAACTGCTACATCGACCGCGACATCGACCAGCTCATGCGGCGCACCAAGCGCCGCCCGCTGCCCGCGCACACCGTGTCGCCGCGCAGCGCGCTGGTCTTCGGCCTGGTGCTGGCGGCCGTGTCGGTGGCGCTGATGGCGGTGGCGACGAACTGGCTGGCGACGGTGCTGACGGTCGCCGCGATCGCCTACTACGACCTGGTCTACACGCTGTGGCTGAAGCGGACCACCGCCGCCAACACGTTCTGGGGCGGCATCTGCGGCGCCGCTCCGGTGCTGATCGGCTGGGCCGCTGTCACCGGCACGCTGGCACCGGCCGCGTGGGGCCTGTTCGCTGTCGTCTTCTTCTGGCAGATGCCGCACTTCTACGCGCTGGCCATCAAGTACAAGGCCGACTACGCCCGCGCCGGGGTGCCGATGCTGCCGGTGGTGGCCTCGGTCCGGCGGGTGAACGCCGAGATCATCGGCTTCTCCTGGCTGACGGTGCTCTCCTCGCTGGCGGTGTGGCCGCTCGGGATGAGCCCGATCTACGGCGTCACCGCGCTCGTGGTCGGCGGGATCTTCCTCGTCGAGGCGCACAAGCTGTGCCGGCGCGCGACGCGCGGCGAGGCGGTCAAGCCGATGCGGCTGTTCCACTGGTCCACCACGTACCTCACGATCCTCTTCGCGGCCGTCGCGCTCGACGCGCTGCTCTGACCCGCCCGTCCGGCGGTTCATCAGAAATTTTTTTCGGGCTTCCCCGGACGTATCCAACCCGGACAGATTGTGACGATCCCGCCCGTCCGCTTCGCCCGGATATAAGCGACATATGCAGGCAAATTACCTGTGGTTCTTCTTAAACCGATGGGTAATTGGCATCACATTCAGTTCATGGTTCTCGCACATCCGGGTGGAACTCTGCTTAGGCTTCGCGTCATGGCAGATGGTTCCGATACGACGCTGACGGCTGACAAGACCGCCGAGCAGGCCCCCAACGGCCTGGTCGCGGGCATCAAGTCGTTCGCCGCCGGACACGGCGGCGCGAAGGCGGTCATCGAGTACGTCGGCAAGCGCGGCGCACGGATCGTCCTCGTGGGTTCCGACGGGGTATGGGCGGACCAGTTCGCCGACGGCACGGACGTCGCACGCCAGGCCTGCGCCAAGGCCGGGGTCGACGTCGAGAACGCCTGGGAGCGTGAACTGATGGACCAGATGCGTCCGAGCAACGACCTGTGGCGGTCGATGGCCCGGCGCACGATGGCCCGTTGACATATACCGAATGACCGACCACCACCAGTCGACCCGGGGGAGACCCCGGGTCGCTTTCGTCACCTGCGCCGAGCTGCCCGACCTCGACCCGGACGACCGGCTCGCGCTCGGCCCGCTCGCCGCCCGCGGCGTCACCGCCGAGATCGCCGTCTGGGACGACCCGGCAGTCGACTGGTCCGGGTACGACCTGGTCGTGCTCCGCTCCCCGTGGGACTACGCCCTGCGGCGGGACGAGTTCGTGGCCTGGGCGCGTACCGTGCCGGCCCTGGTCAACCCGGCCGACGTGGTCGCCTGGAACACCGACAAGCGCTACCTGTCCGAGCTGTCCGCCGCCGGGGTGCCCACCGTGCCGACCGAGTGGGTCGAGCCGGGGCAGGCGTGGACGCCGCCGCCCGGGGGCGAGTACGTGATCAAGCCGGCCGTCAGCGCCGGCAGCCAGGACACCGGCCGCTACGACCTGACCGACCCGGAGCACCGCGAGCTGGCGCCGGCCCACGTCCGGCGGCTCTCCGACGCCGGGCGGGTCACCATGGTCCAGCCGTACCTCGACGCGGTGGACATCGCCGGGGAGACCGCGCTGCTGTTCCTGGCCGGGCCCGGCGGCCTGGCGTTCAGCCACGCGATCCGCAAGGGCCCGATGCTGACCGGGCCGGACCTGGGCGAGGCCGCGCTCTACAAGGAGGAGCGGATCGACGCCCGCGCCGCCACGGCGGAGCAGCGCGCGGTGGCCGACAAGGTGCTCGCGGTGGTGCCCGGCGGCCCGGACCGCCTGCTCTACGCCCGCGTCGACCTGATCCCCGGCCCGGACGGCGAGCCCGTGCTGGTCGAGCTGGAGCTGACCGAGCCGAGCCTGTTCGTCGGGTACGCCGACGGCGCCCCGGACCGGCTCGCCGACGCGGTGCTCACCCACCTGGCCCGCCGCCGCTGACCCCGGGCCCGGTCGAGCCGGGTCGCGGATGCCGGCCGTCTCAGGTGCCGGCCGTCGTGAGCCGGGCCAGGTGGGCGTCGATCTCCGCACGTGCGTCCGCGGGATCCAGGCCGGTGGTCAGGATCCGTACCGTGACGCCGTCCAGCAGCGTCGCCAGCGCGGCGGCCTCGGCCCGCGCGTCCACGTGCCCGGCGATGCCACCCGCGGCCCGGCCGAGCGTGAGCAGCCGCTCGACGTTGGCCCGCATCTGCGCCTCGCTCTCCGCCAGGATCGCCGCGACCTGCTCGTCGACGAGCGCCTCGGCGGTGAGGACCAGCCAGACGCGGGCCTCGAAGGCGCGTTCGGCGTCCAGCGGGACGAGTTGGCGCACCGCCTGCCGGATCACCTCCGGCGTGACCGGGTCGGCGGGGATCGTCCGGGCCCGCGCCACCACGCGTCCGGCCAGGTGGTCCATTGCCGCCCGGACCATCAGTTCCCGAGCCGGCAGGTAGTGCTGCGCGGTCGCCAGCGGCATGCCGGCCTCGGCGGCGACGGCCCGCACCGTCATCCCGGCCGACCCCGCCCGCGCCAGTACGACGCAGGCCGCCGCGCCGAGATGACGCCGCCGCTCCTCGTGGTCCACAACCTTGGGCACGAGGTGATCATAGATTGTCGGTCATTTGACCGATATAGGTCGGCCGCCTAACGTTGCCCGGCATGACCGCACCCCTCACCGACACCGCACGCGACACCCGCCGGTTCAGCTACCTCGACATGGCGCTCGTGCTCGCCGTCGGCGTCGGCCTGGCCAACTCGGCGGTCGCGGACCTGCTGGCCCGGGGACCGGCGCGGCTGGGCATGCCGGAGACGGCGGCGTCCACCATCGCCTGGGCCCTGATCAACGGCACCCAGCTCGCTGTCGGCCTCGCGGTGGTGCGCCACCGCTTCGGCGAGATCGCCCGGCCGCTGCGGCTCGTCCGCCCGGCGGGCCGCCAGGTGGGCGCCGCGGTGGGCTGGGGCCTGGCCAAGGCCGCGCTCACCCTCGTGCTCGTGGTGGCGCTGCCCGCGGCGCTCGTCGAGGGCGGCGGTGGTGAGGGCGGCTACCCCGCCGGAAGCCTGCTCGCGCAGTTCGCCTTCGCGTTCGCCTTCGGCGCCGTCGTCTCCCCGCTCTACGAGGAGATCCTCTACCGGGGTGTCTTCTACCAGGGGCTGGCCGCGCGGCTGCCCGCCGTGGCCGCCGTGGTGCTGTCGGCGGCCTTCTTCGCCGTCGTACACCTGCCCCGGGTCTTCAACACCGTCAGCGCGCTCTTCGCCGGGCTGCTGTTCGCCTGGCTGCTGCACCGCCACCGCAACCTCTGGGTGCCGATCCTCGCCCATGCCGTCAGCAACGGAACGCTCGTCGCCCTGGCGTTCGCCGCCGAGGCGTCCGCCTGACCGCCCGGAGGCGGCGACAGCCCGCTCAGTCGCGGTCGCTGTGGTTACGTGCCCAGCGACCACCGATCGGCGGGGTGTCCAGCCGCAGCGCGGCCTCGGTGCCGGCCAGGTCGTTGTCCTCGAACGCGCAGGACACGCAGCTGCCCGCCTCGGTGACCCAGATCCCGTACGCCTGGGTGTCGGCGTCCCGGTGCCAGATCCGGTTGCCGCGCACGGTGGCCGAGTCGAACGGCGCGGCGATCGTGATGCCGCCGCACGCCGGTGGCGAGTCGGGCAGCTCGTACGCCGTGCCGGGCCCCGGTGTGTCCGCGCTCCAGCCGGTGGAGCCGTCCGGGCGTACCTCGGCCAGGGAGAGCCCGGTGGCGCTGTTGTCGGACACCACCGCGTCCCGCGAGCCGACCCGGACCACCTTGCCCCGGTGCCCGCCGGCCGGCCAGTCGGCGTTGCCGTCGGCGACCTCGCGCGGGCCGTACCGCACCGCCTCGCCGGAGCCGGAGCAGGCCGGGGCGGAGCGGCGGCCGTTGTCCCGGATCCGGTTCCCGACGATCGACGTGTCGAGCATCGGCCGGTCGATCCGGATGCCGTCCAGCGCATTCTCCCGGATGTCGTTGTCCTGGATCACCACGTCGGCCGCCGCGCCCCGGTAGCCGTGGCCCAGGTCGTGCTCGTGGTAGCCGAAGCCACCGTTGCGGCTGATCCGGTTCGCCTGCACCGCGTACGGGCCGGGGGTGTTGCCCATGCTGATGCCGTCGCCGACGTTGTAGTCGATCACGCAGCCGGTGACCAGGCCGCCGCGCCCGGCGACCCCGGCGGTGCCGTTGCCCGACACGTCGAAGCCGGCCTCCAGGTTGTTGGTCATGGTGCAGGCGGAGACGATCAGCCCGTCCGCTCCCCAGTCGGAGATGCCGAACCGGTTGGCCTGGCTGTGGCAGCCGACGATCCGGATGCCGCGCGGCGGGGTCCAGTAGTCCTTCTGCAGCTCCAGGAAGATGCCGTTGGTGCCGTTGCCGATGGTGGTGCAGTTGGCGATGGTGAGGCGCTCCACGTCGCCCCAGCCGCCGATGCCGACGCCGATCCCCGCGCCGCCCATCTGGTCGCCGTTGTCCAGCCGGCCGCATCCCACCACGACCACGCCGTCGATCAGGCTGTCCTGGAGGAAGTCACAGCCCAGGCCGGTCGCCCCGGTGTGGTGGATGTAGAGGTTGCGGAACACGCCGCGCACCACGTACTGCAGGCCCAGCCCTTTGGCCAGGTAGTCGTAGGACGTCTGGGCCACGCCGGAGCCGTCGATCTCGAAGTCGGCGAACGAGCAGTCGGCGATGTGCCGGTCCCGGTCCGCGCCGTGCTGCACGGTGGTCCAGAAGGCGAGCGGGACCGGTGCGCTGCGGTTGCCCTCGTTGCTGAGCAGGAAGCGGGTCGCTGCCGGTCCGGCGCCGATCAGCGAGACGCCGCTGCGCCAGACGGTGCCGGCGTCGCGGATCGAGTACAGGCCGGGCGGGCAGTAGATCACCCGGGCCCGGCCGTCGGCGTCGTACCCGGCGCCGAGGCGGTCCACCAGCGCCGCCAGGGCGGGCTGGTCGTTGGTGACCCCGTCGCCGGTGAGGCCGTGCTCGCGGGCGTCGCACCACAGCGGCGCGCCGGCGACCGGGGTCAGCCGTTGCGGGGTGGTGGTGGAGAGGCTCTTGCGCGACACGGGGAGCTCCCCTCGGGCGACTGTCGGTGGCCCGTGCCGCTTTCCCGCTCCCGCCGCGCGGTAACGCCCGCGCTCAGGCGGCGGCGCCCACCCGTTGCGCGGAGGGCGCGGCCGGGGCCTCCGGGGCGGCCGGCAGCCGCCCCCGGGTGGCCCAGAGCACGCCGAGGGTGGCCAGCAGCACCAGGCAGGAGCCGAGCATGTGCGCGCCGACCAGCACGGCGGGCAGGTGGGTGAAGTACTGGACGAAGCCGATCACGCCCTGGCCCAGCTCGACCGCGATCAGCACCGCGGCGGCCCGGGCCGCCCGCGCAGCGCCGACCGCCCGGAACGCGAAGTACAGCGCCACCGACAGGCCGATCAGCAGGAAGACGCCGTCGGCGTGCACCTGGGAGATCGCCGCCGGGTCCAGGCCGTTGCGGGCCGCGCCGTGGTCGCCGGCGTGCGGTCCGCTGCCGGTCACCCAGGTGCCCACGACGAGCACCGACGCGCTCGCCGCCGTGGTGATCCAGGCGAGCGTACGCAGCGGCGCCGGCACGGTCGGCGCCACCGGCCCGTCCGGGTCCTTGATGCGCCGCCAGAGCGCGTACGCGACCGCGATCACCGCCATCGAGGCGAGGAAGTGCAGCCCGACCACCCACGGGTTGAGGTTGGTGAGCACCGTGATGCCACCGATGATCGCCTGGGCCGGGATGCCGAACAGCACGCCCACGGCCAGCGGCAGCGTCCCGCGGCGGCGGGGGCGGTGCGCCAGCACGGCCAGCACCACGGCGAGCGCGATGATCCCGACCGCGAAGGTGAGCAGCCGGTTGCCGAACTCGATCACCCCGTACACGCCCATCTCGGGTGTCGTGGTGTAGGAGTCCTCGGTGCACCGGGGCCAGGTGGGGCAGCCGAGGCCGGAGGCGGTGAGCCGGACGGCCCCGCCGGTGACCACGATCGCGACGTTCGCGATGATCGAGGCGAGCGCGAGGCGGCGCAGCAGCGTGGCGGAGACCGGAAACCGGACGGATCGCTTCACGAAGCGAATCCTACGCACCGTAGTTGATCCCGATCGGGTGACTCCGGCACACCGGTGGTCGGAATCACCGGACCCCGGGTTTGCAGGCCCTCGGCGAATTACGTAACGTTGCTGTTGTGAAAAACGCGGCGGCGCTCTCCCGAACGCCGGTGACCGGTCCGGTCGCCGGTGGCTCGCGCGCACGTCGCGGCGTACGGCCCGGCGAGCGGGAGACCGCTCCGGCCGACCTGTCGACCCGCGACCGGGTCACCCAGCTGCTGCTGGAGCGTGGCCCCACCACCGCCGCGCAGCTCGGCTCGGCGCTCGGCCTGAGCCCGGCCGCGATCCGCCGCCACCTCGACGCGATGCTCGCCGACGGTGACGTGGTCGCCCGCGACCAGACCGTCCGCGGCAGCCGCGGGCGCGGCCGCCCGGCCAAGGTCTTCGCGCTCACCGAGGCGGGCCGCGGTCGCTGCGGCACCCACCACTACGACAACATGGCCACCGCCGCGCTGCGGTGGATCGCCCGCACCGGCGGCACCGAGGCGGTCGCGGCGTTCGCGGCCGAGCAGGTCTCCGCGCTGGAGGCCCGCTGCCGGTCGGCCATGGAGGACGCCGGAGACGCCCCGCTCGCGCGGGCGGAGGCGCTCGCCGGCGCGCTGACCGCCGAGGGTTACGCTGCCAACGCGTCCACGATCGCCTCCGGCGGCCAGCTCTGCCAGCACCACTGCCCGGTGGCGCACGTGGCCGCCGAGTTCCCTCAGCTGTGCGAGGCCGAGACCGAAGTGATCTCCCGTCTGGTCGGCACTCACGTACAGCGCCTGGCCACCATCGCGCACGGCGACGGCGTGTGCACCACGCACATTCCCGCCCAGTCCGGTTCCACCGTCACCACTGTGAGGACAGATAGATGACCGAGCAGATCGTCCAGCCCCTGACCCAGGAGGAGCAGCTCGCGGCCCTCGGCCGTTACGAGTACGGCTGGGCCGACCCCGACGTCGCCGGGGCGTCCGCCCAGCGCGGCCTCAGCGAGGCGGTGGTGCGGGACATCTCGGCCAAGAAGAACGAGCCGGCCTGGATGCTCGACCTGCGGCTCAAGGGCCTGCGGCTGTTCGGCCGCAAGCCGATGCCGAACTGGGGCGCCGACCTCACCGGGATCGACTTCGACAACATCAAGTACTTCGTGCGGTCCACCGAGAAGCAGGCCACCTCCTGGGAGGACCTGCCCGAGGACATCAAGAACACCTACGACAAGCTCGGCATCCCGGAGGCGGAGAAGCAGCGCCTGGTCGCCGGTGTCGCGGCGCAGTACGAGTCCGAGGTGGTCTACCACCAGATCCGTGAGGACCTGGAGGAGCAGGGTGTCGTCTTCCTGGACACGGACACCGCGCTCAAGGAGCACGAGGACCTGTTCAAGGAGTACTTCGGCACGGTGATCCCGGTCGGCGACAACAAGTTCGCCGCGCTGAACACCTCCGTCTGGTCCGGTGGCTCGTTCATCTACGTGCCGAAGGGCGTGCACGTGGACATCCCGCTGCAGGCCTACTTCCGGATCAACACGGAGAACATGGGCCAGTTCGAGCGGACGCTGATCATCGTCGACGAGGGCGCGTACGTGCACTACGTCGAGGGTTGCACCGCGCCCATCTACTCCTCCGACTCGCTGCACAGCGCCGTCGTGGAGATCATCGTCAAGAAGAACGCCCGGTGCCGGTACACGACCATCCAGAACTGGTCGAACAACGTCTACAACCTGGTCACCAAGCGCGCCGTGTGCCACGAGGGCGCGACCATGGAGTGGGTCGACGGCAACATCGGCTCCAAGGTCACCATGAAGTACCCGGCGGTCTACATGACCGGCGAGCACGCCAAGGGCGAGGTGCTCTCGGTGGCCATGGCCGGCGAGGGCCAGCACCAGGACGCCGGCGCCAAGATGGTGCACGCCGCGCCGCACACCTCCTCGACCATCGTGTCGAAGTCGATCGCCCGGGGCGGCGGCCGCACCTCGTACCGCGGTCTGGTGCAGGTGCTGGAGGGCTCGACCAGCAGCAAGAGCACGGTCAAGTGCGACGCGCTCCTGGTCGACACGATCTCCCGCTCCGACACCTACCCGTACGTCGACATCCGCGAGGACGACGTGTCGATGGGGCACGAGGCGACCGTCTCCAAGGTCAGCGAGGACCAGCTCTTCTACCTGATGAGCCGGGGCCTGAGCGAGGACGAGGCGATGGCGATGATCGTGCGCGGCTTCATCGAGCCGATCGCCAAGGAGCTCCCGATGGAGTACGCGCTGGAGCTCAACCGCCTGATCGAGCTGCAGATGGAGGGCGCGGTCGGCTGACGCCGGCCGCCCACCCTCCGACTCACTGACACCTCGTCGCAGAACAGACCAAGGAAGAGATGACTACCCAGGCTTCCGCGCCGCCCACGACCAAGTCGCAGGCGCTCCGCTCGTACGACGTCGCCGACTTCCCGGCCCTGACCGGCCTGGAGGAGGAGTGGCGCTTCACCCCGCTCAAGCGCCTGCGCGGCCTGACCGGGTCGGCGCAGGGCGCGACCGGCGCGGTCCGGCATGAGTACGGTGACCTGCCCGAGGGCGTCACCGTCGACCGGATCGGCCGGGACGACCCCCGGGTGGGCAGCGTGCTCACCCCGTTCGACCGGGTCAGCGCGCTCGCGTACGGCGGGGCCGACGGCGCGCTGCTGGTGCGCGTCGACCGCGACGCGGTGGTGGAGCAGCCGGTGCGCCTGCGGGTGGTCGGCGAGAACGCCGAGACGCTCGCCTTCGGTCACACGTTCGTCGAGGTGGACCGGTTCGCCGAGGCCACAGTGGTGATCGAGCACGTCGGCTCGGCCACGCTGGCCGACAACGTCGAGGTGACTGTGGGCGACGGGGCGAAGCTGACCCTGGTCACCGTCGCCGACTGGGCCGACGACGCGGTGCAGGCGCAGCACCTCAAGGTACGGCTGGGCCGCGACGCCCGGATCCTGCACGTGCAGGTCAGCCTCGGCGGCGACCTGGTCCGGCAGTACACGTCGGTGGAGTACACCCAGCGCGGCGGCGAGGCCGAGCTGTACGGCGTCTACTTCGCCGACTCCGGCCAGCACCTGGAGCACCGGCAGCTGGTCGACCACACCGTGCCGGACTGCCGCAGCAACGTCGGCTACCGGGGTGCGCTGCAGGGCGACGACGCGCACACGGTCTGGGTCGGCGACGTGCTGATCCGCGCCGAGGCGACTGGTACCGACACGTACGAGATCAACCGGAACCTGCTGCTCACCGACGGCGCGCGGGCCGACTCCGTACCCAACCTGGAGATCGAGACCGGCGAGATCGCCGGCGCCGGGCACGCCAGCGCGACCGGCCGGTTCGACGACGAGCAGCTGTTCTACCTGATGGCCCGGGGCATCCCGGAGGCCGAGGCGCGGCGCCTGGTGGTGCGCGGCTTCTTCGCCGAGCTGATCAACAAGATCCCGGTCGAGGACCTGCGCGAGCGCCTCGGCGACGCCATCGAGGCGCGGCTGGCGAAGGCCGGCGCCTGATGCTCAAGATCTGCTCTACCGAGGACGTGCCGAAGGGCACCGTGATCAGCGCCGACGTGGACGGCGTGCAGGTCGCGATCGTGCACGGCGAGGACGACGTGTTCTACGCGGTGCACGACGAGTGCTCGCACGCCGCCGTGGCGCTGTCCGAGGGCGAGGTCGAGGGCTGCACGCTGGAATGCTGGCTGCACGGATCCCGTTTCGACCTGCGTACCGGTGAGCCCACCGGGCTGCCCGCGACCGAACCCGTACCCGTCTATCCCGTCGAAGTCCGCGACGGCGACATCTACCTTTCCGTGGACGGCGACGGCCGTCCGCTGCCGAGCAATGGAGTGACCCGCTGATGAGCACCCTGGAGATCCGCGACCTGAAGGTGTCGGTCAAGCTGCCCGAGGGTGAGCTCAAGCCGATCCTGCACGGGGTCGACCTGACCGTGCGCTCCGGCGAGACGCACGCCATCATGGGCCCGAACGGCTCCGGCAAGTCCACGCTGGCGTACTCGATCGCCGGTCACCCGAAGTACGAGATCACCGGCGGCGAGGTGACCCTCGACGGCGAGGACGTGCTGTCCATGTCCGTCGACGAGCGGGCCCGCGCCGGCCTCTTCCTGGCCATGCAGTACCCGGTCGAGGTCCCCGGCGTGTCGGTGGCCAACTTCCTGCGTACCGCCAAGACCGCCATCGACGGCGAGGCGCCGAAGCTGCGCACCTGGGCCGGCGAGCTGCGCGGCGCCATGGAGAAGCTCCAGATGGACCCGGCGTTCGCCCAGCGCAACGTCAACGAGGGCTTCTCCGGCGGCGAGAAGAAGCGGCACGAGATCGTGCAGCTGGAGCTGCTCAAGCCGAAGATGGCGATCCTCGACGAGACCGACTCCGGCCTGGACGTGGACGCGCTGCGCGTGGTCAGCGAGGGCGTGAACCGGGTGCGCGACACCGGCGACACCGGCCTGCTGCTGATCACCCACTACACGCGCATCCTGCGCTACATCAAGCCGGACTTCGTGCACGTCTTCGTGGCCGGCCGGATCGTCGAGCAGGGCGGCCGGGAGCTGGCCGACAAGCTCGAGGAAGAGGGCTACGAGCGGTACGTCGCCGGGGCCGGCGCGGCGCGGGCCTGAGACTCGACATGACCTCGATGGCCATCCCGGCGGGCATGCCGCAGTACGACGACGTGCCGCGCTTCGACGTGGCGAAGGTGCGGGCCGACTTCCCGATCCTCGACCGGGAGGTCAACGGTCACCCGCTCGTCTACCTGGACAGCGCGAACACCTCGCACAAGCCGCGGCAGGTGCTCGACGTGCTCGCCGAGCACTACGCGCTGCACAACGCCAACGTGTCGCGCTCGGTGCACACGCTGGGCACCGAGGCGACCGAGGCGTACGAGGGCGCGCGGGCGAAGATCGCCGCGTTCATCAACGCGCCGAGCGTGGACGAGGTGGTGTTCACCAAGAACTCCACCGAGGCGATCAACCTCGTGGCGTACGCGTTCTCCAACGCCTCGCTGCGCGCGGACGGTGACCCGCGGTTCCGGCTCGGCCCCGGCGACGAGATCGTGATCTCCGAGATGGAGCACCACTCGAACATCGTCCCGTGGCAGTTGCTGGCGGAGCGTACCGGCGCGACGCTGCGCTGGTTCCCCGTCACCGACCAGGGCCGGCTCGACGAGTCCGGCCTGGACGACCTGGTCACCGAGCGGACGAAGATCGTCTCGCTGGTGCACATGTCGAACATCCTGGGCACCGTCAACGCCACCTCTCGGATCACCGCGCGGGTCCGCGAGGTCGGCGCGCTGCTGCTGCTCGACTGCTCGCAGTCGGTGCCGCACCTGCCGATGGACGTGGTCGGCTACGACGCCGACTTCATCGTCTTCACGGGGCACAAGATGTGCGGGCCGACCGGCATCGGCGTGCTCTGGGGCCGGGGCGAGCTGCTCGCCGCGATGCCCCCGGTGATGGGTGGCGGCTCGATGATCGAGACCGTGACGATGGCGGGCTCGACGTTCGCCGCGCCGCCGGCCCGGTTCGAGGCGGGCACCCCGCCGATCGCCGAGGCGGTGGCGCTCGGCGCGGCCGTGGACTACCTCACCGCGATCGGCATGCCGGCTGTTCAGTGGCACGAGAAGGAACTGACGGCGTACGCGCTCGATGCCCTCGCCACAGTGCCGGACCTGCGGATCTTCGGCCCGACGGTGCCTGTCGGCCGGGGCGGGACGATCTCGTTCGCGCTCGGTGACGTGCACCCGCACGACGTCGGGCAGGTGCTCGACTCGCTCGGCGTGCAGGTGCGGGTGGGCCACCACTGCGCCAAGCCGGTGTGCACCCGCTTCGGGGTGCCGGCCACGACGCGGGCGTCGTTCTACCTCTACACCACCACCGGGGAGATCGACGCCCTGGTGGCGGGTCTGGAGCGGGTGCGGAAGGTGTTCCAGTGATGCAGCTCGAATCCCTCTACCAGGAGATCATCCTGGACCACTACAAGCACCCGCACGGCCGTGGCCTGCGGGAGGCGGCGGATCCGGCCGCCCGGGTCGGCGAGGCGCACCACGTCAACCCGACCTGCGGCGACGAGATCACCGTGCGGGTGGCGACCGACGGCAGCGTGTTCACCGACATCTCGTACGACGGGATGGGCTGCTCGATCAGCCAGGCGTCGGCGAGCATCCTGCACGAGCTGCTGCGCGGCAAGGCCGCGAGCGACGCCGCTGTGGTGCACGAGGCGTTCGTGGAGTTGATGTCCGGGCGGGGCCAGGTCACGCCGGACGAGGACGTGCTCGGAGACGGGGTGGCGTTTGCGGGTGTCGCGCGCTACCCGGCCCGGGTGAAGTGCGCGCTGTTGTCGTGGATGGCGTTCAAGGACGCCGCGGCACGCGCCGGGGTGGGCGTGAGCCCGGAGGTGAAGGCATGAGCGACGAGAACATGACCTCGGAGACCGGCGCGGTGGCGACCGACGGCACGGTTGCCGGTGGCGCGGCC
The DNA here is from genome assembly GCF_000717585.1 of Micromonospora globosa. Lineage (NCBI taxonomy): Bacteria > Bacillati > Actinomycetota > Actinomycetes > Micromonosporales > Micromonosporaceae > Micromonospora > Micromonospora globosa. Next base: position 87,872 of record NZ_JNZR01000034.1, read on the forward strand.
GTCAACGGAGCTGACGGTGCGGCCGCGGGTGCGGCGGCGCCGGCCGGCGGCAAGGCCGCGATCGGTGACATCGAGGAGGCGATGAAGGACGTCGTCGACCCCGAGCTGGGCATCAACGTGGTCGACCTCGGCCTGGTGTACGGCGTCCACGTCGACGACGAGAACGTCGCCACCCTGGACATGACGCTGACCTCGGCGGCCTGCCCGCTGACCGACGTGATCGAGGACCAGGCGCGGCAGGCGCTGACCACCGGTCCCGGCGGCGGCCTGGTCAACGACATCCGGATCAACTGGGTCTGGCTGCCGCCGTGGGGCCCCGACAAGATCACCGACGAGGGGCGCGACCAGCTCCGCTCGCTCGGCTTCAACGTCTGACCGTTCTCCGGTCACCGTCAACGGGCGCGGCACACCCCTGCCAAGGGGTTGCCGCGCCCGTAGTGTCTGCGGGCTTGATCGACACCGTTATGCCGAAGTGGTGTGGTCGAAGTGGCTCTGATGCCGCTACCTCGGCGAAGTGGTGTCGATCAAGCTGGGCTGACGGCACTGCCGCCGGCGTCGGGCCGGGAACGGCGAGATCTTGGTACGAAATCGCCCCTTGGGTGGCCGTTTTCTTCCGAGGCCTCCTCGCCTCCCTCATGCCGGGATCCGGCTCCCTCGTTGTGGGAAACTGTCCGCCTTTTCGGCTTGATCGACACCGTTTCGCCGAAGTGGTGTGGTCGGAGTGGCTTTGATGCCGCCACCTCGGCGTAGTGGTGTCGATCAAGGTGGCTGACGGCACTGCCGCCGGCGTCGGGCCGGGAACGGCGAGATCTTGGTATGAGATCGCCCCCGAGGAGGCAGATTCGTACCAAGATCTCCAGCCCAGCCCAGCCCAGCCCAGCCCAGCCCAGCCCAGCCGCGGGGTGCGCGTGCGGGCGCGTGGGAAAAGCGGTCGCCGAGTGAGGGAGCCGGGTGCAGGATGAGCGGGTGATCGAGGCGTACCCGAAGCAGGCTCCTGTCCGTGCGGCCACCGCCGCGCGTCGACAGCGCACCCTGCCCTCGGCCGCCTCGGCCCATCACCCGTCGTCGTGACCGGGGCGTTCCTGGCCGGCCTGGTCGCCGGCTACGGCGTCGCCATTCCGGTCGGCGCGATCGCGATCCTCATTCTCGGACTCAGCGCGCGTACCTCGTTCCGGGTCGGTGCGGCGGCGGCACTCGGCGTGGCCAGCGCCGACGGTCTCTACGCGGCGCTGGCGGCGCTCGGCGGGGCGGCGGTGGCGAGCGGGCTCGCGCCGTTCGCGGGTCCGCTGCGGCTGGTCGCCGCGGGGGTGCTGCTGGCTCTCGCCGGCCTCACCGCCCGGCGCGCGCTGCGTCCACCGGCCACAACGCACCCGCCGAGCCCGTCGGCCACCACGCACCCGTCGGGCACGACGCAGGAGCCGCGCGCGCGGGGTGGTCTGGACACGCCGGTGCGGGCGTTCGCCGCGGTTCTCGCGCTGACCCTGCTCAACCCGGCCACTGTGGTCTACTTCGTGGCGCTCGTCCTCGGCCGGGGTGACGTGCTCGGCTCCGGCCCGGCGGGCGCTGCCGCCTTCACCGCCGGGGTCTTCCTCGCGTCGGCGAGCTGGCAGTTGCTGATCGCCGGGGGCGGCACGCTGATCGGCCGGGCCCTCACCGGTCCCCGTGGGCGGCGGGTCACCGCGCTGCTGTCCAGCGTCATCATCGCGGCTCTCGCGGTCGCCACTGTGCTCGGCGTCTGACCGACGGGGACGGCCCGACATGTCGGGCCGATGACGGGGCCGTTCGCGATCCGTTACGGGGGATCGGCCGAACCGGCAGTCACGGGCGGCGGAGAGATCCAGTCCCGGTCCGGCGTCCGACCGCAGGTGTCGTCGGCCGTCAGGCCGGCCGGCTCGCCCTTGCGAAGCGCGGATCCCGCAGGCCGGGACGGCGCGGATCACCGTCCAGGTAGAACCGCATCGTCTTTCCGGTTGATGTTCGAGGTCGCGAGTGGTCCTAGGGTCACGGAACGATCCGTGGACCGTTCACGTACGCCCGGTCATCCCCGCCGGTCGTGCATCAGTCCACACCCGACCGCAGGGAGAAGACTTGAGGATCACCCTGGGGCGTCCGCCGCGCGACCGGCAACCCGCCGGCCGGGCTCGGCGCGGACGGACCGCTGCCCTCCTCGTCGCCGCGCTGGCCGCGGCGACACTTCCCGTTCTCGCCGCGCCCGCGCCCGTCTCCGCCGCGCCCGCTGTCCACGGACCGTGGCAGAAGGTGGACGGCAAGCCGGCCGCCACCAAGGCGGGCCGCAAGGCCGCGATCAAGGCCAAGCGGCTGACCGCGTACAAGCTGGACCGCGGCAGCATGAAGGGCCTGCTGGACAAGGCTCCGGCCGAGAAGCGCGTCGCGGTGGCCCGCGTGGCGAAGCAGGTGGTGTCGCTGCCCGCTCCGGACGGCACGTTCCAACGGTTCGAGCTGGTCGACTCGCCGGTGATGGAGGCGGGCCTGGCCGCGAAGCACCCGGAGATCACCACGTACGCCGGCAAGGGCCTGGACGACCCGACCGCGACCATCCGCGCGGACCTCACCCCGCTCGGGTTCCACGCCTCGGTCCGCTCGGCCGAGGGCAACTGGTACATCGACCCGTACTACCAGCGCGACCAGAGCCTGTACGCGAGCTACTTCGCCCGCGACCTGGAGCACCCGGAGGGCGAGTTCGTCGAGCGTGAGGACGTCACGCAGGAGGCGCACGCGCTGGCCGAGGAGATCGCCGAGGCGGAGGTGCCGGCCGGGCCGCTGGTGAAGCTGCGCACCTACCGGGTGGCGCTGGTGACCGACCCGTCGTACGCCACCTACTTCGGCGCGGAGAACGTCACCGCCGCGAAGGTGACGCTGATGAACCGGGTCACCCAGATCTACGAGGACGAGACCGCGATCCGGCTCGTCCTGATCAACGACACCGACAAGACCAACCTGAACACCCCGGCTCTCGCCACCGAGCCGAACGGCCCGTGCGGCGCGGCTGCCTGCTTCACGCCGGCGCAGCTCACCTCTTGCGGCGGCGGCACGCTCAGCCGTAACCGGATCGTGCTCGGCCAGCTCGTCGGCGCGAGCAACTACGACGTGGGCCACGTCGGCCTGGGCGTCAACGGCGGCGGTGTGGCCAGCCTCGGCGTGATCGGCGGCAACGGCAAGGCGCAGGGCTGCACCGGCCTGCCGACGCCGGTCGGCGACTTCTACGCGGTCGACTACGTCTCGCACGAGATGGGTCACCAGTTCGCCGGCAACCACACCTTCAACGGCACGCAGTACAACTGCTCGGGCGGCAACCGCAGCGCGGCCAACTCGTACGAGCCGGGCAGCGGTTCGTCGATCATGGCGTACGCGGGCATCTGCCAGCAGGACAACCTCCAGCCGCACAGCGACCCGTACTGGTCGCACCGCAGCTACACCGAGATCACCAACTACGTCACGTCGAACCGCCCGGCGATCAACGAAGTGCAGAACGTCTCGCTGTACGGGTTCGACGCCGACGGTGACTCGTTCACCGTCCGCTACGCGGGCGCCGACTCGGCGCCGATCGTGCGGGGCGTCAACTACACCACCGCCGGCATCAAGGCCGCCGTCGAGGGCATCGCCGGCTGGCCGGCCGGCGCGACGGTCACGGTGGCCGCGTTCGGTGGCAGCGGCACGCTCAACGACAACGGCTTCCAGGTGACCTTCGGCGGCACGCTGGCCACCACGAACGTGGCGTCGCTGGAGCTGACGAACGCCTCCGGCGCCTCCGGGTTCGTCGGCGAGACGGCCAAGGGCGGCGCCATCGACAACGGCGGCTGGCTGGTCGAGGAGACCTCGAACCACGCCCCGGTGGTCACCGTCCCGGACACCGTCACCATCCCGGTGCGGACGCCGTTCGCGCTGACCGGCAGCGCCACCGACGCCGACGGGGACACGGTCACGTACCTGTGGGAGCAGAACGACAGGGGCGCCACGACCGGCACCGCGCTGACGAACAACACGAAGGTGAACGGTCCGCTGTTCCGGGTGTTCGGCGAGGCGGCGATCGTGTCGCCGACCGACACGCTGAAGTACTACTCGCCGGGTCTGAACTCGGTCACCACCGACTCGACCCGGGTCTTCCCGGACATGAGGCAGATCCTGGCCGGCAACACCAACGCCGCCACCGGCACCTGCCCGGCGCCCCCGGCACCGCCGGCCACCGGTGGCGCCTCGAACGTGCCGGCCGAGCTGGTCGACTGCTACTCGGAGTTCCTGCCCACCCGCGACTGGGTCGGCATCGCCGGTGACCGGACCCTGCACTTCAAGCTCACCGCCCGGGACGGGCGGCTGGGTGGCGGCGGCATCGGCAGCGCGGACGTCGCCGTGGTGCTGGCACCGGACGCGGGTCCGTTCCTGGTGACCTCCCAGGACACCGCCGCGGTCCTGGACGGCGGCTCGACCCGGACCGTGACGTGGGACGTCGCCGGCACCGACGTGGCGCCGGTGAACGCCGCGCAGGTGAAGATCTCGCTGTCCGCCGACGGCGGGCTGACCTTCCCGTACGTGCTGGCCGAGCAGACCGCCAACACCGGCACCGCGACTGTGACGCTGCCGAACGTGGCGACCGAGAAGGCCCGGATCAAGATCGAGGCCGTCGGAAACGTCTTCTTCGACGTCAACGACGCCGACTTCACCATCCGGTCCGCCCCGGTCGTCACCAGCACCGCCCCCGGCGGTGGCGTGAGCGTGCAGTACAGCGACGCGCTCTCGCCGGCCGTCACCGTCACCGCGACCGACGGCGACACCACCGGCGCGGACCTGACCGCCGCCGCCACCGGGCTGCCCGCCGGCCTGTCCCTGGCCGTCACGAGCACCTCGGCGACGGACGCCCGTCCGGGTACGCGTACCTGGACGGGCGCCGGCACGACCACGGCGGCCCCGGGTGACTACCCGGTCACCGTGACCGTGTCCGACGGCTCCGGGCTGACCGGCAGCACCTCGTTCACCGTCACCGTCGCCGCCGAGGACGCGGCGGTCAGCTGGGCCGGTGACACGCTCGTGAACACCGCGACCGGCGGCGCGTCCGGCCAGGCGCTGCTACGGGCCGTGCTCCGGGACGGCTCGGTGCTGCCCGGCGCCACGGACACCACAGCCGGTGACATCCGTACCGCCACAGTCACCTTCACCAGGGACGGCGTGACGCTGTGCACCGCCGTGCCGGCCCTGCTCGGCACGGCCACCACCACCGCGTCCGCGGCGTGCACGGCCACCCTGCCGAAGGGCACGCACACCGTCACCGCGACGGTGGGCGGCAACTACACGGGCAGCACCACCGCCCAGGTCACGGTCGCCGTCTCCGACGGCGGGTTCCTCACCGGCGGCGGCGAGTTCACCGCCACCCGCTCGGCGGGGACCTACCCGGCCGACGTGAACTCCACAGTCGAGGTGGAGCTGAACGCGAAGCCGGGCAAGGCGAACAAGCCCGCCACGGGCAGGGCCGAGGTCGAGTTCCGCTCCGGCGGGAAGTCGTACACGATCAAGGCCGGCACCGTCGACGCGCTCGGCGTCACCTCGGCGGGCCGGACCGCCCAGGTGCGCTACCAGGCCGCCCTGTACGACAACAAGGGCAAGCTGGTGGCCTCCGGCCTGACCCTGGCCGTGACGGTGACCGACCGGGGCGCCCCCGGTAGGAACGACACCGTCGGGGTCACGCTGTGGAAGGGCGGCTCCCTGCTCCTGTCGTCCGACTGGACGGGCGGCGCGACCGCCGAGGTCAAGCTGAAGGGCGGCAACCTCACCGTCCACTGATCCACGCGGTAGACGCGGGAGGGCACCGGCAGCGGTGTCCTCCCGCGTTGCGTTCCCGGGTCCGTGGATGGCGTACCGTCGGGCCATGAGCAGCCGACCCGCCGCCGGGGGCGGCCGGTGGGTCAAGGTCGACCCCGGCCGCGTCGCCCGCTGGGTCGAGGGTTTCACCGGCCGGCACGGCCCGCCGACGACGACCGCGCAGGAGTACGGGCTCCTGCTCACCGCCCCGGACGGCGCCACCGCCGAGCTGCACACCCCGCCCGGCGCGAGCGCGTCGGCGGACGTACCCGGATTCGTCGCCTCGGCCACGGCGGCCCGCCGGCTCGGCCTGTTGCTGGCCCGCAAGGGCGCTGTGGCGGTCGGCGTCGCCGACGGCACCGACCTGGTGGTCTCCAAGGTGGACACCCGGTACGTGCAGGGGCGTACCGCGGCAGGCGGCTGGTCCCAGCAGCGGTTCGCCAGGCGGCGCGACAACCAGGCGAAGGCCGCCCTGGGCGACGCGGCCGAGCTGGCCGTACGCCTGCTGTTGCCGGAGGCGGGCACGCTGGCGGCGCTGGTGTGCGGCGGCGACCGGCGCGCGGTGGACACGGTGCTGGCCGACCGGCGGCTGGCCCCGCTCGCGGCACTGCGCGCGCCGCGACTGCTCGACGTGCCGGAGCCCCGGCACGCGGTGCTGGTGGCGGCAGTCGCCGCCGCCCGGGCGGTCCACATCCTGGTCCGCTGAACAGGAAAGATCACCTCAAGACGGCGCAATCCCGCTCGTCGATGATGCATCGAATCGACTCGATGCATAAGGTCGGTGTCATGAAGCGGCGGGTCTCCGGGCGACCCGCAGGGCCAGCTTCGCCTCCGCCATCACGCCGACATCGTTGGGAGAGAACAACTTCATGAGCGGATATCAGGACGGCCGGCTGCGGACCCGGTGGCGCCGTGCGACGAGGCTCCTCGTCGCGGCGGCGGCGATGAGCGCCGGAAGCCTCGTGCTCACCGCGACACTGACGGCCGGCACGGCGAACGCGGCCGCCGGCCCGGTCGAGCGCGCCGCGCTCGCCGCGCCCGCAGTCACCAGCGTCACCGCGGGCGGGGCGCACACGTGCGCGATCAGCACCGACGGGGGACTGTGGTGCTGGGGCTCGAACTACGGCGGCCAGCTCGGCGACGGGACCACCACGAACCGCAGCGCCCCGGCGCGGGTCGGCACCGCCACCTGGACGAATGTCGACGCCGGCTCCGGGCACACCTGCGCGGTCCGCACGGACGGGACGCTGTGGTGCTGGGGCTCGAACTTCCGGGGCCAGCTCGGCGACGGCACCACCACCAGCCGCAGCGCCCCGGTGCAGGTCGGCACCGCGACCAGCTGGGCCAGAGTCGACGCCGGCCCCTCGCACACCTGCGGGATCCGCACCGACGGCACGCTCTGGTGCTGGGGATTCAACCGGACCACGCAGCTGGGCGTCGGCACCTCGCCGTACGTCGCCAACACCCCGTTGCGGGTCGGCACGGCGACCGACTGGGTGAGCGTCTCGGCCGGCTTCGGGCACACCTGCGGTATCCGGACCGGCGGCACGCTCTGGTGCTGGGGGTCCAGCTCGGACGGCCAGCTCGGCCTGGGCAACCTGGCGCCCCAGACGGCGCCCGCGCAGGTCGGCACCACGACCGGGTGGACCGGCGTCGCGGCCGGGTACGCGCACACCTGCGGGGTCCGTTCCGGCGCGCTGTGGTGCTGGGGTGAGAACGGATACGGGCAGCTCGGCGTGAGCGGCACGTACCGTACCGCGCCGGTGCAGATCGGCACCGTCACCACGTGGAGCCGGATCGCCGCCAGCAGCGACACGTCCTGCGCGTCGCGTACGGACGGCAGCGTGTGGTGCTGGGGCAAGAACTCGGCCGGACAGGTGGGCGACGGCAGCACCACCCACCGGTCCGCGCCCGCCCAGGTCGGCACGGCCACCACCTGGACCGGCGGCCTCGCGGTCACCGACCACGGCTGCGGGATCCGCACCGACGGCGGCCTGTGGTGCTGGGGCGACAACAGCGGTGGCCAGCTGGGCGACGGGACGACTGTCAACCGGTCCACCCCGGGTCAGGTGACCCTGCCCGCCTGACCGGCCCGGTCAACGGCACCGGCCCGCACCGCTGACCTGGGTCAGCGGTGCGGGCCGGTGCGCGGAGCGGCTCAGGCCCCCGAACCGAAGGTGTCGCAGGACTTCGGGTCACCGGTGGTGAAGCCCTTGGTGAACCACTGCTTGCGCTGCTCCGAGCTGCCGTGGGTGAACTCGTCCGGGTTCACCGGCCGGCCGGACCGCTGCTGGATCGCGTCGTCGCCGATCTTCTCGGCGGTGTCGATGGCCTGCGAGATGTCCTGCTCGGTGATGCTGGTGAAGATCTTCTGCCCCTTGTCGTCGGCGGTGCCGGTGGCGTTCTTCGCCCAGGCCCCGGCGTAGCAGTCGGCCTGGAGTTCCAGCTTGACCGAGAGCGCGTTCGCGCTCTGCGGGTCGCGCTGCTGCTGGCGGCGCATCTGCGCCTCGGTGCCGAGCAGGTCCTGCACGTGGTGGCCGTACTCGTGGGCCAGCACGTACGGCTGGGCGAACTCGCCCTCCGCGCCGAGCTGATCGGCGAGCAGCTTGTAGAAGCTGAGGTCGATGTAGACCAGGTCGTCGGCCGGGCAGTAGAACGGGCCCACGCCCGAGTCGGCAGCGCCGCAGGCGGTGCTCACGTTCTGACTGAAGAACACCGTCTTCGACGGCCGGTACTGCTCGCCGAACGCCTCCGGCATGGCGGTACGCCAGTACGCCTGGATCGAGTTGACGTAGAGCGCGTTGCGGCAGTCGAGCTGCTTCAGCGCGTCCTGCGCCGAGCACTTCTGCTCCAGCGAGGTGTTGTCGCCCTGCTCGGAACCGCCGCCGTTGGTGGCGGCGTTGAGGCCGAACCCGCCGCCCACCAGGGCGACGAGCACGGCGATGATGATGCCCACGATCCCGCCCCGGCCGCCGCCGATCGGGATCGGAATGCCCATCCCGCCGCCTCCGCCGGACCCTCGCCGGTCGTCCACCTGGCTGGTGTCGACCCGCGCGTTCTCGTTCAGCTCCATGTTGACCCCGATCACCGATGTGTCCGTATGTGGTGGTTGCGGTACCGGACCGGGTCCGGACGGCGGTTTCCGTACCCGATGATCTTGCACGGTAATCCGGGGGAGTGGCCCCGCGGAGCCCGGTACACTTGCCCCCGTGCTGCGCTGCGAAGGCTGAACGGCCCCGCGCCGACGGGAAATCACCACCCGCCGGCGCTTTCGCGTGCCCTGAGTCAGCCCTTCCGGACCCGAGAGCGAGTACTCCGAGATGATCACTGCCACCGGCCTGGAACTGCGCGCCGGTTCCCGGATCCTGCTGTCCGACACCACCCTGCGGGTGCAGCCGGGGGACCGGATCGGCCTGGTCGGCCGCAACGGCGCCGGCAAGACCACCACGCTCAAGGTGCTCGCCGGGGAGGGACAGCCGTACGGCGGCCAGATCGACCGGCGCAGCGCCATCGGCTACCTGCCGCAGGACCCGCGTACCGGTGACCTGGACGTCACCGGCCGGGACCGGGTGCTCTCCGCCCGGGGCCTGGACGTGCTCATGGCGCAGATGAAGGAGCTGGAGGACAAGCTCGCCGAGGGCGCCGACGACGAGCGGCTCGTCCGCCGCTACGGCGCGCTGGAGGACCAGTTCGCCTCGCTCGGCGGCTACGCGGCCGAGGCCGAGGCGGCCCGGATCTGCGCCAACCTCGGCCTGCCCGACCGCGCCCTGGCGCAGACCATCGGCACGCTCTCCGGCGGTCAGCGCCGCCGCATCGAGCTGGCCCGGATCCTGTTCCGCGACGCCGGCGAGAACGGCGGCGGCATCCTGCTGCTCGACGAGCCCACGAACCACCTCGACGCCGACTCGATCACCTGGCTGCGCGGCTTCCTCGCCAACCACAAGGGCGGCCTGATCGTGATCTCCCACGACGCCTCGCTGCTGGAGGCGGTGGTCAACAAGGTCTGGTTCCTGGACGCCACCCGGTCCGTGGTCGACACGTACAACCTGGGCTGGAAGGCGTACCTGGAGGCGCGGGAGACCGACGAGCGGCGCCGCCGCCGGGAGCGGGCCAACGCCGAGAAGAAGGCCGGCGCGCTGATGGCGCAGGCGGACAAGATGCGGGCCAAGGCCACCAAGACCGTCGCCGCGCAGAACATGGCCCGGCGCGCCGAGCGCCTGCTCTCCGGCCTGGACGAGGTCCGCGTCGCGGACAAGGTCGCGAAGGTACGGTTCCCGAGCCCCGCGCCGTGCGGCAAGACGCCGCTGACCGCGAACGGCCTGTCGAAGTCGTACGGGTCGCTGGAGATCTTCACCGACGTGAACGTGGCTGTGGACCGGGGTTCCCGGGTGGCCATCCTCGGCCTCAACGGCGCCGGCAAGACCACGCTGCTGCGGATGCTCGGCGGGCTGCTGGAGCCGGACACCGGCGAGGTACGCCCCGGGCACGGGCTGCGGCTGGGCTACTACGCCCAGGAGCACGAGACGCTCGACGTGGACCGGACGATCCTGGAGCACATGCGCAGCGCCGCGTCCGACCAGACCGACACCGACCTGCGCAAGATCCTCGGCGCGTTCCTGTTCTCCGGCGAGGACGTGGACAAGCCGGCCGGTGTGCTCTCCGGCGGCGAGAAGACCCGGCTGGCGCTGGCCACGCTGGTCTGCTCCGGCGCCAACGTGCTGCTGCTGGACGAGCCGACGAACAACCTCGACCCGGTCAGCCGCGAGCAGGTGCTCGACGCGATCGCCCGCTACCCGGGTGCGATCGTGCTGGTCACGCACGACCCGGGCGCGGTCACCGCGCTCAAGCCGGACCGCGCCATCCTGCTGCCCGACGGCGACGAGGACGCCTGGTCCGACGACCTGCTGGAGCTGGTAGAGCTGGCCTGACCCCCCACCCCACTTTTTTGTCGGTCGATCATGAAGTTGACGGCACTTCTGGAGATCCAGATCGCCGTCAACTTCATGATCGACGGGGTGGGCGGCGGGGTGGGTGGGCGCTGTCTCTTATACACATCTGACGCTGCCGACGAAGAGGATAGTGTAGATATCGACACGGCCACCAGCACGGCGAACACCAGCAGCCAGATCAGCCCGGTGACCGGGTCGAGGGCGCGGAACACCGGCACGTAGACGGCGATGTTGTCGGCGCCGTTCGCGATCGTCACCCCGGCGACGCCGAGCAGGCTGCCGACCACCGCCGGCGGTTCGTCGTCGTCGCGCCGGGTCAGCAGCGCGCGGACGCCGAGCGCGACCGGCAGCAACCCGAGCAGGCCGGGCCACGGATCCGGCACCACGAGCAGCCCGGCGGCGGCCACCACCGCGACCGCGACGAGCGCGCCGATGCCCGCGTACTGCCCGGCGACGATCTGCCAGGGCCGGGGCCGGCCGTTGTGCCGGGCCGCCACGAACAGCACGGTGAGCACGACGATGTCGTCGAGGTTGGTGGCGGCGAACACGCCGGCCGCACCCGCCGCGGCCGTGATCACGTCGAACACCCCGGGCACGATACGGCCCCCGCGCACCCGTCATCCGCATGATCCACACCAGCTCGCCGAACTGGAGGTGTCCGGAGCGCGGCGATGCCGCCACTTCGCCGAAGTGGCGCCGACGGGTTCGTCCGGCGGGTTCGTCCGGCGGGCCGGTACGGATCAGCCGGCCGGAAGGATCACTCTATCGGGAAGCTGACATTGCGTAGCGTGTCGGTTGGCGAATAGTTGATATCTGGCGCATGATCGTCCGAGGCGGTCTAATAGGTGGGACCGTATCCGAACCGCACAGTCTGGGACGTGAGGAATCAGCATGGCAGCCACCGGCACAGCCACCAGCACTGAGAAGGGTCGCCGGATCGTCGGGGCCGAGCGTCAGACGCTCGCCAAAGACCTGGTAAAGCGGTACACCGGCGGAGAGAGCATCCGTGCTCTGGCGGCCTCGACCGGCCGTTCCTACGGGTTCATCCACCGGGTGCTCACCGAGTCCGGGGTGCAGCTGCGGCAGCGCGGCGGCGCCCGGCGCCGGAAGAAGGCGTGACCCGCCCCCCAGCGTCGTCCATCAGCGCGTTCCGGGGTGTCCGGTGACCGCCGAGACGACCGGAGTGCGCTTCGACTGCGACGGGCCGGTCGCGACGGTGACGTTGTGCCGGCCCGACGTGCTCAACGCCCAGACCCCGGCGATGTGGCGCGCGATGAGCGACTTCTCCCGCGACCTGCCCGGCGACGTACGCGTCGTCGTCGTACGCGGAGAGGGGCGCGCCTTCTCCGCGGGCCTGGACCTGGCGGTCGCCGGTGCGACCGGGCCGGGCTCCTTCGCCGAGCTGGCCGCGATGCCGGAGGCGGAGTGCGCCGACCGGATCGCCGGCTATCAGGACGGTTTCACCTGGCTGCACCGGCCGGACGTGGTGTCGATCGCCGCGGTTCAGGGCCACGCCATCGGCGCCGGCTTCCAGCTGGCGCTGGCCTGCGACATGCGGGTGCTCGCCGCCGACGCGAAGCTCTCGATGGCCGAGGTGACCCTCGGCCTGGTTCCCGACCTGGCCGGCACGCGCCGCCTGGTCGAGCTGGTCGGCTACTCCCGGGCGCTGGAGATCTGCGCCACCGGCCGGCGGATGGACGCCGCCGAGGCGGACCGGATCGGTCTGGCCACGCTCGTGGTGCCGAACGACGAGCTGGACGGCGCGGTGCGTGATCTCTCCGCCGGGCTGCTCGCCAACAACCGGGACGCGATCATCGAGATCAAGGCGCTGCTCGCGGGCGCGGCCGTGCGCTCGCACGCCGAGCAGCAGCGCGCCGAGCGCGAGGCGCAGACCCGGCGGATCCGGGACCTGGCCGGGCGGGGCGAATAGCCGGTACGGCGATTTCGTAAGGACCGTTCGGGAAGATCCGGGTTACTCGCGAGGTTGTCACAGGCGTCGGGAGAATGGACTCCGACGGTTCATGCTGCCCCGACGACCCGGAGGTGACGAGTGTCCCACCCGATGGCCGGCGGCGGCATGGGCGGCTGGAGCATGCTCCGGTCGCTGCGTAACCGTGACGAGGTCTCCGCCCACGAGCTCAAGCGCGGCACCGCCCGGCGGATCGTCGCGTTCGCCCGGCCCTACCGGCGCGACATCGTCGTCTTCCTGATCACCGTGATCGTCGCCGCTGTGATCGGCGTGGCCACGCCGCTGCTCGCCGGCGACGTCATCGACGCGATCGCCGGGGGCGGCCCGGACGCCCGCTCGACAGTGGTCCGGCTCGCCCTGATCATCGCCGCGCTCGCCGTGGCCGACGCGCTGTTCTCCCTGGTCCAGCGGTGGTATTCGGCCCGCATCGGCGAGGGCATCATCCTCGACCTGCGCACCCGGGTGTACGACCACGTCCAGCGGATGCCGTTGCAGTTCTTCACCCGCACCCAGACCGGCGCCCTGGTCAGCCGGCTCAACAACGACGTGCTCGGCGCCCAGCGCGCGTTCACCTCGACGCTGTCCGGCGTGGTCAGCAACGTCATCCAGCTCGTGCTCACCGCCGGGGCGATGCTCGTGCTGTCCTGGCAGATCACCGTGATGGCGCTGGTGCTGCTGCCGATCTTCATCATCCCGGCCCGCCGGGTCGGCCGGCGGCTGGCCGAGATCACCCGCGAGTCGTACAACCTCGACGCCAAGATGAACGCCACGATGACCGAGCGGTTCGGCGTCGCGGGCGCGCTCCTGGTCAAGCTGTTCGGCGCGCCGGAGGTGGAGGCCGACCGGTTCGCCCGCCGGGCCGAGCGCGTACGCGACATCGGCATCCAGTCCGCGATGTACTCGCGGACGTTCTTCGTCGCGATGCTGCTCGTCGCGTCGCTGGCCCAGGCGCTGACGTACGGCGTGGGCGGCTGGCTGGCGGTCACCGGGGCGGTCAGCGCCGGCACCGTCGTCAAGCTCGCACTGCTGCTGACCCGCCTCTACGGCCCGCTGACCGCGCTGTCCAACGTTCGGGTCGACGTGATGAGCGCGCTCGTCTCCTTCGACCGGGTCTTCGAGGTGCTCGACCTGCGCCCGTCCATCGCCGAGAAGCCCGACGCGGTACCGGTGCCGCGCGGCAACGGCCGGGTCGAGTTCCGCGACGTGCGCTTCCGCTACCCGAGCGCCGCCGAGGTGTCGCTCGCCTCCCTGGAGGAGGTCTCGACCCTCGACCGCACGGTGAACGAGCCGGTGCTCAGGGGTGTCTCGTTCGCCGTCGAGCCGGGGCAGATGGTGGCACTGGTCGGCCCCTCCGGGGCGGGCAAGTCGACGCTGTCCATGCTGATCTCCCGGATCTACGACGTCAGCGACGGCCAGGTGCTGGTCGGTGGCGTCGACGTGCGGGACGCGACGCTCGCCTCGCTGCGCGACGAGATCGGCGTGGTCACCCAGGACTCGCACCTGTTCCACGAGACGATCCGGGAGAACCTGCGCTACGCCAAGCCCGACGCCACCGACGACGAGATCTGGGCGGCGCTGGCCGGCGCGCAGGTCGCCGACCTGGTCCGGGCGCTGCCGGACGGGCTCGACACGACGGTCGGCGAGCGGGGCTACCGCTTCTCCGGCGGCGAGAAGCAGCGCATCGCCATCGCGCGGCTGCTGCTCAAGGCCCCGTCGATCGTGATCCTCGACGAGGCCACCGCCCACCTGGACTCGGAGAGCGAGGCTGCGGTGCAGCGGGCGTTGTCCGTGGCGCTGACCGGGCGTACCGCGCTGGTGATCGCGCACCGGCTCTCCACAGTGCGCGACGCCGACCAGATCCTCGTGCTCGACGAGGGCCGGATCGTGGAGCGCGGCCGGCACGACGAGCTGGTGGCGGTCGGCGGCCTGTACGCCGAGCTGTACCGCACCCAGTTCGCGGTCACCGACTCGCCGGCGCCCCACACCGAGGCCGAGCAGCCCGAGCCGGTGGTGACCACGGTGCCAATGGGCACCTACGTCGCCCACGAGGCCATGCCCCCGGCGGCCGCCAACTAGCCCGCGGCGACCGCGGCGCGCAGCTCGGCGAACGCGGCGCCGAGCGTCTCCGGCGTGAAGTGGGCGTTCAGGCCGCTCGGGTTGGGCAGCACCCAGAGCCGGGCCGCCGCGAGCGTCTCCGGCTGCGGCCCGAAACCGGCCTTCGGCCGGGCGAACCCGATCCGGTACGCGGTCACACCGACCACAGCCACCCAGCGCGGCCGGTAGCGCTCGACCTTCGCGGTGAGCGTGGCGGCGCCGTCGACGAGTTCGCCGGCGGTCAGTTCGTCGGCGCGGGCGCTGGCCCGGGCCACCATGTTGGTGATCCCGAGGCCCAGCGCCGGAAGCGTGTCCTGTTCGCTGGGGTGCAGCAGGCGTGGTGTGAAGCCGCCCCGGTGCAGGGCGGGCCAGAACCGGTTGCCCGGGCGGGCGAAGTGCCAGCCGGTGGCCGCCGACCACAGGCCCGGGTTGATGCCGACGAACAGCACGTCGAGGCCGGGCGCGATCACGTCGGGCAGCAGCCGGTCGGCCGCCGCGGCGAGCTGCTCGCGGCTGGGCCGGGGGTGGCGGCGGGCGGGCGTGCCCGGTCCGGGCGCGGCCTCGGGCCGCCCACCGGCCGGCCGCCGTCGATCGCTCACCGGCCCACCGTCCCGGGTGACCGGCCCGCCGCGGGAAGCCCGACCACCGCAGCCACCGTCACAGCCCGCGCAGCGCGCCGCCGTCGACCGGAACGGTGATCCCGGTGACGTACCCGGCGGCGGGGGAGAGCAGGAACGCGGCCACCCTGCCGAACTCCGCCGGGTCGCCGATGCGCCCGAGCGGGATCGCCGCCTCGGCCTGCGCGCGGGCCCGCTCGGGATCGCCGGAACCGGCAAGCAGCTCCCGGTTGCGGTCGGTCATGATCCGTCCCGGCAGCAGGCTGACCACGCGGACGCCGCGCGGGCCGAACTCGTCGGCCATGTCCTTGGCCACGCCTGCCAGACCCGGCCGCAGGCCGTTGGAGATGCCGAGGCCTGGTAGCGGTCCGCGTACCGAGGTGGACAGCACCAGCCCGATCGCGCCGCCGTCGGTGAGCGCTCCGGCCACCGTACGGGCGAGCCGGACGCTGCCCAGGAAGACGGTCTCGAACGACTCCCGCCACTGCTCGTCGGTGACGGTGGCGGCGGTGCCGGGCGGCGGGCCGCCGACCGAGATCAGCGCGCCGTCGAGGCGGCCGAAGTGTTCGCGGGCGGCGGCGACGAGCCGTTCCGGGGTGGCGGGGTCGGCGAGGTCGGCGGTCAGCCCGATCGCCCGCTGCGGGTCGCCGAGCGCCTCGATCGCGGCGGCCACCCGTTCCGGGGTACGCGCGGAGATGACCACCCGGGCACCGTCGGCGACGAGGTGTTCGGCGGTGGCGAAGCCGAGGCCGCCGGAGGCGCCGGTGAGCACGTACACCCGGTCGGCGAGTCCGAGATCCATGCACCGATCCTGCCGTACCGGCGGGTGCCTGTCAGCGCGGGGCGGGCCGCACCAGGCGTACCCGGCCGGCGACCTGGACCGCGACGGCGCCGCCGACGCGGGCGAGTGCCGGCAGCCGGCGTGGCCGGGGCGGGCGGCGGCCGTCGTAGCGGCTTGCGGCCTCGCGCACGGCCAGCTCCTCCGTGCCCAGCGGCGGCAGCGCGTCCCGGTCGCGCAGGTCGCGGGCCAGGTCCCAGCCGTCGCGCAGCGACCCGTTCGTGGGACGGCCGTCGGCCCACGTGGTGAACGCGGCCGGCCAGTCCGGTCCGAGGCCGGCGGCGACCAGCGGCCAGTGCCGGGCCACGTCCCCGGCCCGCTTGCGCAGCAGCGCCCGGCGGGCCGCCTCGACCGGGGCCGGGGCGAAGCCGGGCGGCAGCGGTCCACCGGCGACGAGCGCGGCGACCAGCTCGGCCTGCCGGGCCGCCAGGTCACCGCTCACGTGACCACCGGGTGGCCGGACGCGGCGGCCAGCGCGTCCAGCTCGCCGCGCAGCTCGGCGGCGGGCGGGTAGTGCCCGTCGCGTTCCAGCAGCAGTGCGGGCGGCCGGCGCCGGGCGCACAGCTCGCGGACCAGGTCCAGCACGGCCTCGGGCACCGGATCGGTGTGCGTGTCGTGGTAGAAGCCGCCGTGCTCGGCGCCGCCCGCGACGTGCACGTAGGCGATGCGTTCCAACGGCAGCCGGTCCAGCAGCGCGGCCGGATCGCCGCCCCGGTTGCGGGCGTTGGCGTGCACGTTCGCGATGTCGAGCAGCAGCAGCGCGTCGGTGGCGTCGAGGATCTCGGTGAGGAAGTCCGCCTCGTCCAGCTCGTCGTCCGGCCAGTCGAACAGCGCCGCGATCGGTTCCAGGGCCAGCGGCACCGGCAGCTCCGCCTGCGTCCGCCGGACGTTCGCCACCACCGCGGCGACCGCCTCGCGGCTGCGCGGCAGCGGCAGCAGGTGACCGGCCTCCAGGCCGCCGGCCCGCACGAACGCGATGTGCTCGCTCACCAGCGGCGCGTCCAGGGCCGCGGCCACCCCGGCCAGGTGCGCCACCCGCGCCGGGTCGACCGGCTCGGCGCCGCCGAGGGACAGCCGCACCCCGTGGGGTACGACGTCGACGCCGCGTCCGCGCAGCTCGGCGAGCCCGTCCGGGAGCGGCCCGGCCGGGGCGACCGCCTCCGCGACCACCTCGACGAAGCGCAGCCCCGGCAGCCCGGCGACGAAACCGGCGATCTCGGGGCGCCAGCCGATGCCGACGCCGGACGGGCCGCTCATCCGCCGCACCCGCCGCCCCCGCCGCAGCCACCACCCCCGCCGCACGAGCTGCCGCCCCCGCAGGAGCCGCCGCCGGCGGTCGCCCCGCCGCCGCACGAGGTGCCGGAGCTGGCGCCACCCGCGTTGCCCATCGCCTGCCGCTGGATCTCGGCCTGCTCCGCGAAGCCCGGATCCATGGTCCAGAGCGTGGCGGTGCCGAACAGCGCCACGCCCAGCGCCACGTCCGTCGCGCCGTACGTGGAGTACGCGGGTCCGGCGGCCGGCCGCAGCCAGGCGTGCCGGCGGCGCATGTCGTTCAGCGCGGCGGTGGCCGCCCGGGTCCGCCAGGGCACGCGGTTGAGCAGCACGAACGCCAGGCCGAGCGGGAACAGGCTGAGCAGCAGCCAGCCGGTGGGCCGGTCGTTGAGCAGCCCGGAGATCGCGCGCACGATGCCGATCGCCAGCAGGGCTCCGACCAGCAGCGCGCCGCGCCGCAGCGTCCGGCGCCGCTCCTGGTCCAGTGCCAGGCCCCGGCGTACCAGGCCGTCGCGCAGGTCGTCGAGCGCGCGCCGGACCCACTCGTCGGCGGCCAGTTCCCGGGTACGCAGACCCCGGCTCGCCGCGTGGTGGACCGCCTGGTCCAGCGGGGTGGCCCCGGCCGGCAGCGGGCCGCCCGTGGTGAGCCGCCGGTCCGGTCGTACGCCGACCGCGCCGGAGTGGCGCAGCCCGCCGAGCGCGGCCCAGACGGCGAGCTGGTCACCACCGTTGAGGTACGCGACCTGCTGCGGACCCAGGTCGCCGTACGCGGTCACCGCCGTGCCCGCCAGCATCCGCCGCCGGTAGACGATCGCGCCGACCACCAGGACGACGGCGAGCAGCAGGTACCAGCGCAGGAAGACGGGGCCGGGGATGCCCCAGGTGTCGGAAGGGGTCATCGTCTGCTCCTGTCGCGCGGAGGGGTCGCGGCTCATTGTGGAGCAGGCGCGCCAGAGTCGATCTCCTGGAGCGGGGTAGTTACCGGACCGAGACCGGCGCCGGTTCAGTGCCGGCGGACGGCCTCCTCGACCAGGTCGAGCACCCGGGCCAGGTCGCCGGCCGGACGGCCCATCGCCAGGTGCAGCACCAGCCCGTCGTAGGCCAGCTCCAGGAACTGGGCCAGCACGTCGATCGGCACGTCGTCGCGGAGCACGCCGGCTTCGCGCTGGCGCAGCAGGCGCTCCCGGGTGGCCCCGGCGATGGCCTCGGAACGCTCCGCCCAGCGCTTGGCGAAGGCGGGGTCGGTGCGCAGCCGGCGGGAGACCTCCAGCTGGCTGCCGAGCCAGCCGGTGGTGTCCGGCGAGACGGCCCGGGCCAGCAGGTCGCGCATGACCTGCACGAGGCCGTTGCGGGCCACCGTCTCCACCATCGCGGCGGCGTCGTCCTCGGCCACGGCGAGGAAGAGGGAGTCCTTGTCCCGGAAGTGGTGGAAGATCGCGCCCCGGGACAGGCCGGTGGCCTCCTCCAGCCGCCGCACGGTGGCGCCCTCGTAGCCGTGCCGGGCGAAACACGCCCGCGCCGCCGCGAGGATCTCCTGCCGGCGCGCGTCGAGCTGGTCCTGACTTACTCTGGGCACGAACGGATCGTCGCAGGTGGAAGCGGCCGATGCAAACCGTACGTACGGCTTGAGATGCTCCGACGCTTGATCATCTGCCGCCGTCCGGTGGTTACGATCGGCGGGTGACCGCCCCTCCCGCGCGCCCGCTCACCGTCGCCGCCGTCCAGGCCCAGCCGGTCCCCGGCGACGTCGCCGGCAACGCCGGTGCCGCCGCCCGCCTCGTCGCCCGGGCCGAGGGCGCCCGCGTCGTGGTGCTGCCCGAGCTGTTCCTGCCGGCGTACCACCCGCCGACCCTCGGCGCCGATCCGGACGCCACGGACGTGGCTGCCGACGCCGACGGCCGGGTGACCGACGCCCGGCTGGACCCGCTGCGCTCCGCCGCCGCCGACGCGGGCGCGGCAGTGGTGATCGGCGCCGCCGTCCGCCACCCCGACCGGCGGCGCACCATCTCCTCGCTCGTCGTGGACCCGGCCGGCACTGTCACCGCCGCGTACGACAAGCAGCAGCTCTGGAGCGGCGAGCGGGAGCTGTTCGACGCCGGACGCCGGGGCGCCACGATCGAGGTCGACACGTGGCGGCTGGGTCTGGGCGTCTGCTACGACGGCTGTTTCCCGGAGCACGCGCGGGCCGCCGCCGGCGACGGCGCACACGGCTACCTCTGCCCGAGTGGCTACCTGGCCGGCTCGGCGCACCGCCGCGACCTCTACTACGCCGCCCGGGCGCTGGACAACACGATGTACGTGGTGTTCGCCAACTCGGTCGGCGGCACCGATCCGTGGCGGTTCAACGGCGGCGCGGCGGTGTACGACCCGGAGGGCCGGCCGCTGGCCCGGGGCGCCGACACCGGCGAGGACGTGCTGGTGGCCACGCTCGACCCGGACGCGCTGGCCGCCACCCGCGCGGCGCACACGATGCTGCTGGACCGCCCGCTCGACGCCGGGGCGGATCGCGCCGTCCTCGTCGCCTGATCGCCGTGGCGGGGCCCTCGGCCCTGTCGGTGCTCCAGCCGTTCCCGTAGGGTGCCCAGGTGCCGTTGCTCCTGCTCGATCTGGACAACACCCTGCTGGACCGCGACGGGCCGTTCCGCGCCTGGGGAGAACGCTTCCTGGACGGCATCGGCGCGCCCCGGGCCGACCTCGACTGGCTGGTGTCCGTGGACGCGGACGGGCTGACCAACAGGTGGGACGTGGCGGATGCGATCCGCGACCGGTACGCGCTGCGCATCCCCTCGATCGACCTGGTCGACGAGCTGCACGACGGCGTGGTGGCCCACATGCGGCTCGATCCGCTGGTGGCCTGCGCGCTGCGGATCGCGGCCGACGCCGGCTGGGTGCCGGTGGTGGTCACCAACGGCGCGTCCCGTCAACAGGACGCCAAGATCCGCAAGACCGGCCTGGACCGGTACGTCGCCGACTGGGTGATCTCCGAGGAGGCGGGCGTCAGCAAGCCGAACCCGAGGATCTTCGCGCTCGCCGCCCAGCGGGCCCGGATGCCGCTGCGGGGCGCGTGGGTGGTCGGCGACAGTCCGGAGGCGGACATCGGCGGCGCGACCGCCGTGGGCCTGCCCAGCGTCTGGCTGCACCGGGGACGCCGCTGGTCCGACCCGAGGTTCGCGCCCACCCGGATCGAGGACGGTCTGATTGCGGCCGTCGCGGCCGTACTGGCCGGCTGACGGCGGCAGCGGCGCGGCCGGCAGGCAGCGCGGCGGCACAGCGGCGCACCACGCGGAAAATCCGTTGACCCGCCGCGGGCGGGGCACGAGCATGGTGCCGCGCGAGTGCGCAGCCGGGTGTGCCCGGTCGAGGAGAGGGGGTCGGTCATGGCCGTTTTCGCAGGGTCGTACCACCTGCCTCCACCAGCCTCGATCGAAGGACAGATCCACCCGTGCGCGATCACGACATCCCGGCGCCGCAGCGCCGTGGCCGCGGCAAGAGCCGCTTCGACGACGACGAACCCGACTTCCTGAAGCGGGGGCGGCACACCCCGCCGACCCTCACCGACCCGGACGCCGAGCCCGAGGCGGAGGACGCCTGGTCCTCCTGGGACCAGGCCGTCCACGGCCCCCAGCCGTACCCGGAGTGGCTGGTCACCGAACTGGCCGCCCGGGACACCGAGCTCGGGGTGCTCAAGACCGGCAAGGAGGCGGACGTCCACCTGGTCCGCCGCGCCGTGCCGGGCACCGACCGCGCGTGCCTGCTGGCGGTCAAGCGGTACCGCGACGCCCAGCACCGGCTGTTCCACCGGGACGCCGGTTACCTGGAGGGCCGCCGGGTACGCCGGTCCCGTGAGATGCGGGCGATGACCGGCCGCACCGCGTTCGGCCGGCAGATGATCGCCGGGCAGTGGGCGGCGGCCGAGTTCGCCGCGTTGTCCCAGCTCTGGGAGATCGGGGCCGCCTCCGGGCGGATCGCCGTGCCCTACCCGGTGCAGCTGCTCGGCACCGAGCTGATGCTGGAGTTCGTCGGCGACGCCGAGGCGGGGGAGGCCGCGCCGCGGCTGGCCCAGGTCCGGCCCGACGACGACGAGCTGCGCGACCTGTGGGACCAGCTCGTGGAGGCGCTGACTGTGCTCGCCCGGGCCGGGTACGCACACGGCGACCTGTCGCCGTACAACCTGCTGGTGCACGCGGGCCGGCTGGTGATGATCGACCTGCCGCAGGTGGTCGACGTGGTGGCCAACCCGCAGGGGGCCGACTTCCTGGCCCGCGACGTGCGGGTGGTGGCCGCCTGGTTCACCGCCCGCGGGATGCCCGCGACGGTGACCGACCCGATGGCGCTGACCGAGGCGCTGCTGCGGGAGGCGGGCATCCGCTGACCGGCGGGCGTCCCGGGCGGGAGACCGCCCGGGACGCCCGTCCGGTCCGGGTCACTGGAGGTAGCGCTCGACCTCCGGCACCGGGCGCTCGCCCTGGGCGTCCGGGTCGCCGTGCGCCTGGCGGGCGGCCCGGCGGCGGCGCAGCAGGTCCCAGCACTGGTCCAGGGACTCCTCCAGCGCGCGCAGCCGCTCCCGCGCCTCGTCGTCGGTGCCGGCCTCGTGCTGCTGCGCGTCGGCACGCAGCCGGTGCTCCTCGTCGACGAGTTCCGAGATCCGGCTGAGGATGGTCTTGTCGTCCATGCCCGAAGCTTGGCACAGCGGACGAGTCCGCGCCCGCGTTCTGCCGCCGTCCGCCGGAGGTGAGCGTTGCTCGCTCTCCGCAACGGCCACTGTGTACGCGAGTGACGCATATCCCACCGGCTCCATTCTCGACAAAGAGATTGTTGCTACGTGAAATATCCTCCGACCTGCCTTTTGATCTGCGGCTCAGGATGGCATGCTCGCGAGCAACGTCACGGGTCGATACGGAGTCGCGACCCTGAGTCAACCGAGGGAGCGTTCAGGTGCCCGAACCGACGGACACACCGAGGCCCACCGGCCGACCCCGAACCGTGCCGCTGCGGCAGATCCTGCCGGCGGTGCTCCGCGACCCCGCCCGGGCCCTCATCGACATCGGTAACCGTACCGAAGGCGACCTGGTCCGGCTCAACCTCGGCTCGTTCCGCCCCTACCTGGTCACCCACCCCAAGCACGTGCAGCACGTCCTGCGCGACCGGGCGGACAACTACGAACGGGCCGGTGACGGGCTGTTCTGGCGCCCGGTCAAGCGGCTGTTCGGCGAGGGGATCCTCGGCGAGGGGCAGATCTGGTCGGCCAGCCGCCGGATGCTCCAGCCGATGTTCACCGCCAAGCGGGTCGAGGCGCTGGTCGACGGGATGGCCGACGCGATCCGCGACGCGGTGGAGGAGCTGGACGAGCCAGCCCGCGCCGGTCAGCCGGTCGACATCGGCGTGGAGCAGGCCCGGATCGTCAGCCGGGCGATCATGAAGGTGCTCTTCGCCGACCGGATCTCGGTGCCGGACGCGATGCGCGTGATCGAGGCGCAGGACCGGATCGCCACCGCCGTCATCCCCCGGATCATCGTGCCGTTCGCGCCTCTGTCCCTGCCGATGCCGGGGGACCGCACGTTCGCCCGCGCCGTCCGCATCGTCGACGACGTGCTGGTGCCGATCGTCCGCGAGACGCGCGAGTCCGCCGACCAGGGCGACGACGTCATCTCGACGCTCTGGCAGGCCCGCACCGACGACGGGCGGCAGCTCGACGAGCGGCAGGTCCGCAACGACACAGTGGCGATGTTCGCCGCCACCACGGAGACCACCATCAACGTGCTGACCTGGGCCTGGCCGCACCTGGACCAGCACCCCGAGGTGGCCGAGCGGCTCTACGCCGAGATCGACGAGGTGGTCGGCGGCGAGCCGGTACGCCGCGAGCACCTGAGCCGCCTCACGTACACCCGGATGGTGCTCGACGAGTTGCTGCGGCTCTACCCGATCGGGTGGATCATCCCGCGCCGCGCGGTCGCCGAGGACGTCATCGACGGCGTGCCGATCGAGCCCGGCGCCACGATGGCGGTCAGCCCGCTGATCACCCAGCGGATGCGGCAGTTCTGGGACCGTCCGGACGAGTTCGACCCGGAACGGTTCCGCCCCGAGCGGGTCCGGGCCCGGCACCGGTACGCCCACTTCCCGTTCGGCGGCGGGCCGCACCAGTGCCTCGGCATGTACCTGTTCTACCTGGAGGCCCAGCTCATCCTCGCCACCATGCTCAGCCGCTACCGGTTCCGGCTGCACCGCCCCGGCGTACCCGGACTGCGGCTGGCCGCGGCCCTGCGGCCGCGCGAACGCGTCGAGCTGACGCTCGTCGCCGCCGGGCGGACGGAGCCGGCATGACCGACGGGCCGACACCCGATCCGCTTGCGGTCGCCGCGGAGCAGGGCCGGGTCTGCGCGCTCGCCGCGCAGGGCCAGCGCGGCCTGCGCAGGGCCGCCGCCGCGCATCCCGAGCTGTTCCCCGGCGACCCGTTCGACGCGACGCTGTTCAGCAGCATCGCGCAGGCGATGGCGTTCAGCGCCCCCTGGCACACCGCCGCCGAACTCGCGGTGACCAACCGCGCGGTCCTCTGGGGCTTCGCCGTCGACTGGCTGGTCGACCACCAGGCCACCAGCCGGGCCGAGGTCGACCGGATCACCGGCGTCTGCCTGGACGTGCTCGACGGCGGCGAGTCCGCCGACCCGCTGGGCCGGTTCCTCGCCGAGTTGCGGGACGACGTCGCCGCCGCGCCCGCCTATCCGGCGCTGCGCGGCCACTGGCGGGACACGATGGCACGCACGCTCGACGCGATGGCCCGCGAGTGGGACTGGCGGCGCACCGGCCGCCCCACCCTCGACGACTATCTGGCCAACGCCGACAACCTCGCCGCCACAGTGGTGAACGTGGCGCACTGGATCCACACCGGATCGGTGTCCGACGCCGGCACGCTGGAGCGGCTGATCCAGGTCGGCGACGAGGTCCAGCGGGCCCTGCGCCTGGTCAACGACCTCGGCACCCACCGCCGCGACGCCGAGTCCGGCGACCTCAACGCGCTGCTGCTGGTCGACGACCCGGCCGAGGTCGAGCGGCGCTTCGCCGAGCAGGTCGACCACTGCCGCGTCCTGCTGGCGAAGCTGGCCGGCGAGGTGCCGCGGGAGGCCGACTTCCTGTCCCGGCAGCTCGGCTTCACCACCGGCTTCTACCGGAACACCGACTTCTGGGGCGTGCGGTGACGCTCACCGCCGGATCGGTGCCCGCCACCCGGTCCGGGACCACGCGCGACCTGATCACGGCGCTCGGCGGTGAACCGGAGGGGCAGACGTCGCCGTCGGTCTACGAGACCGGACGGCTGGTCGCGCTCGCGCCCTGGCTCGACGGCCACGACCGGCGCGTGGCCTGGCTGCTGGACCGGCAGCGTCCGGACGGCGGCTGGGGCGGTGCCGGCGGGTACGCGCTGGTGCCGACGCTGAGCGCGATCGAGGCGCTGCTGACCGTGCTGCACCGCGACGGCCCGGCCGCCGCGCCCGCCGCCGCCGCGCACCGAGGGCTGGCGTACCTGACCGGCGCGCTGCGCGCCGGCGCCCCGCCGGACCTGCCGGCCACCGACCTGATCGTGCCGGCGCTGCTGACCGCTGTGGACCGGCATCTCGACGGGCCGGCCGGTCCGCCACCCGGGCTGGCCGAGTGGGCCGGCCGGCCCCGTCTGCCGCTGCCGGCCGGTCTCGACGCGGCCCGGCTGACCCGGGTACGCGGACTGCTCGCCACCGGGAGGCCGGTACCGGAGAAGCTGGCGCACGCGCTGGAGGTGGCGGGCGAGCTGGCGTACCGCGCGCCCGGGGTGCGTCCCTCGGCCAGCGGCGCGGTCGGCGCCTCACCCGCCGCGACCGCCGCCTGGCTGGGCGGTCCGGAGCCCGGGCCGGCACTGGACTACCTGAACGCTGTCGCCCGGCCCGGTCCGGTGCCCTGCGCGAGCCCGATCACCGTCTTCGAACGGGCCTGGGTGCTCGGCATCCTGGTCCGGGCCGGCGTGCCGGTCGGCGCGCCCGACCCGGTGCTGACCGAGCTGCGCGCCGCTGTCGGACCGGCCGGTGCGGCCACCGCGCCCGGCCTGCCCGCCGACGCCGACACCACGGCGGTCACGCTCTACGCGCTGGCCCGGCTGGGCCGCGCGCCCGGCGTCGCGCCGCTGGCCGGGTTCGACACCGGACGGCACTTCTGCACCTGGCCGGGGGAGGACGGGGCGTCGCTGACCACGAACGCGCACGTGCTCGACGCGCTCGGCGAGCAACCGAGCGCGCCCGGCGTCACCGGCGCCCGGCGCCGGGTCACCGAGTGGCTGCTGGGCCGGCAGGAGCCGGACGGGCGGTGGGAGGACCGCTGGCACGCCTCGCCGTACTACGCCACCTACGCGGTGCTGCTGGCGCTCGCCGACCACGCGCCGGACGGCGCGGCGCGCGCCGCGGTCGAGCGGGGGGTGGCCTGGCTGCTGGACACGCAGCGCCCGGACGGCTCCTGGGGACGGTGGGACGGCACCGCCGAGGAGACCGCGTACGCGGTGCTCGCCCTGGCCGACGCGGGCCGGTCCGGCGACTCCCGGATCACGTCGGCGCTGGCGCGGGGGCGTCGCCGACTGTCCGAGCTGGACGGATGCGACGGTGAACCGGCACTATGGCACGACAAGGACCTCTACCGCCCGACGCGGATCGTGCGCGCCGCGGTGCTGGCGGCCTCCGGCCGTGCCGGGGCGACCCGGACCGGGGCCGCACCTACCATGATCAGGATCGCTTGAATGAGGTTCCCGACGGCTGCTAGCGTGCGCCGGAGTCGATCGGATTTCGGACCGACCGAAGACCGGGCCAGGACGGTGTGATGGGTTCCCGCAGTACGAATCTCCGTACGAAGATCATCGCGCTGCTGGCGTCGCTGACCGCGCTCTGGGCGTTCGCCGCATGGGTGACCGTACGGGACGGATTCAACCTGCTCGGCGTGCAGACGCTCAACGCGCGCGTCTTCGAACCGAGCGACCCGCTGCTTCTGGAGCTGCAGGCCGAGCGGCGGCTGTCGCTGCGCTACCTCGGCGAGTCCGACCCGAGCCGGTTGCAGGAGCTGGAGGCCCAGCGCGCGCGTACCGACGAGACCGCCGGCGCGCTGTGGCGCTCGGTGCGGGACTGGCGCACCGAGATCCCGGCCAGCGAGGAGCTGATGCAGCGGCTCGACGAGCTGAAGGCCGAGCTGGACCAGCTCGGCCAGGTACGCGCCGACGTCAGCCGCAAGACCATCGACCGGACCACCACGCTGATCGCGTACGACGACGCGGTCGACGGGATCTTCGCGGTCTTCGACGCCCTCGGCGGCCTCGACGATGACGAGATCGCCGAGGACACCGCCGCGCTCATCGACCTCAACCGGTCCCGGGAGCTGCTGTCCCAACAGGACGCGCTGCTCACCGGCGCGATCGCGGCCAACCGGATCACCGTCGGCGAGCAGACCGCGTTCGCCCGCCTGGTCGGCGCGCAGTGGTTCCTCGCCGACCGCACCGCCCGCGAACTCGCCCCCGGCGACCGTGCCCGCTTCGAGCGGATGGTCGAGGGCGACGCGTTCCAGCAGCTCCGCACGCTCCAGGACCAGGTGCTCGCGGCCAAGGGCGCCGAGGTGCGCCCGCCGGTGACCGCCGCGGCCTGGCAGGCCGCCGCCGAGAAGGCGATGGCCGACCTGCGCGAGGTGATCCTCGCCGGCGGTGAGGACATCGTCTCCCGGGCCACGCCGGTCGCGGTGGGCGTCATCGTGCGGCTGGTGCTCGCCGCCGGTCTCGGCCTGATCGCCGTCATCGCCTCCGTGGTCGTGTCGATCACCACGGCGCGGGCGCTCGTCCGCCAGCTCGAACGGCTCCGCGAGGCCGCCTTCAAGCTGGCGCACGAACGGCTGCCGAGCGTCGTGGAGCGCCTGGGCCGCGGCGAGGAGGTGGACGTCGCCCGCGAGGCGCCACCCCTGCAGTTCGGCGACGACGAGATCGGCCAGGTGGGCAAGGCGTTCAACGTCGTGCAGGAGACCGCCGTCCGGACCGCCGTCGAGCAGGCCGAACTGCGCCGCAGCGTCCGCGACGTGTTCCTCAGCCTGGCCCGGCGTACCCAGGCGCTCGTGCACCGGCAGCTGACGCTGCTGGACGCGATGGAACGCCGGGAACACGACGCCGAGGAGCTGGAGGATCTGTTCCGGGTCGACCACCTGGCCACCCGGATGCGGCGCAACGCGGAGAACCTGATCGTGCTCTCCGGCTCGACGCCGGGCCGGGCCTGGCGGCGCAACGTCCCCATGGTCGACGTGGTCCGCGGCGCGGTCGCCGAGGTCGAGGACTACACCCGGGTCACCGTGTTCCCGCTCGGCGAGGTGTCGCTCACCGGCCGTGCCGTCGGTGACGTGATCCACCTGCTGGCCGAGCTGATCGAGAACGGACTCTCCTTCTCGCCGCCGCAGACCACTGTGGAGGTCCGCGGTCAGCTCGTGGTCAACGGCTTCGCCATCGAGATCGAGGACCGCGGCCTCGGCATGAGCGCCGACGAGCTGGCCGCCGCCAACGCGCGCATCGTCGACCGGTCCGAGCTGAACCTCGCCGACGCCGCCCGGCTCGGCCTGTTCGTGGTCAGCCGGCTCACCGAGCGGCACGGCGTCAAGGTGCAGCTCAAGGAGTCCGCGTACGGCGGCACCACCGCAGTGGTGCTGATCCCGCGTGAACTGATCACCGCCGAGGGCGCCGACGGCGCCGACGAGGCCGACGGCCTGCCCGCACCCGGGACGGCCCTGCCCGCGGCGCCCGCGCCGGCTCCGGCACGGAGCACGCCGGCCGGCGACGGCGACGGGCCGGCGATCCCGTCCGGCCCGGACGGCGGCGCCGAACCGGACCAGCCGGCCGAGCCCGCCCCGCAGGCGCCGGAGCCGGTGACCCAGGCACCTCGGCTGACCCCCTCCGGGCTGCCCGCCCGTACCCGCAAGCGGCAGCCCGCGGTGGCGGGGCCCACCACGGAGCTCGCGGTGGTGGAGCGTCGGCCCGCCGCCACGACGGACGCGGCAGAGGCATCACCGGCGGAGCCGGAGACCGAGGCGGAGACGGCGCCGGTCACCGACGCGGGACTGCCGGTCCGGGTACGCCAGGCCAGCCTCGTGCCGGAGCTGCGGCACGACCAGACCGGGGCGGACGACGACGCCGCCGACGACGACACGGCGCGTGCACCGGAGCAGGTGCGCCGGATGATGAGCTCCTACCAGAGCGGCACCCGACGCGGCCGTACCGATGCCGCGCGCCTGCTCGGCGGAGCGCAGGGGGCCGGCGGTGGGCCGGCCGACGCGGACGAGCAGGTTACCTGACCGGGACGTCGACGCGACGGAAACCGGAAGCTGACGGCACACCAGCCGGGAAGATGAGGACGACGAGTGGCGCAGAAGACGGCTTCGAGCGCGGATCTGACGTGGCTGCTGGATGACCTGGTCGGCCGGGTCAAGCAGGCGGAGCACGCCGTGGCGCTCTCCACCGACGGACTGTTGATGGCCTCGTCCCGCGGATTGAGCCGGGACGACGGCGAGCACCTGGCCGCGATGGCGGCGGGCATCCAGAGCCTGGCCCGCGGCGCGGGCAAGCGGTTCGGTGGCGGGCACGTACAGCAGACCATCATCGAGATGCAGTCCTCCTTCCTGTTCGTCACCGCGGCCGGGCGCAACGCCTGCCTGGCGGTGCTGGCCTCGGAGGACGCGGACGTCGGCCTGATCGCGTACGAGATGGCCATGCTCGTCACCCGGGTCGGCCGGTTCGTCGCGTCACCGACCCGGGAACAGCCCCTCGGCGAGAACGCGGCACGATGACCGGCCGGGGGGACTCCGCGGAGCAGGAGTGGGTGGACGACCACGCCGGCCCGGTGGTGCGCCCGTACGCGGTGACCGGAGGCCGGGCCCGCCCGGTCACCGGCACGTTCGACCTGATCTCGCTGGTCACCTCGACCCGCACCGATGTCGGGTCGGAGTCCGGGCTGGGCCCGGAGCACGTGGCGATCGTCGGCCTCTGCCAGCGGATCCTCTCCGTGGCCGAGATCGCCGCCCATCTCGACCTGCCGGTGGGCACGGTCCGGGTCCTCCTCGGAGACCTGGCCGCCCGCAGCCTGGTACAGGTACGCGAGCCGCGCGCGACCACCGCCGGCCTTCCCGACGAGCACGTTTTCGAGGCGGTTATCAATGGACTACGGGCGCTCTGAGCGGCCGGCGGGCGCCGCGCCGCTGCCCACCGCGATCAAGATCCTGATCGCGGGCGGGTTCGGCGTCGGCAAGACCACAATGGTCGGCGCGGTCAGTGAGACCCGCCCGCTGCGGACCGAGGAGGTGCTGACCGAGACCGGGATCGGCATCGACGACCTGTCCGGCATCGAGGAGAAGTCGACCACCACTGTGGCGATGGACTTCGGCCGCATCACCATCAGCGACGACCTGGTGCTCTATCTGTTCGGCACGCCCGGGCAGGACCGGTTCTGGTTCGTCTGGGACGAGCTGGCGCTCGGCGCGCTCGGCGCGGTGGTGCTCGCCGACACCCGCCGGCTGGCCGACTGCTTCCCGTCGATCGACTACTTCGAGGGGCGCGGTACGCCCTTCGTGGTGGCGGTGAACTGCTTCGAGGGCGCCAAGACGTTCCGTCTGGACGAGGTGCAGGCCGCGCTCGACCTGGACCCGGGTGTGCCGGTGGTGCTGTGCGACGCGCGCAAGCGGGAGTCGGCCAAGGAGGTGCTGATCACGCTGCTGGAGCACGCCATGAAGCTGCGGGAGGCGCGCCGCCGCGCCGCCGAGGACTGAGCGGTCACAACATCGACGGGGGAGTGGCGATGACCGAGGTGACGGTCCGGGCGATGAACCCGGACGAGTTCGACAGATGGCAGGACGAGCTGGCCGCCGGGTACGCGCGGGAGCACGTCACGGCCGGCAACTGGACGCCCGAGGAGGCGCTCGGCCGGGCCCGGGAGGCCACCGCCGGCTTCCTGCCGCAGGGCATGGCCACGCCCGGCATGCTGTTCCTGGTCGGCGAGCTGGCCGACGGCTCACCGGTCGGCCGGCTGTGGATCGGCCTGACCCACCCGCGCGGTCTCGCCGACTGCGCGTTCCTCTACGACATCGAGGTGGCCGCCGGGCACCGGGGCCGGGGCCTCGGGCGGGCGCTGCTGGCGGCCGGGGAGCGGGCGGCCCGGGAGCACGGCGCCCAGGCGCTGGAGCTGAACGTCTTCGGCGCCAACGAGACGGCCCGCAAGCTGTACGAGACGTCCGGCTACCGGGTGGTCACCCAGCAGATGCGCAAGGATCTGTCCTAACGCCGGTCCTCACAGGCGGGTGGCGGTGCGGACCAGTCCGGCCAGCGCCCGGGACCGGCTGTGCGGCGGCCAGGCGATCACAGTGGTCACCGTCGGCGCGTCCGGCACCGGCACGGCGGCCATGTCCGGCCACAGCAGCGACCGGCACGACTCCGGCAGCAGCACCGCGGTACGCCCGAGCGCGACCAGCTGGAGCAACTGGGAGTGGTCCCGCACCTCGGGGCCCGGCCCGTCCGGGTAGGTGCCGTCGCGCAGCGGCCAGCGCGGCAGCGGCAGGCCGGGCAGCGTCTCGACGTCGGCCATCCGCAGCTGCGCCCGCCCGGCCAGCGGATGCCCCGCCGGCAGGACCAGCACCTGCTGTTCCGTCACCAGTTCCTCGGTGTCCAGTCCGGTCGTCGAGTCGAACGGCAGGTGCAGCAGCGCCACGTCGGCCCGACCGTCGCGCAGCAGCCGTTCCTGCTCACCGATGCCGGACAGCAGCACCTCCACCCGGACCGCGTCCGGCTCGGCGGCGTACGCGTCGAGCAGTTTCGGCAGCAGCTCGCTCGACGCCCCCGCCTTCGTCGCCAGCACGAGCCCGGCGCCGCCGTTCGCGGCCTCACCGGCGCGGCGGGTACGGCGGTCCGCGGCGTCCACCGCGTCCAGGGCCGCGCGGCCCTCGCGGAGCAGCACCGATCCGGCCCCGGTGAGCGCGACGCGGCGGCTGTCCCGTTCGAGCAGCGTCACGCCGAGGCGCCGTTCGAGCTGGCGGATCGCCCGCGACAGCGGCGGCTGGGCGATGCCCAGGCGGCGCGCGGCGCGGCCGAAGTGCAGTTCCTCGGCGACCGCGACGAAGTAGCGAAGCTCCCGCGTCTCCATCCCGCCACCGTACCGCCGGATTGATACCCGTCGGGTATCGCCCGCTACCGAGGTGGTGTTGGAGGCCCGCCCGCCGCGCGGACAGGATCGACACCATGAGTGAACGGACGATCGCGCTGGTGACCGGCGCGAACAAGGGAATCGGGTACGAGATCGCGGCCGGCCTGGGCGCGCTCGGCTGGCGGGTGGGCGTCGGCGCCCGGGACGGGCAGCGGCTCGCCGAGGCGGTGGCGAAGCTGCGCGCGGGCGGCGTGGACGCGTTCGCCGTACCGCTGGACGTGACCGACGACGCGAGCGTGACCGCCGCCGCCCGGCTGCTGGAGACGGAGGCCGGTGGCCTGGACGTGCTCGTCAACAACGCCGGCGTGACAGGTGGCGTGCCCCAGCACCCCGGTGACGTGGACGTCGCGACCATCAGGGCCGCCGTCGAGGTGAACGTGATCGGGGTGGTCCGGGTGACCGAGGCGATGCTGCCGCTGCTGCGGCGCTCGGCCTCGCCCCGGATCGTCAACATGTCCAGCGGCGTCGGCTCGCTGACCAGGCAGAGCGCCTCCACAGGCGAGGACCAGACCGGTCCGCTGTCGGTCGCGTACGCGCCGTCCAAGAGCATGCTCAACGCGGTGACGATCCAGTACGCACGTGCGCTCGCCGGGACGAACATCCTGGTCAACGCCGGCTGCCCCGGCTTCACCGCGACCGACCTGAACGGCTTCCGGGGCGTGCGGACCCCACAGCAGGGCGCGGCGGTCGCGATCAAGCTGGCGACGCTGCCCGACGACGGGCCGACCGGCGGCTACGTCGAGGACGCGGGCACGATCCCGTGGTGAGCGCCGCCCGTCAGCACCACATGACCGGGTTGCCGGTGGCCACCGACGCCGCGCACAGCCGGCGCAGCGGCTCCACGATGTAGGCGAAGTCCTCGCCCGGCCGGCTTCGGGTCCGCACCGCGAGCCGTTCGGGCGGCGGCTCGCCGTGCTCGCCCACCGGCCGCATCGCCACTGTCGTCCGCGTCCCGCCGGCGGTGAACTCCACCCGGTCGCCGGGCAGCGGCCGCTGGCCGAACCGGACGGCCCGGAACAGCGTCACCGGCGGGTCGGCGCGGTCGAGGACGAAGAAGCCGTCCGGGTCGACGCCCGCCTGAAAGCCCGGGCCGAACATGAACAACCCGCGGTAGGCCTCGACGTACTGCATCACGACCGCGCCGGTCGCCTCGTCGATCAGCTCGACCTCGTCGGTGATCCGGTCGGTGCCTGCGATCACGTCCAGCTCGGCGAGCGCGACCGCTGCCCGGTCGGCGGGCAGCGAGCCGCCGTTGGCGTCCGGCAGCGCGGCGGCGAGCGTCGGGAAACGGTGCTCGCCGGCCGCGCGCAACGCCTGCTGGAACAGGCGTACGCCGGCCCAGTTGGACACGCGCTCGCTGACCAGCTCCATGTGCCGGTGCGGGCAGGCGTCCCCGGTCATCCACGCGTAGAAGGCGTTGTCGGCGGCCCCGTCGTACTCGCCGGCCTGCACCAGCGCGAGCCACCCGTCCTCGTCGTAGCCGACCGGCCCGATCGGGCACGGCGTGGCGAGGCCGTCCTGCCAGCACCGGCAGTACACGAACGCGTCGAGTCCCACGCCGGCACGCTACCGGCGCCCGCCCCGGCGCCGCGCGCCGGTTTCGGCGGCTCAGGTGCCCGCGCACCGGCTCGCGACCGCTCGGGTGCCCGCGCGCCGATTCGCGGCGGCTCAGGTGACGGCGAGCAGCACGGCGTCGCCGCTCGCCGCCGCGTCGCGGTAGAAGTCGCGCAGCGCGGTGAAGTAGGGCAGCAGGTAGCCGTCGAACTCGTCGTCGCCGTCGTCCCAGATGTGCGGGTAGATCTCGGCCTCCGACATGGCCTCCGGGTCGAAGCGGGCCCGCAGCGTCGCGTCGTCCACCGCGTCGAGCCCGGCGGCCACGGTGCGGACCGCATCCGGCATGAGCAGCCGGGCCGGGCCCATGCCGAGATCCGGCCCGATCGGGTCGCCGCCGACGATCGCCGGCCCGGCGTCGCCCCGGATCTCGTACGTGGTGCCGGTCAGCAGGTAGTGCAGCCCGTGCCACGCCTTGTCGAGGTCGAGTTCGTCCGGACCGCCCTGGAACAGCGTGCCGACCGTGTCCGGATCGGCCAGTACCGTCGCCAGTTCCGCGCCGGACAGCCGGCGTGCGGCGAACACCATGCCCATGTGGTCGTCTCCCCGGGGGGTGTCTGTGGAAATCGGCGGCAGCGTAACGCAGGCGTCCGACAGCCGTGTGATCATCGGCGTATGGCCACTGACACCCGGCACCTCAGCGTCCACATCGATCGTCCGGTGGCGGAGGTCTACGCCTTCGCCGCCGACCCGGCGAACCTGGCCCGCTGGGCGCCGGGCCTCGGCGGTTCGGTCGTGCCCGTCGACGGCCACTGGTTCGTGGACACACCCGAAGGGCGGGCGCGGCTCACGTTCGCCCCTGCCAACGAGTACGGCGTGCTCGACCACGAGGTGCGGACGCCGTCGGGCGAGACGGTGTACGTGCCGTTGCGCGCCATCGCCGACGGCGACGCCACCGAGGTGGTGTTCAGCCTGCGGCGGATGCCCGGCATGAGCGACGCGGACTTCGACCGGGACACCGCGCTCGTGGAGGCGGACCTGGCCCGGCTCAAGGCCGTACTGGAGAGCGCCACCGGCTGACCGGAATGGGAATTGCGCTGCGGCGAATAACAGCTGTGGTGGCCGGTGAATGCAATTCGGTGAATCAGTCGCCGATGGCGTCCCGCATTCGTTCCCTCGTCCAGTATTCGGACGGGTCGGTGGCGCCGGGGCTCGGATTGTGCGTCGCGACCACCGGGCCGGGCGGCGCCGGTCGCCCCGCGTCGCCCTCGCGCGCCGCGAGGACCACGACGGCCGCGGCGACGGCGAGCGCCGCGACGGCGGCCGCGCCGAGCAGCACACGATGTGACATGTCGCCTCCTCCGGGCCGGGTGCCGGTCCGCCTGGTGCCGGCCCGCCTGGTGCGCCGGGTGGCACACCAGGCGGACCGTCGTTCACCAGGTGTCGTTCGCGTACGTGTTGTAGAGCGTCCCCACCACCGCGGCGGAGAAGTACGGCGAGCCGTTCGTGTTCGAGCCGCTCGAGTAGCTCATCACCCCGTGCACGTCACCACGTCTGGTGGTGTTGTCGTAGCTGTAGTACCACGGGCCGCCGCTCGAACCGCCCCCGAAGCCGCAGTTCATCTCGATCCGGTTGCTGCCCGCGTCCCTCGACGTGCCCGAGCAGACCCACTGGATCTCGCCGCTGTCCTTGTTGCTCGGGTAGCCGAAGATGTCGTAGTGGTACGCCCGGCCACCGCCGGTGAGCAGCCCGTTGGCGCCGACCGCGTCCACGATCGACCGGCTGCCGTAGACGAGCGCGACGGCCACGTCGTACTGCCGCTCACGGGTGCTGATCCAGCCGCTCGGCACCGCGAGCGTGGACCAGTCCCAGGTGCCGTACGGCTGCGCGCCGTTGCGGTACGACGGCACGAACATCCAGTTCGCGGTGTGCCAGTCCCGGCCCGGCCCGTCGTGCACGCAGTGCGCGGCGGTGAAGACCATGTTGCGCGCCGGACTGTTCACCACGCTCGCCGAGCAGTAGTGGCCGAGACCGTCGGTGGAACTGGTGTAGAAGATCTTCCCCACCGTGATCGACTCGTTCAGTTGGGTGCCGAAGCCGCTGCCGTCCTTCGGTGCCACCGCCTCCGCGAAGCGCCGCACCCGCTCCGCGGTGGGGCTCTGGGTGACCGGGCCGGCGGCCTTCTCCACCTCGTCGGCGGGAGTGGCCGCCGCCATGCGCTCGGCCGTCCAGTAGGCCCTGGCCTGCGAGGACGACCCCGCCTTGCGCTCGATCGACGTGACAGCAGCCGGAGCGGCCGTGCCTGCGGCGGTGCCGGTGCCGGCCAGTGCCGGAGTGCCGGCGAGGATCGCCGGCAGGATCAGGGCCGGCAGGGCCAGAAGTCTGATCGTCGTCTTCATGAAATCCTTCCCAGTGTTCGATTCCCGGATCGAAACTGGAGCGCCCCCGTTGTGCATCGCGATATCGGCAACGTATCGACGGGCTTCGGAGCGTGTCAACGAATCATGGACGTCGATTGTTTGCGGTGTCGGATGTGCGATCGGGGGGCGAGGGACATCACCGAATTGCAATTTCACGATGAGTGGGATGCCGGCTTCAGCGGTCGTTCGTTGCCGCCGGTTCGTGAGCGGCGCTCGGCCTCGGTAGCCTCGAAGCCGTGACGAAGGGGCCGGGGCCACCATGACTGCTGATCCGCCGCCCGCCACCGGACGACTGACCTTCGCCGAGATGACCGTCGACGACCTCGACGACATGGCCGCCCTTCTCGGCGACCCGATTGTGATGCGCTACTACCGGCGACCGAAGATCCGGGCGGAGGCACTGGACTGGATCCGCTGGAACGAGGGCCTCTACCGCGGCCACGGCTTCGGACTGTGGGTGCTCAGGTCACGGGCGACAGGCGAGTTCGTCGGCGACTGCGGTCTCACTCCGCAGCCGGTGGACGGGGTGATGGAGGTCGAAGTCGGTTACCACCTGCGGACCGGGATGCAGGGTCGCGGATTCGCCACGGAGGCGGCGGCCGCGTGTCGCGACCACGAGCGCGATCGGCTGGGCGTCGACCGTCTCGTCGCGATCATCCACCCGGACAACATGCCCTCACAGCGGGTCGCGGAGCGGATCGGGCTGAGCTTCGAGCGTGCGACGACGTCCGAATCGGGGGATCCGGTGCACGTGTACGCCGCGCGCCTGGCCTGACCGGGCTCAGCGGCGGGCCGACGTCACGAACCGGGTCCACGCGGCCGGGGTGAAGGTGAGCACCGGCCCGGCCGGGTCCTTCGAGTCGCGGACGCCGACCACACCGGGCAGGTTGCCGGCGACCTCGACGCAGTTGCCGCCGTTGCCGCCGCTGCGGGTGCTCTTGCGCCACCGGGCGCCGCTCAGGTCCATGCCGCCGCCACTTCCCTCAGCAGTTCCAGGGTCCGCGCGCGGGGCAGCGCCTCGCCCCGGATGCGTTCCCACCGACGCTCCAGGGTAGCAATCTCCGAGGGCTGCTCGATGATCTGCGCGCGGGCCTGGCTGTCCACATGCGCCACCCGGTTGCCGTCGCGCAGCTCCGCGATGACGAACGGCCCGTCCAGCCCGGGATAGGTCGGCGTGTCGGCCGGCACCACGTGGAGCTGCACGTTCGGCAGCTCGGCGCAGGCGAGCAGATGGGCCACCTGCGCGGCCATCAGCGCCCGGTCGCCGGCGGCGGCGCGGCGCAGCACCTGCTCGTCGAGCACCACGACGTACAGCGGCCCGCGCGGCCGGGTGAGGATGCCCTGCCGGTCCAGCCGGGCGGTGACCAGGTCGGTGATCTCGTCGGCGGTCAGCGGCTGGCCGATGAACGTGGCCCGGGCGTACGCCTCGGTCTGCAACAGACCCGGCACCCACGCCAGCTCGAACGTGCGTAGCGCGACCGCCTCGCGTTCGATGTCCACCCACGGGCGGAACCAGACGGGCTCGCGGCGGCGGACCGCGTCGGGCCAGAGCGCCTCGATCGGCTGGCCCAGCAGGTTCGCCACAGTCGCGCGGTGCCGGCTCTGCGGGATGTGCCCGGGGTTCGCCCACCGGGCCACCGTCTTCGGGTGCAGGCCGAGCCGCTCCGCCAGGCTCTCGGCGGTGTGGCCGGCGCCGGCCAGCGCGGTGACGAAGGCGTGGTTCATGCCCATTCCTCCCCGGAGCAAAAGAACCGTCCGAAGGAGATTACACAACGCTGTGTGATTGTTCGGGCACCCTCGGCACGGTGGAGGCATGACCGGACCGACACCCACATCGGCGTACCCCCGGGTGGTGCTGCCGCTGACCGGCCACCGCGCGTGCGGTCCGGCCTGGCGCTGCGACCGCTGCGGCGAGCCCTGGCCGTGCCCGACCCTGCGGGCCGCGCCCACCGACGCCGCCCGCCGCGCCACGATGATCCCCGAGTTCTCCCGGCTCACCCGGCAGGCCATCCGCGACCTGCGCGGCCGGCCCGACGGCCCGGACCCGATCGCGATCGTGCGGCGCTTCCTGTGGTTCCTGCCGCTCACCGACGCCGAGGCACGCGCCGTCGCGCTCCGCCTCCGCTGAGATGTAAGGAAGGGCCCCTTCTTAACAGACGTCTGTTAAGAAGGGGCCCTTCCTTACATGAAGAACTCAGCTGGCGATCATGCGGCGCAGCACGTACTGCAGGATGCCGCCGTGCCGGTAGTAGTCCGCCTCACCCGGGGTGTCGATGCGGACCACGGCGTCGAACTCCACGCCGGTGTCGGTGGTGACCTTCACCGTGCGCGGGGTGTCGCCGTCGTTCAGCGCGGTGACGCCGCTGATCGAGAACGTCTCCGTGCCGGTCAGGCCCAGCGACTCGGCGGTCTCGCCGCCCGGGAACTGCAGCGGCAGTACGCCCATGCCGATCAGGTTCGAGCGGTGGATCCGCTCGTACGACTCGGCGATGACCGCCTTCACGCCCAGCAGCATGGTGCCCTTGGCGGCCCAGTCACGCGACGAGCCCGAGCCGTACTCCTTGCCGGCCAGGATGACCAGCGGGACGCCCGCCTCCTGGTAGGCCATCGAGGCGTCGTAGATCGAGGTCTG
Organism: Micromonospora globosa; assembly: GCF_000717585.1. Lineage (NCBI taxonomy): Bacteria > Bacillati > Actinomycetota > Actinomycetes > Micromonosporales > Micromonosporaceae > Micromonospora > Micromonospora globosa. The sequence goes on from NZ_JNZR01000034.1 coordinate 126,241, forward strand.
CTCGCCGGTCAGGTGGTTGACCGTGAAGCCGCCCTCGACACCCGGGACGAGCTGGTTGCGCAGCCGGATGTTGGCGAACGTGCCCCGGATCATCACCTCGTGGTTGCCGCGGCGGGAGCCGTACGAGTTGAACTCGTGCCGGGCCACGCCGTGCTCGGCCAGGTACTTGCCGGCGGGGGAGTCCGCCTTGATCGAACCGGCCGGGGAGATGTGGTCGGTGGTCACCGAGTCGCCCAGCTTCGCCAGCACGCGCGCGTCGGCGATGTCCTGGACCGGGGCCGGCTCCTGCTGCATGCCCTCGAAGTACGGGGGCTTGCGCACGTAGGTCGACTCGCCGTCCCACGAGAACGTGTCACCGGTCGGGGTCGGCAGCGACTGCCAGCGCTCGTCACCGGCGAACACGTCGGCGTACGCGGCGCTGAAGCCGGTCGCGCCGATCGCCGAGGCGATGACGTCCTGGATCTCGGCGCTGTTCGGCCAGATCTCCCGCAGGAACACCGGGTTGCCCTGGGCGTCCTCGCCGATCGGCTCGTTCGCCAGGTCGATGTCCATGGTGCCGGCGAGCGCGTACGCGACCACCAGCGGCGGGGACGCCAGGTAGTTCATCTTGACGTCCGGGTTGATCCGGCCCTCGAAGTTGCGGTTGCCGGACAGCACCGACACGACTGCGAGGTCACCGTCGTTGACGGCGGCGGAGACCTCCTCCGGCAGCGGGCCGGAGTTGCCGATGCAGGTGGTGCAGCCGTAGCCGACCAGGTTGAAGCCGAGCTTCTCCAGGTACGGCGTGAGGCCGGCTCGGTCGTAGTAGTCCATGACGACCTTCGAACCCGGCGCCAGGGTGGTCTTCACCCACGGCTTGCGGGCCAGGCCCTTCTCCACCGCGTTTCGGGCCAGCAGCGCGGCGCCGATCATCACCTGCGGGTTCGAGGTGTTGGTGCAGGAGGTGATCGCGGCGATCACCACGGCGCCGTGGTCCAGCTCGTACTCGACGCCGTCGGCGCCGGTCACGCGTACCGGATTGCTGGCCCGGCCGCCCGCGCCCACCGCGGCGGTCTCCAGGTCGCGCGGCGCGTCCGCCGGGTCGTTCACGCCGTTGGCGGGGGAGTCGCTTGCCGGGAACGACTCGGCCGACGCCTCGTCGGCCGGGCCGTCGGCGCCGAACGGCTTCTCCTGCTGCGGCACGCCCGGCTTGCGGCCCGGGTCGCCACCGGTCTCGTCGGCTGCCACGTAGTCGCTGAGCGCGGCGCGGAACAGCGTCTTGGCGCTGCCCAGCGGCACCCGGTCCTGCGGGCGCTTCGGGCCGGCCAGCGACGGCTCGATGGTGCCGAGGTCCAGCTCCAGGCGCTCGGAGTACTCCGGCTCGCGCTCCGGGTCGTGCCAGAGGCCCTGCTCCTTGGCGTACGCCTCGACCAGCGCGACCTGAGACGCGTCGCGGCCGGTCAGCTCCAGGTAGCGGACGGTCTCGGCGTCGATCGGGAAGATCGCCACGGTCGAGCCGTACTCCGGCGACATGTTGCCGATGGTGGCGCGGTTGGCAAGCGGCACCGCGCTCACGCCGGGGCCGTAGAACTCGACGAACTTGCCGACCACACCGTGCTTGCGCAGCATCTCGGTGATGGTCAGCACCAGGTCGGTGGCGGTGGTGCCGGCCGGCATCTCACCGGAGAGCTTGAAGCCGACGACACGGGGGATCAGCATGCTGACCGGCTGGCCGAGCATCGCGGCCTCGGCCTCGATGCCGCCGACGCCCCAGCCCAGCACGCCCAGGCCGTTGACCATGGTGGTGTGCGAGTCGGTGCCGACGACCGTGTCCGGGTACGCCTGGCCGTTGCGCTCCATGATCGTACGGGCCAGGTACTCGATGTTGACCTGGTGCACGATGCCGGTGCCCGGCGGGACGACCTTGAACTCGTTGAACGCGGTCTGACCCCAGCGCAGGAACTGGTAGCGCTCCTTGTTGCGCTCGTACTCCAGCTCGACGTTGCGCTCGAAGGCGTCCTCGCGGCCGAACAGGTCGGCGATGACCGAGTGGTCGATGACCAGCTCGGCCGGAGCGAGGGGGTTGACCTTGGTGGCGTCGCCGCCCAGGTCACGGACCGCCTCGCGCATGGTGGCCAGGTCGACCACGCAGGGCACGCCGGTGAAGTCCTGCATCAGCACCCGGGCCGGGGTGAACTGGATCTCCACGCTCGGGTCGGCGGTGGCGTCCCACGCGCCGAGCTGCTGGATGTGGTCGGCGGTGATGTTCGCGCCGTCCTCGGTCCGCAGCAGGTTCTCCAGCAGGATCTTCAAGCTGTAGGGCAGTCGCTCGTGGCCCTCCACCTTGTCGATCCTGAAAATCTCGTAGCTCGCGTCTCCGACGCGTAGCTGGGTCTTCGCACCGAAGGTGTCGAGGCTCGCCACGTCGTACTCCTTCACACCAGCGACCGTGAGTAGTCCTGAGCAGTTTGTCGCACCGGCCGGGGCGCTGCCGTGCTTAGGCAACACTTACCTGCGTCGGTCTCTACAAAACCGTACGTCCGTCTTGCTATTCGTGCAACCTCGTGCCACGCTGCGGGACGAGGAGGTGCCACCATGATCCATCACGTCCTGCTCGCCTGCCCCCGCGGCTCCGAGGACGCGTCCCGCTCCTTCTACGCGGGCCTGCTCGGCCTCACCGAGAAGCCCAAACCCCCGGCCCTCGCCGCCCGCGGTGGCTGCTGGTTCACCGGGTACGACGCCGAACTGCACCTGGGCGTCGAGGACGACTTCCGCCCGGCCCGCAAGGCGCACCCCGCGCTGCTGCGCACCGACCTGGACGAGCTGGCCGCCCGCCTCGACGCCGCCGGACACACAGTGACCTGGGGCGACGACGAGATTCCCGGCATGCGTCGGTTCCACACGTACGACCCGCACGGCAACCGGCTGGAGTTTCTGGCCCCCGCGGGCTGACCCGGCGCGGGTAGGGTCGGGCGGGTGGTCGACGTACAGCACTGGCTCGCCGCGCTCCCACCGGCCCTGATCTGCCTGCTCGTGGGTGGGGTGATCGGCGTGGAGAGCATGGGCATCCCGCTGCCCGGCGAGATCGTGCTGGTCAGCGCCGCCCTGCTCGCCGCCACAGGCGCCGTCGGGCCCGAGTGGGTGGCCGCCGCCGCGGCGACAGGCGCCATCATCGGCGACTCCGTCGGGTACGCCGTCGGCCGCCGTGGTGGCCGCCCCCTGCTGGAACGGCTCGGCCGGCGCTTCCCGAAACACCTCGGCCCGGCACACCTGGCCCGCGCCGAGCTGAGCTTCGCCCGGCACGGCGTCTGGGCCGTGTTCTTCGGGCGGTTCGTCGCGCTGCTGCGCATCCTCGCCGGGCCGCTCGCCGGGGCGCTGCGCGTGCCGTACCGCCGGTTCCTGGTCGCGAACGCCGCAGGCGGGCTGGTGTGGGCGTTCGGCACCACCTACCTGCTGTTCTACCTCGGGCAGGCCGCCGAGCACTGGCTCAAGGACATCTCCTGGGCCGGACTGGTGCTGGCGGTGCTGGCCGGCGTGGTCAGCACCGCGTGGCTGCGCCGCCGAGCCAGGCGCCTGCACGTGTCCGAGCCTTCCGACCAGCCCACCCCGGTCCCTGCAGCCGACCGCTGACCCCCGCCCCAGCGCCTTCCCTCGCCTCTGCCTCTGCCCCGGCGTGCCCTCGCCTCTGCGCCGCCGCCCTCGCCTGGTCCCGCTCTCGCCCGGCCCGGCACTCGCCCTTGCGCTGCCTGCCCTCGCCAGGCCCCGCCTGACCCTTGCGCTGCCCGCCCCCACCCGGTTGATCAAGGAGTTTGTGTCCTGCAGCAGCTCTCGCAGTGACACAAACTCCCTGATCACCGATGTGGGTGGGTGGGGCGGCGAGCAGTGCGGGGTCACGGTGGACCGGCCGCACCCGACCCGACCACTCCAGAGCGTCGATCATGAAGCTGGCGGCGACAGAACGGACAGAAAACGCCGTCAACTTCATGATCGACGGGGCGGGGCGGGTGCCGGCGGTCAGGGGGCGGTGAGCAGGGTGAGCAGGGTGTCGCGGGCGGTGCGGACGGCGGCGCGGGACTCCTCGGTGTGGTCCAGCGCGTCGAATCCGTGCTGCCCGTTCGGCACGTCCACCACGCACAACGGGATGCCGCGACGCTGCGCGACAGCCGTGAACGCCTCGATCGTCGGGGCGACCTCGGGCCGCTCTCGCCCGGCCCGGGTCAGCACGAGCGTCGGCCGTGCCGCGCCCTCCGTCCGCGCGGCTCCGACACCTGCGCCGGCGGGCAGGTCGAGGGCGTCGATCGGGCGGAAGCGCGGGTCCACCGGCGGCCATCCGGGCAGCGGCGCCAGCAGGGGATAGGTGGCGGCCACGCCCCGCAGCCAGGCGGGCGGGTCGCGGAGCCAGTCGCCGAGCAGCAGGCCGGCGCCGGAGAAGAACCACAGCCCGAGCCGGTCGGCGTCGACGCGCGGGTCGGCGCGGAGCATTTCGGCGGCGGCGGCGACCCGCGCGGCGACCGTGTACAGGTCGTCGGGGCTCGCGACGGTGAGCCGGGGGATCGCGGTCAGCACGCCTGCCTCGGCGAGCAGCGCACCGTAGCCGCGGTAGAGCGGCCAGTCCCGCGCGTCGGGTGCTTCGGGCGGCCCCGGTACGCCGTGCACGACGACGACAGCGGGATGCCGGCCGTCGCCGGCGGGCACGTGCAGGTCGACGTCGCCGTGCCGTTCCACGGCGGCGGGCGGGGGATCGAGGACGAACGGGCTCTCCCAGAAAACGGTTCCCATCATGGCGATGGTAGGAGAATCCGCCGCCCGCGACTGTCCGGTCAGGACGACGAGGACGCCTTGGCGTGCCGTTCGCGCAGCCGGTCCCGGATCTCCTCCGGGGTGTACGCCCGGCGCCGCCGCTCGGCCCGCGCCACGACCACTCCGGTCGCCGCGACGCCGGCGAGACCTGCGAGCCCGAGTACCTTCCACCACCGCATCCGTTGCCGCATCCGCATAGGGTAGTCCTCCATGAGCATCAGCCTGGACGAGGCCGTGGAGCTGACCCGCACCGGCGATCTGTGGGTGTTCCGCGGGCGCAGCGTGCCCGACCGGGCCATCCAGCTCACCACGAACAGCCCGGTGAACCACGTGGGCATGGCCGTGGTGCTCGACGACATGCCGCCGTTGATGTGGCACGCCGAGCTGGGCCGTTCGCTGCCGGACATGTGGACCGGCACCCACCAGCGCGGCGTGCAGCTGCACGACCTGCGGGACGCGGTCTGCGTCTGGGGCAACCGGTACGGCCAGCGGGGCTGGCTGCGCCAGCTCGAACCGCCGGCCGACACGGCGATGGAGGAGGCGGTGCTGCGTACCGTGGCTCGTCTGGACGGGACGCCGTTCCCGTCCACCGCGCAGCTCGCCTGGCGGTGGGCCCGGGGGCGGCTGCCGCACCCGCCCCGCCTGAGCCTCGGCGGCCTCCGGGGCAGGGCCGCCGACACCAGCAGGACCGCCGACACCAGCAGGACCGCCGACACGAGCAGGATCGGCGACACCAGCAGGGAGAACGCCGCAGCACTGGAGACGGCGTACTGCGCCGAGGTGGTCGCTGTTACCTACGAGGCGATGGGCCTGCTGCCCGCCGGGCGACGGCCCAACTGGTACGACCCGGGGCGGTTCTGGAGCGGCGACGACCTGGCCCTCAACGGCGGTGCGCACCTCGGTGCCGAGATCGAGGTGCGGATCCCGCCGCGCTGACCAGGTTTGCCGCCGGGGCGTGCCGGTAATGAGGAGCGTCGTGACGGCTTCCACCGACCTCGACACGCTCACCGACTTCTTCGACCGGTACGGCGTGGCGCTGACCACCGCCGACGTGCCGGCCATCGCCGGCTGCTACGCCCTGCCCGGGCTGGTGGTCGCCGACACCTACAGCTTCTCGTTCACCTCGCCCGCGGCGGTGGCGCTCAGCTTCGTCGGCGCCGCCCCGGACTACCAGGAGCGGGAACTCGTCGCGGCGAACGCGCAGATCGAGGACGTGCAGCAGATCTCGGCGCTGCTCACCGAGGTGGCGGTGCGCTGGGAGTTCCTGGACAGCCAGGGCGGCGCGGTGCCCGGCGAGCGCTACCGCTATCTGCTGCGCACCACCGAGGACGGCCCGGTGATCTGCACCGTCATCCGTACCGCCTGATCGTGGTGGTGCGGCGGCCGGCCACGCGGGCCGGCCGCCGCACCGACCGGTGTCAGCGGTGGTGGGCGCCGGCCCAGCGGTCGGCCTCGGGGGCCGGGTGCAGGCCGGGCTCGTGCAGGCCCTCCTCGGTGACCTGGCCGATCCGGCGGTACGTGTCCGGCCGGCTGGTGCGCAGGATCGCGCCCCAGATCAGGCCGACCACGCCCGCCGCCACCGGGATCGCCGGCAGCAGCCACTTCAGGTAGCTCGCGGTGTCGGGGGCGAGCAGCGCGTCGAAGTTGAACAGCAGCACCAGCAGCACGGCGGTGAGCAGGACCGTGCCGAGCGCCGGGGCGATCGCCCGCTGCCAGGCGCTCTCCGGGCCGGGGCGGCCCCGGAAGAAGCCCACCACGGAGGCCGAGGTGAGCGTCATCAGCAGCACGACGCCGACCGCCGCGGCGCCGGACAGCCAGGTGAACAGGTCGATGACCGGGTCACGGCCGGTCATCGCGAACGCCAGGAACACCACCACTGCGAGGACGCTCTGCACGAGCGAGCCCGCGACGGGCGCGCCGCTGCGGCTGGAGGTGGCGCCGAGGAAGCCCGGCAGCACCCGCTCCCGGCCCAGGGCGAACAGGTAACGCGCCACGCCGTTGTGGAACGACAGCAGGGCGGCCAGCACGCTGGTGATGAACAGGACGTTGGCGATGTCCGCGACGACCGCGCCGGTGTACTGGTCGAGCGCGCCGAAGATGATGCCCGGCCCCGCCTCGGCACTGGCCGCCGGGGCGTTCTCCGGACCGGTGAGCACGGTCAGCGCCCAGGCGGAGAAGGCGTAGAACAGGCCGGTGAACGCGACCGCGATGTAGGTGGCCCGGGCGACCGTGCGCCGCGGGTCCTTGACCTCCTCGCTGTAGATGGCGCCGCTCTCGAAGCCGGTGAAGGAGGCGATGGTGAACGCGAGCACCGCGCCGAAGCCGGCGCCGAACAGGTGGCCGGGGCTGATGCCGGCGGTGGTGACGGTGCCGCCGTCGGGGTTGGCGAAGGCGACCAGGTCGAAGATCAGCACGGCCACGCACTCGAGGATGAGCAGCACCGCGAGGACCGTGGCGTTGAGGTCGATGCGCAGGACGCCGAGCGCGCCGATGAACACCCAGGCCAGCAGCGCCCAGACCCACCAGTCGAGGCTGATGCCGGTCTTGGCGTCCATGAAGTCGCCCAGGATCGCGCCGAGCAGGCCGTAGAGACCGATCTGGATCGCGTTGTACGCCGCCAGTGCGACAGCCGAGCCGGCCACCCCGCCGGCCCGGCCGAGACCGTTGGCGATGTACGCGTAGAACGCGCCGGCGTTGGCGACGTACCGGCTCATCGCGGCGTAGCCGGTGGCGAAGACGGCCAGCACGGCGGCGAGGAGCACGTATCCGAGCGCGGCGCCGATGTTGCCGCTGACCGCGTACATGGTGGTGACACCACCGCCGAGAACGGTCAGCGGGGCGGACGCGGCGACGGTGAAGAAGACGAGGTGGGCGGTGCCGAGACGACCGCGGCGCAGCCCACCGTCGGAGAAGAACGGATCGGAGGACAAGGCTTCTCCAGGGGAGGGGGTGAGGGGATTGAGGTGTCTACTTCGGAACAACCTGAAGCAGGGTATTGGTGATCACTGATCGTGACAACCCCGCTTCGATATCGATTGGGGTGCGCGTGATCGGCCGGAATTGAGCTGTGCGTGGTCATGCCGTACCGTCCCGTGTCGACGATCACGGCCACCGTTCGAGGATGGACCATGACCTACCCCGGGGCGCAGGCCACTTACCGGCTTGCGGATGCGCTGTTCCTTATCGGACACGACGAGTTCACCGGCAAGCCACATGTCGCCGTCGACCGGCTGGAGTGCGGGCTGGCCGGCGCCGCGCTCGCCGAGCTGATGTTCGAGGGCCGGATCGCCCTCGACGGAGGGGGGATCGCCGCTGTCGATCCGCGGTTGTGGCAGGAGCCGCTCACCGACCTGCTGATCACCGAGATCCTGCGCCGCGAGGGTGCGCATCCGGCCCGGCTGTGGATCCGCTACCTGCGGACCCAGCTCAACATCAACGAGCGCGTCGGCACCCGGCTGGTCACCGCCGGCGTGCTGCGGCGCGAGCAGGGCAAGCTGATCGGCCGGATGGTGCGCTGGCCGGCCATCGACCCGAACCAGGCGGCCTCACCGCGGGTGCGGCTGACCGCGATGCTGATGCACTCGTCCCCGGCCGAACTGGACCCGGGCACGCTGCTGCTGGCGACCCTCGCCGAGGCGGTCGGGCTGGCCACGCACATCTTCGATCCGCAGGTGGCCACGCGGATGCGCGACTGCCGCCGGTTCCTGCCGGCTCAGCTCGAAGGGCTGCTCGCCGCCGTCGTGGGCGCGCTCGACGTCACCACCACGACGGTACGGCGATGACGTCCCGCCCCGGGCCGAGCCGGGGCGGGACGGTACCGGTCAGGCCGGGTCGCGCCACATCGGGTAGAGGCTGGGGCCCTCCGGCAGGTCCAGCGTGAGCGGGCGGCGCCGGAATCCGAGCCGCTCGTAGAGCGCGGCGTTGCGCGGCGAACTGGCCTCCAGGTACGCCGCGGTGCCGGCCTGATCCAGCTCGGCCAGCTTGTTACGCAGCAGCGCCGAGCCGACGCCCTTGCCGTGATGGTCGGGGTGTACCGCGATGAAGGGCAGGTACCAGTGCGGCTCAGCCGGGTGCCGGGCGCTCATCATCTCGTCCAGCACACCGAACCGCTTCATGGCCTCCGCGCCGATCGCGGCCTCCATCTCGTCGAACTCGTCGCCCTCGTCGGCGTCGTGTCCTTCGCCGGTGGGCAGCCAGAGCGTGGCGCCCAGGCCGTCGCCGGCGACGTGCACCTCACCGGTGCGCAGCGCCAGCGCGACGAACGGTCCGAAGAAGGCGGGATGGACCCGGGCGCGGTGGTCGTCGGCCGGGAAGACCCAGCCGCTCACCGGATCCCGCATGAACGCCTCGGCGAGGATCGCGGTCACGACGGCTGCGTCCGCCGTGGACGCCCGCCGGATGTTGCCCTGCCACTCACTCACTGGCCAACCGTCCTACCGGCTCGACGAGCCATTGTGGTCATTGATCGGCGTGCAAGGTATCAGGTGCCCGCGCCGTGCGGCAGGCCCCGATCGGAGTGCTCGCCGCGACCCGGTCCGTGTGGCTACGCTGGCCCGGACCCCGACAGGAGGACCATGTCCCGCACGCGTCGTCCCGGCCCGCAGCCCGGGACCGCCATGACCTCGTCCCCCTGGATCCTCGTCGCCGCGGGCGTGGTCGTGATGGTGGTCCTGCTGGTGGTGGCGCTCGGTTCGGTGCGGGGCCGGCGTACGTTCCCGGCGGCCGGTCCGGCGGATCCGGTGATGTCGCTGCCGCACGTCCCGCTGACGCCCACGGCGGTCAGCGCCACCGGCCCGTCGCCGGTGGCCGCCACCGCTCCGGTGGTGCCGGGCCTGTCTCCCCGGTCCACGGTGCTGCCCGCCCGGCCGACGCCGGCCGCGCCGACCCCCAGCCCTCGGGGCGTGGCCCGGCCGGTGCTGCCCCCGCCGCCGCCTCCCGCGCCGCCGCCGTCCGCGGTGACCGGCCGGTACAGCGTGATGAGCGCCTTCGACGGCGGCTTCATCGGCGAGGTGCTGCTGGTCAACACCGCGCGTACGCCGCAGGGCTGGACGGTGCGCGCGGTGTTCCCCGGTGGCCGGCTGGTCACCGCCTGGGTCGAGGGCGCCGAGCAGGGCGTGTTCCGCTTCGACGACGGCGTGTTCACCTACCGCAGCGGGTTCGACCTGGCCCCCGGGCAGTCCGTGCCGGTGCGGTTCCACATCGAGCGGGCCGGCACCCGGCCGGTGAGCTGCACTGTCGACGGCACGCCCTGCACCGACCGCTAGATCCGGCGGTCCGGTCGGGGCCGGCGCGAGTGTCTCCTCTTGCAAGGTGACTGCTTTGTTGCGGCATGGTTTGCAAGGTATTGCAGAATGTTTCGGCAAGGGCTAGCGTGCGGGCGAATCAGCGACCAGAGAAAGGCCGTCGATGAAACCGCCGCCGATATCCCCCAAGGCGCTGCTCGCCCTGGTCACCTCCCTCGTACTCACTCTCGTCGGCGTGCCGGTGGCCCTCCACCAGCTCGGCGCCGACGCCACCGCCCCGGCCGCCACCCCCGACGTCCTGGCCGCCGGCAATGCTCCGCAGTGGAACCGCGAGCCGTCCCCCGACGCGCTCCTCAAGGCCGGCACCGGCACCGCCAAGGCCGAGCAGTTCTACTTCGTCCTGCCCGACCGGTTCGCCAACGGCGACAAGCGCAACGACACCGGCGGTCTGACCGGCGGCCGGCTCACCACCGGCCTCGACCCGGCCGACAAGGGCTTCTACCACGGTGGCGACCTCAAGGGCCTGATCGACCGGATGGACTACATCCAGGGGCTCGGCACCACCGCCATCTGGCTCGCGCCGATCTTCAAGAACCGGCCGGTGCAGGGCACCGGCGCGGACGTCTCGGCCGGCTACCACGGCTACTGGATCACCGACTTCACCCAGGTCGACCCGCACTTCGGCACCAACGCGGAGCTGAAGAAGCTGGTCGACCTGGCCCACCGGCGGGGCATCAAGGTCTACCTCGACATCATCGTCAACCACACCGCCGACGTCATCCGGTACGCCGAGGACAAGTACGGCTACGTGGACAAGAAGTCCGCGCCGTACCGCGACGCGCAGGGGCGTCCCTTCGAGGACCGCAACTACGCCGACGGCACCCGGAAGTTCCCGGCGGTGAACTCGACGTCGTTCCCGTACACCCCGGTGTTCGCCACCCCGGCCGACGCGAAGGTCAAGGTACCGGCGTGGCTGAACGACCCGACCATGTACCACAACCGCGGTGACTCCACCTTCGCCGGGGAGAACAGCGAGTACGGCGACTTCTTCGGCCTCGACGACCTGTGGACCGAGCGTCCCGAGGTGGTCCGCGGCATGACCGACATCTACGCCCAGTGGATCGGCAAGGCCGGCGTGGACGGGTTCCGCCTCGACACGGTCAAGCACGCCAACCTCGACTTCTGGCCGCAGTTCGCCCGCGGCATCGACGCCGCCGCCGCGAAGGCCGGCAAGAAGGACTTCTTCATGTTCGGCGAGGTCTACAGCGCCGAGCAGGAGATCCAGTCCACCTACGTTCGGCAGGGCGGACTACCCGCCACGCTCGACTTCTCGTTCCAGGAGGCGGCACGCGGGTACGCCGCCGCCGACGGCTCGGCCAAGACGCTCGCCGACGTCTACGCCAAGGACGACCTGTACTCCGCGCGGGACACGAACGCCAACCGGCTCACCACGTTCCTGGGCAACCACGACATGGGCCGGATCGGCTCGTTCGTCGCCGCCGCCGGCGGTGACGACGCCACCCAGCTGAACCGCAGCCGGCTCGCCCACCAGCTCATGTTCCTCACCCGCGGCCAGCCGGTCGTCTACTCCGGCGACGAGCAGGGCTTCACCGGACCGGGCGGCGACAAGGACGCCCGGCAGGACATGTTCGCCTCGCGGACCGCCGACTACCTCGACGACGACCTGATCGGCACCACCCGCACCCACGCCGCCGACCAGTACGACACCCGCCACCCGCTCTACCGGACCATCGCCGAGCTGGGCGAGCTGCGGACGGCGCACCCGGCGCTGCGCGACGGCGTGCAGGTGACCCGGTACGCGGCCGACGGGCCGGGCGTCTTCGCGTTCTCCCGCGTCCTGCCCACCGACCGGATCGAGTACGTGGCGGCGGTGAACAACGCCGCGACGCCGCAGACTGTCACAGTGGACACCTGGTCGGCCGGCGCCCGCTTCACCGGCGTGTACGGCGGCGCCACCGGCGCGACCGCCGGCGCGGACGGCAAGCTGAGCGTCACCGTGCCGGCCATGTCGGCGCTGGTGCTCAAGGCCGACCGGGCGATCCCGCAGGCCGGGGCACCGAAGATCACGATCACCGAGCCGGGCGACACCCCGGTCCCCGGCAAGGCCGCCGTCACCGCCCAGGTGACCGGCGACCCGCTCGCCACCGTCACGTTCGCCGCCCGGGTCGCGGGCGGCAAGTGGACGCTGCTGGGCACCGCGCACCGCGCGCCGTACACCGTGCACCACGACCTGACCGGCCTGCCCGGCGGCACCCGCGTGGAGTACAAGGCGGTGGTCCGCGACGGCAAGGGCCGCACCGCCACCGCCCGGGCCACCGGCACCGTCGGCACCCCCGCCCAGGGCGCGTCGCGGGACTGGGCGATCGTGCACTACCAGCGTCCGGCCGGCGGGTACGACGACTGGCGGCTCTACGCCTGGGGCGACATCGACCCGGCGTACGTGACGGAATGGCCCGCCGGGCAGCCGTTCGCCGGTGAGGACTCGTACGGCCGGTTCGCCTGGGTCAAGCTCAAGCCCGGTGCGAAGACGGTCGGGTTCCTCGTGATCGACGGCGACGGCAACAAGGACGTCGCGAACGACCGCACCATCGACGTGACTGCGACCGGCGAGATCTGGGTCAAGCAGGGCGACCCGGCGGTCTACCCGACGCGGCAGGCCGCCACCGGCGAACCCGACCCGCCCGTCGCCCAGGACACCGCGCTGATCCACTGGCGCAAGGCCGACGGGAACTACGACGGCTGGGGCCTGCACCTGTGGGACGGCGCGGCCAACCCGACCGACTGGGCCGCCCCGCTCAAGCCGGAGAAGACCGACGCGTACGGCGCGGTGTTCCGGGTGCCCCTCGCCGCCGGGGCGACCGGGCTGAGCTACATCATCCACCGAGGCGACGAGAAGGATCAGCCCGAGGACCAGCGGCTCGACTTCGCCACCGCCGGGCGCGAGGTGTGGCTGCTCGCCGGCGTGAAGGGACGGCTGCTGCCGACCACCACGTCCGGCGCCGCCAAGGATCTCGACCTGACCAAGCAGAAGGCGCAGTGGATCGACAGGTCCACGGTGGCGTGGGCGACCGGGCCGACCGACGGCAGGCGGTACGCGCTGGCAGTCGCCCCGGCCGGTGGGATCGGCCTCGCCGACGGTGAGCTGACCGGCACGTACACCACCATCGCGCTGCGGGCGCAGCGCAACGGGCTGACCGAGGCGCAACGGCAGGCGTACCCCCATCTCTGGGCCTCGCGCGCCTTCTCGCTGGACCGCGCCGACCTGGCCCGGGTGCCGGCGGCGCTGCGCGGCCAGATCGTGGTGACCGAGCGGGACGCCGAGGGCGCGCTGCTCGCCGCCACCGGCGTGCAGATCCCCGGCGTGCTCGACGACGTCTACGCGGCGGCGACCGGCGCGAAGCTCGGGCCGACGTTCGCCGGCCGGGTGCCCACCCTGGCGGTGTGGGCGCCGACCGCGCGGACCGTGTCGCTGGAACTGTTCGACTCGCCCACGGCCCAGCCGGCCACCGTGGCGATGCGCCGCGACGACCGCACCGGCGTCTGGTCGGTACGCGGCTCCAAGGCGTGGAACGGCCGCTACTACCGCTACCGGGTGCAGGCGTGGCAGCCGGCCACGCAGAAGATGGTCACCGCGTCGGTGACCGACCCGTACTCGGTGGCGCTCGCGCCGAACTCCACGCACAGCCAGATCGTCGACCTGACCGACCCGGCGCTCGCGCCGGCCGGCTGGGCGAACCTGCGCAAGCCGGCCGCGCCGCCGGCGTCCAAGGTCCAGATCTCCGAGCTGTCGGTACGGGACTTCTCCATCGCCGACACCACGGTTCCCGCCGACCGGCGGGGCACGTACCTGGCGTTCACCGACCCGAACAGCGCCGGCATGAAGCACCTGCGCAAGCTCGGCGACGCCGGGGTCAACCACCTGCACCTGCTGCCGGCCTTCGACTTCGCCACCATCCCGGAGAAGCGGGCCGACCAGGCCCGGCCGAACTGCGACCTGGCCGCGCTGCCGCCGGACTCCGACGAGCAGCAGAAGTGCGTCGCGGCGGTCGCCGGCACCGACGGCTACAACTGGGGGTACGACCCGCTGCACTACACGGTGCCCGAGGGTGGGTACGCCACCGACCCGAACGGCGCGAAGCGCACCACCGAGTTCCGCCAGATGGTCGCCGGAGTCAACAAGGCCGGGCTGCGGGTGGTCATGGACGTGGTCTACAACCACACCTCGGCCGCCGGCGCCGACCCGAAGTCGGTGCTCGACCAGGTGGTGCCGGGCTACTACCACCGGCTCCTGGAGGACGGGACGGTCGCCAACTCCACTTGCTGCGCCAACACCGCGCCGGAGCACGCCATGATGGGCAAGCTCGTGGTGGACTCGCTGGTGACCTGGGCCAAGGCGTACAAGGTCGACGGCTTCCGGTTCGACCTGATGGGCCACCACCCGAGGGCGAACATCCTCGCCGTACGGGCCGCGCTGGACAAGCTCACGCTCGCCCGCGACGGCGTGGACGGCCGCAAGATCCTGCTGTACGGCGAGGGCTGGAACTTCGGCGAGGTCGCCGACGACGCCCGGTTCACGCAGGCCACCCAGGCCAACATGGCCGGCACCGGCGTCGGCACGTTCAACGACCGGCTCCGCGACGCGGTGCGCGGCGGCGGCCCGTTCGACGCCAACCCGCGGGCGCAGGGCTTCGCCTCCGGCCTCTACACCGACCCCAACGGCGACGACGTCAACGGTTCGGCGGCCGAGCAGCGGGCCCGGCTGCTGCACCAGCACGACCTGATCAAGGTGGGGCTGACCGGGAACCTGCGCGGCTACCGGTTCACCGACTCCACCGGCAAGCGGGTCACCGGGGCGCAGGTCGACTACAACGGCGCCCCGGCCGGGTACACCGCCGCGCCGGGCGAGGCGGTCACCTACGTCGACGCGCACGACAACGAGATCCTGTACGACGCGCTGGCGTACAAGCTGCCGCAGGGGACCTCGGCGCAGGACCGGGCCCGGATGCAGGTGCTCGCGCTGGCGACCACCGCGCTCGGGCAGGGTGCCGGGTTCGTGACCACCGGCTCGGAGCGGCTGCGCTCGAAGTCGCTGGACCGCAACTCGTACAACTCCGGTGACTGGTTCAACCAGATCCGGTGGGACTGCGCCCAGGGCAACGGGTTCGGCGCCGGCCTGCCGCCGGAGGCCGACAACAAGGACAAGTGGTCGTACGCGAAGCCGCTGCTGGCCGATCCGTCGCTGGTGCCGGACTGCGCGGCGATGGACCTGGCCGACGCCCGGTACGCGGAGCTGCTGCGCGTCCGCCGGTCCTCGCCGGTGTTCGGGCTCGACACCGCCGCCCAGGTGCAGAAGCGGGTGGCGTTCCCGCTGTCCGGGACGAAGGAGACCCCGGGCGTGCTCACCATGACCCTCGACGCGCGAGGGCTGGACGGGAGGTGGAAGTCGGTGACAGTCGTCTTCAACGCCACGCCGGAGACGGCGAAGCAGACAGTCACCGGGCTGCGCGGGGCGAACGTGGCACTGCATCCGGTGCTGCGGAACTCGGCCGACCCGGCGCTGCGTACCGCGTCGTTCGACCGGGCCGCCGGCACGTTCACCGTGCCCGCGCGCAGCGTGGCGGTGTTCGTCCAGAGCTGACCGCACGGCCGACCGGCCCCCTGCCACGTTTCGTGGCAGGGGGCCGGTCGCGTACCCCGGGCCGTCAGGTCAGTTGAAGCAGTCCTCGACGGTGTTGGCGCAGTTGGTGGGGTCGTTGTTGCTGATGAGGGACTTGTCGTCGAGCTTGACGCGTCCTTCGTTGTTGA